>JBEKBO010000020.1:0-58985 GCA_050015355.1 Candidatus Korobacteraceae bacterium | reverse complement strand
GCCGCCACCAAACTGCGGCATGCGGCCGCAGGACGGGAAATCAGCACCTATAACCGAGATGTTTGTTTGGAACCTCCTGCTTCTCGATTACAGAACGGTTCTTGTTCAGAGGTTCCCTAGCTCGCGCCTGTGCTGTTGAGCGGCTGTTTCGAGGGCGGGAAAGGAAACGAATGACAAATTCGAAGCTTCAAGCAGCACTTGACGAACTGGAAAGGCTACACCGGACCGTTAAGGAATTCGAATCACGGAATGGCACGATGCCGAATCCCGACAGTGATGCGGGCCGCGCACTTTTCTCACTGGAGACCTTTGACAAGGAGTTTGGTAAGTTGAATATCTCCAAGCTATTCAAAGCCAGGGCATAGCTGCGACCCTGCGATAAGCGTCCCTGAAACAGCCGGAGGCGAGGCCTTCCCGGCGCTCACCGCAGGTACAAGGTTCAAAGCATACCTCCCGTCCTGAGCGTCAGCTTACTCAGCGCCAACTCCAGTTCTTCGATGGCTTGCTCCAATTCCGGATGCTGGTCGAGCCTGTCGCGGAGGCGCTTCAGGATGCTATGAGCTTCAGCGATATGCTCGATTGCGGCTTGTTGCGGCTGTTTCTGAGTTGATTCAGGAGTTTCCCCCGTCATACGAGCCTCCTCTGGCGGCGCTGTGGTGACTAGCGTCGCAGATAAACGCGCCAAAGGCAAAGGCCGCTGCTTTGCGGCAGCGGCCCAAAAAGCCCTCATTACGAAGGCAGTTCTTTTCGCATCTTTTTCCGGGCACGTTTCCGCGCCAAGGCTTGCTTGAGGCGGCGCTTCTCACCGGGTTTCAGGTAGTAGGAGTGACGTTTCACCTCTTTGATGATGTCTTCCGTCTGAACCTTGCGCTTGAAACGACGTAATGCATTCTCAATCGACTCACCATCTTGCAATCGGACTTCCGCCAAGTTTCGTCACCTCCCAACTGCCCATCAGTGGACACTAAAGCTTACCGCACCCGGACATAAGAGTAAAATGCAAGAAGACGCAGCACCGTCGAGGGAGCCCATATATGTCCGCAAAGAATGGTGACAAAGCCCAATTTCACCGTGTGCGAAAGCAGAACATTCGCCGCCGCGAGCGGAACCGCAAGCTCCGCGAAGCCTTAGCGCGACCTGAGAGCAGCTCAAGCGCAACACCAGGGCGCAAATCCTCTTCCACGTAGATGGAGCGAGGAAGCCGCGCTTCGGAGATGGCCCTGGTCATGGGGAGGCTATGCAGCAGATATTCTTGGTTGATTCAGAGGCCGAGCACTTTACGGACGAACAGAGCTTCCGGCTCAAGCTGCCTGATTTGGCGCATCTGGTGGACTCGCAGCTTCCACGGCGATCTCTCACACCCGAGAATTGCGCGTTCGAATATGCCCACAAAGGACGGCTTAAGAATTCGTTGGGACAGGTCTGCACCTTTCAAGCCAGTTTCAGACTCAAGCACAATCCCGAGTCTCATGCGAAAGTCGAATTAGTCGCGCCCGTGGATGTGGACGGGACAGAACGGAGCGCAAGAACGGTGTTTCGCTACGAACGGGACGGCGAAGGGTGAAATGCAGCCGCTTCCGGCACTTCACCCCAACACGCGCAACTGCGGCGCGTGCCGGGGACCCCGGTACTGGCAAGGTTAAAACGACTGCCTACAGAAATCTGACTGCCATTCTTCTCCCCGCCGGTTCGTGGCAGAGCGTCTAGGGCGGACAAAGGCCAGCGTTGCCGCTGGCCTCTACGGATAACAGAAATTGTTGCCGATTACTTCTTCGCTGGGGCGATGGCGTCTTTGACCGATTTCGCCACATAAAACTTTGCCACGGTCTTGGCCTTGATTTTGATCGCTTCGCCGGTCTGCGGGTTGCGGCCCATGCGAGCCTTGCGCTGCACTTTCTTCAGGCGGCCCAGTCCGGGAAACACAAACACGCCATTCTTCTTTGCTTCTGCGACCGCGACGTCCGACAGAGTCTCCAGAAAAGTCGCTGCCTGTTTGTTGGTGAGTTCGAGCTTGCCGGCCATAAACTTAACCAACTGCGTCTTTGTCATTGTTGCCATTGAACACGTCCTCCTTGCTCTCTAGGAATAATGCTCCTTTGCTACCTTCGCACGAGATGGAAAATGCTGCAACAGTACTTTGGGCGTTTTTCAAGGTTCGACGTATATTTTCGGGTGCCCGACACCCGGTAGCGGCGGTCTGCCGAACCGCTGGGGCTGGATTGGGCGCAGGGCGGTGGGTGCCGAGGCCGTTACCCACATGGGCGGAAAAGTCATTTAGAGGCGATTGCGGCAATAAAATTCGTCAGGGGAAGGGTGTCTCGCAACGTTCCCGCGCTACGGTTCACCTCGTCGCATTCGGTGCAATCGGGACACCGCAGAATGACCTCTACCTCAGGATTAAGCATCCATAATTCGGCTGCGATGCCTTCGCGCTCTTCCTCGGACCAAGATCCCTTACAAACGATGATGCCCTTTACCCGTGTGCTCTTGATGATGGCGCCGGCGGCGTTCGTGTTGGTGGCGGTTATCAATTCCAACCCCGCCGCGTTCAGCCATGGTTGCGTGGCGCACAACTCCGCGGGGCGCTTGGTAATCGCCAGAACTTTGGGACGCTTCAAAAAGGCAACCTCGATGGCATATTCTAGATCGGAGGATAGGTACCCGCAACCCGAACTGGAATGAGACACTCCTCAAGAGGGTGATTGATGCGAATGGTCGCTTGCCAATCCAGTGCAATATTTTTGCCTTTCGAATTCAAAAAAGGAAATCTCAGCTAGATTCCCAAAAAGGAGAGACAGCATGCCGATGAAATCAGCTATCAGCGTAGGGGCCCTGTTTTTGCTCCTCGGAACCATTGCTCCTGTCTATGCACAGCAGGAGCATCAGGAAAAAGAGCGGGGCAAACCACAGCAGGAACAACGTAAGCCGGAGAAGCCGGTTCCTGCGCCGCGGCCGCAGCAAAGCTCAGGAGGCACCTATCACGGTGGCGTCCAGCCCACTGAGCCCGCCCATGGCGGCGTCCACCCCAGCGGTGTCCCTCAACACCAGGGGCAGGTGCGCAGCGGTTTCGTCCAGTCTCGCGCCCGCTCGTGGAATGACGAACACCGCAGTTGGCGC
Source organism: Candidatus Korobacteraceae bacterium (assembly GCA_050015355.1). GTDB lineage: Bacteria > Acidobacteriota > Terriglobia > Terriglobales > Acidobacteriaceae > CAWBRT01. The sequence continues at coordinate 55,868 of JBEKBO010000020.1, read as the reverse complement.
CAGCGCGGCGGCTATAACGGCTACCGAGTTCCCGAAGACCGATTCAGGCTCTACTTCGGCGGCAACCACTTCTTCCGTATCAGCCGCCTGCCGCTAGTCTACGTGGGCGGGTATCCGCGCTTCCAGTACGACGGCTATTGGGTGACGTTCGTTGATCCGTGGCCGGAAGCGTGGTCTCCGACGTGGTTCGAATCCGACGACGTATATATTGATTACACTGACGATGGGTACTACCTATATAACCGCGCGCACCCCGGCATCGGGATCGCAGTCACCATCTCGTTCTAACAATCAGGAAGGGAAACGGGGCGGGATTGAACTCCCACCCCCTAACTTTCTTTTTGGTGAGTTGAAGATTCGAAACCGCTAGTCAATGGTCTCCGGGCTTAGCCCGATGCGGCTACAACATCGTAATAGCCGACCGGCAATCGCGGTAATGCCACGGGGCTACCCATCCCCCATATAAACCTGCTTCCGGCAGCCTGGTGGTGCCGCCGCTATGGATTTGACAGGATGAAGCAATTCCAGGAGAATGCGGACTCGCAAGCAGAAAATCTTGGGGATGCCGGCAAGCCTGGACGTCGTCTGAGTTACTCATGCAAGCCAAGGAAGGATGATGCATGTCTTCTAAGAGCAGTAATAAAGCCATTATCAGTTGTGCCATTACCGGCGCCATCCACACGCCATCCATGTCGCCATATCTGCCCGTGACGGCGGAGGAGATCGCCGAGTCCGCTATTGCGGCGGCGCGTGCCGGGGCTGCCATCGTTCACCTGCACGCTCGCGATCCGCAGACAGGCAAGCCCACGCAGAATCCCGATATGTTTTTGCCCTTTGTGCGCCAGATCAAGAAAACAGTGGACGTGGTCATCAACCTGACGAGTGGCGGCGCGCCCACCATGCGGATCGAGGAGCGCATCGGGCCCGCCATGAAGTTGAAGCCGGAGCTGGCTTCGCTCAACATGGGATCGATTAACTTCGGACTCTTCCCCATGCTGGAGCGCTTCAAGGAGTTCAAGCACACGTGGGAACCGGAGTACCTGGAGGGCACACGGGACCTGATCTTTCGAAACACGTTCAAGGACATCGAGTTTGCCTTGCAGGCGTGCGCGGAGAGCGAAACCCGCTTCGAGTTCGAGTGCTATGACATAGGACATCTCTACAACCTGGCCTACTTCGTGAACCGCGGGGCGGTGAAGCCGCCGCTGTTTGTGCAGTCGGTCTTCGGCATCATGGGCGGCATCGGAACTCATCCCGAAGACGTATTACACATGAAGCGCACGGCCGATCGGCTGTTCGGCAAGGATTACCGTTGGTCGGTTCTGGGCGCTGGCCGCAACCAACTGCCGATCGCGGCGCTGGCCGCCGCCATGGGGGCCAACGTAAGGGTGGGACTCGAGGACAGCCTGTGGATTGGCGCCGGCAAACTGGCTCAAAGCAGCGCCGAGCAGGTGTCTCATGCGCGGCAGATTATCGAGGGACTCGGCCGGGAGGTGGCAACAGCGGACGATGCGCGAGAGATTCTATCGCTGAAAGGACGGGAGAAGGTCGGGTTTTGAGCCTCACGGCTATCCTCTCGTTTCCAAGGCGTACAGGCGCGCAAAGATAGCGGCACAGGAGGCGAAGCCAACTGGGTACTTCCCCGCGATTTGCTCCTTTGGCAGCTTATTGTTACTATCGCCGCGCTAGGAGAACACATGGAACTTCGCAAGATTCTTGTTGGCCTCAAAGCAGAACGTAACCGCATTGCCCGAGCCATCGCCGCGGTTGAGGCTCTGGACAGCACAGGTGCTTCGGTTCGCCGTGGACGTCCGGCCACGGCCGCCAAAGCCGCCCCGAAGCAGCCAGGCAAGCGTGGCCTGACCCCTGCCGGGCGCAGGCGCCTGTCGGCTTTGATGAAGGCGCGGTGGGCGGCGAGGCGCAAAGCAGCGGCCCCTGCCCCGAAACCATCACGTGGCCGTCGGCGAATGAGTGCAGCCGCCAGAAAAAAGATCGCCGAGGCGCAGAGAGCAAGGTGGGCGGCGCAGAAGAAGGCCGCAGCCAAGAAAGCGCCGGTCGCGAAGAAGGTCGAAGCCGTAGCTATACCGCAAGGCGAATAACGAGTCATATGTTTTGTTCGTCGACGAGTCGAGCGGCCAGCCCGTCCGGGCATTCGTTGTTATCCCGACTGCCCCAACGGTAACGGACCCGGCTTGCCCGCGAAATCGACAAGGCACGCTGTCGATTACGCTGCAAAGCCCAAAACGGTAGGTATCACTCCGTTTTTCGTTCGCAGATGCGGGCTAAGCCTTGCCAAACCGCTCACAAGCAGTACAATCGCGCGCAACTCCGAACTTGAAAAGGAGATTCCTGCTTAAGGAGGAATCGTATGGCGAGTTTTAGGGCAGCAGTTGCCGGCATCGTTGTTTTGCTCTGCAGCGTGGTTGTCTATGCGGCGGACTCCAGCGCTGAGCAGAAGCTGTTTCATGACATCTATAAAGAACTGGTCGAAATCAACACGACTCACTCGGTTGGTGATAATACGCAAGCAGCACGCGCCATGCAAAAGCGCTTCATGGAGGCTGGTTTCACCGCCGATGAAATCCAGCTATTCGAACCGTTTCCGCGCAAAGGGAACTTGGTAGTGCGTTTCAAGGGGACGGGCGCGAAGAAACCAATTCTCTTGCTGGCACATTTAGATGTGGTTGAAGCAAAACGCGAGGATTGGAAGACCGATCCTTTCAAGTTGCAAGAGAGCGACGGTTACTTCACTGCCCGCGGAGCTATCGACTGCAAGGCGCTGGCCGCTTCCATCGTGTCCGTCGTTTCACAGTTGAAGCGGGAAGGTTACAAACCAGATCGCGACATCATTGTCGCGCTCACCGCCGATGAAGAGAGAGTCGATGTGCCGGAGAACGGTGCAGCGTGGTTACTCAATAAAAACGCGAGCTTATCGACGCGGCCTACGGGCTGAGCGAGGGCGGGGGAGGCGTGCTGGAGGATGGCAAACCGCTTATCCACACCGTGGAAGTTTCCGAGAAGCAGTTCATGACCGTCGAACTGGAGACAACCAACCCAGGTGGCCACGCGGCCAGGCCCAGCCGGCAAAACGCTATCTACGAGCTCACGGATGCACTCAATCGCATTGCGCAATACGAATTCCCGGTGAATCTGACCGAGGCAGTGCGAATCTATTTCATGCGGCGCGCGGCGCTTACCACCGGCCAGGTTGCCGAAGACATGCGCACGATTACTCAGGACGCGCACAATCAAGCAGCGGTCGAGCGCATTTCCGCCAGGCCCGATTTGGTGGGAATGATACGTACGACCTGTATAGCAACCATGTTGCAGGCCGGACACGCCGAAAACGCCTTGCCGCAGCGTGCCAAGGCGACTTTGAACTGCCGCATTCTGCCGGGCGAAAGTGCGGAAGCAGTCGAGCAGCAACTGAGACAGCTTGCGGGGCCGAAAGTAACGCTGCGTGTCACCAATAAGTCGGTTCCTGCTCCGGCTTCGCCCATTGGCCATGAAATCATGGGTGCGGTCGAGAAGGTAAGTGTGCAAATGTGGCCCGGAGTGCCGGTCGTGCCCTATATGAGTCCGGCAGTTACCGACATGCGCTGGATGCGAAATGTGGGTATCCCCATGTATGGCATCACGGGAGATTTTACCGCTCCAAACAATGGCGTCCACGGCTTGAACGAACGCATCGGGCAGAAGGAACTCTACGACGGGCGCGAGTTTCTCTATAGGCTGGTGAAGGTGCTGACAAGCTAAATCGGCTTGCGGCCGCTGTTTTGGCGTGCATGGACGACCGTCGACGCGCAACGCTGTTTGGTTTTTCGGCTATTGGTCTTTGGGCCGCGCTGGCTGTATTGACTACAGCCGCAGCCGGTATTCCGCCTTTCCAGTTGCTGGCGCTCACTTTCAGTTTGGCCGGGGGGCTAGGCTGTGCCTGGCTGCTGAGACCCGGAGGAGCGGGCATCGCCGCCCTGCGCCAACCTGCCGGCGCCGCAGTGCTCACCATCGCCGCGTTGGCCGGATACCACGCACTCTATTTCATTGCCTTCAACCATGCCCCCGCGGTCGAAGTCAATCTGGTCAACTATCTCTGGCCGCTGTTGATTGTCGTATTCGCCGGGCTGCTACCCGGCGTCCGGGTGTATGCGCGGCAGTGGCTTGGCACCTTGCTGGGATTGGCCGGAGCAGCTCTGGTGGTTACCCGCGGACAGTCATTCGCCATGCAACCGAAGTACATCGCCGGCTATCTCGCCGCCTTGGGCGCGGCGTTTACCTGGTCGGCGTATTCGGTTTTGAACCGTCGCTTCGGCGCAGTCTCCAGCAGTGCGATGGCAGGCTCCTGCCTTGCTGTCGGTGTGCTCGGCGCGGTCATACACCTGACGGGCGAGACCTGGGTAACGCCCACGCCGGGCCAATGGGCGGCAATCCTTGCCATGGCTACCGGCCCGGTTGGGACGGCATTCTGGTGTTGGGACAGGGGCACAAAGCACGGTGACATCGTCGTGCTTGGCATGGCGAGCTATGCCGCGCCTTTGCTCTCGACCGGACTGCTGCTCATCTTCGGCCGGACGCGGCCTCATTGGACACAAGCCGCAGCGCTGGGCTTGCTATTGTTCGGAGCTTGTCTCAGTGCGCGCCGTGGCAGCGACCCCAAGATCGCTGAAGACTAACTACTCTCCACCGGTCTCGCAATCTATTGGGGCACATTTTTCGGTGTCACCGGCGCCGTTCGGGCGTAGTGACCTGCTCTAAAGCGGCTCTCATGCCCTTGTCGAGGATGAAGCCCAGATCGCGAGTGACGGCCGCCTCCAGACCAGGAATGGTGCGAAGATCCTTGCCCCACCACTCTTGCTTGCTGAGAACGCCATCCACCAGTTCAGCAATGCCCGCTGCCGAGCCATCAAAGCGTTGCCAGAGTTTGGCGAAGGCCCCCAAGATCGATAGATCGTCCTTAATGTGATATTCCTTGCCATTGCGCCAGCCAATCAAGGCTGCGTCTTTGATTTCGGTTCCACGATAGAAGGCAATGAGGGCCGCCAGACTGAACGCGAGGTGGTCGGGCACACGGCCCTGCCCGGCAACGTACTGTTCGACCGAAGGCAGGATACGAGCCTTGAACTTAGAAACGGAGTTGAGCGAGATGCTCAGCAGCGGGTGTTTGATGAAAGGATTGCTGAAGCGTTCAATGACAGCTTCGGCAAAAGCCTCCAATTCCTGCCTGGGCAGCGTCAGGGTGGGGATAATCTCGTCGTGGATTGCCTTTTTCATGAACCCGCTGACGACCGGGTCTTGCATGCACTTGACGACGAAATCCTTGCCGGCGAGATAAGCCGCCAGAACCGTGCTGGTATGGGCTCCGTTGAGTATGCGAACCTTGCGGTCGCGGTAGGGCTTTACGCTTTCGGCAAAGACGACATTAAAGCCGGCCCGCCTGAGCGGCAGCTCGTTCTCCAGGAAAGCCGGGCCTTCGATGACCCAGAGATGGAAGACCTCGGAGGTATTGAAGAGTTCGTCGCGATACCCGCAAGCCTGCTGGAGAGCCTCAGCTTCGTCGCCGGGATAGCCGGTGTTGATGCGGTCAACCAGCGTGTTGGTAAAGACGTTGGCCTGCTCCACCCAGGCGACGAACTTAGCGTCGAGATTCCAGTTCCGGGCAGTCTGGAGGACGGTTTTCTTGAGATTGTCTCCGTTATTGTCGATCAGTTCGCAAGGCAGCAAAATGAAACCCTTGGCTGGATCGCCGCCGAATGCCTTGAATCGCTCAAGCAGCAGAAGCGTGAGCTTGGACGGAAAGGAAGACGGCGGTGCGTCGGTGATTTTATCTTCCGCGCAGTAAGCGATTCCAGCCTCGGTGGTGTTGGAGACGATGAAGCGCAGATCGGGATTGTGAGCGCACTTCAGGTATTGCTCGAAATCAGTATAGGGGTTGATGCCGCGGCTAATGCAGGTGATCACCTCTTTCCGCTCCACCACCATGCCACCTTCGACACCGCGCATCATGTGGGTGTAAACGCCGTTCTGCTCATTCAGGCTGGCGACCGCACCCTGGGCGATGGGTTGGATGACAACGACGGAGCCCGCAAAGAGGCCCTTCTTGTTCATGCCGTCGATCATCCAGTCGACGAAGCCTCGAAGAAAGCCGCCCTCGCCGAACTGTAGAACCTTCTCACGGAGAGAGTGTCCGGAAGTGCCGCCTGCCAACGTTGGATTGCTTTCCAGGTATGCGGCGTTCAAGCGGGGCAGCGTTGCCGGTGAGGTAGTCATGAGAGGGTCGTTCCATCCTTCCGAATAGGGATTTCCGTGGCCGCTGACTTTGCCCTGGCACGCCCACGCCGAGCAACTAGGCGGAAGCTGGAAGAGCGAATCGGCCAGCGTGTCCATGGTAGCTGTTTCATGGGCGACGGGCTAGACCGGATTCGCGGAAGATATACCCCGTGAAGAAGCCGGGCTTTCAGGCCCGGCGGTGATATTGAGGGGTATACCAACTGTGAATTGCTCTAGGGCCTCTTGCGGCAGACACGACCAATGAGTAAAGATGCTGGTATATTGCAACGACATCGTTTTTCAAAAGTGGAAGATAATAGGTCTGTGGTGAGTTGCTTCGGCATTCTGCCGGCCGGTTTCGCGAAAGGTACACCCCGTGAAGGTTGATAGCTCCGGGATACGCCTATTCTGAAACCGCGCTAACCGGGGATTTCATGCCATGAAAGATTCCGCACGAGTCACCATTCGAATCGCCGAATCGCCAGCCGACATCGCACAGGCGTGCGACCTATTCAAGGAATATGGTGCTTCGTTAGGTTTTCCATTGTGCTTCCAGAACTTTGAGGAAGAGCTGGCCACACTGCCGGGCAAGTACGCTCTCCCGGCAGGCCGGTTGCTGCTTGCTTTCGTTGATGGCGCCCCTGTTGGATGTGGCGCGCTGCGGCCTTTCGATCAGCAGGCGTGCGAGATGAAACGCCTGTATGTGCGGCCCGAATGCAAGGGCCAAGGCATAGGCCGCCAACTCGCTGAGCGGCTCATCGCCGAGGCCAAACTGATTGGCTACGCCCGAATGTGTCTGGACACGATTCCGGCGCAGATGATGGAAGCCAACCGCTTGTATCTGGCGCTCGGGTTTCACGAGATTCCGCCGTATTACAACAGTCCGCAACCGGGAACACGTTACATGGAACTGCCATTGGAGTGACCGGCGTGGCGTACAGGCAAAATGCCTCCACGGTAAGAACTAGCTGCCACTGGACGCCGGCCCAGGTTAGCGCCGAACAGCCGAATAAGCCATTTGCTACAAATTGCGCGGCTTGACCAAATTGCGCGGCATATATCAAAGGAGTGATCGGCGGCGCGGAACCTGGGGCACCCGTACTGGCAAGAGAAATTTCAGTTGCGCGCCAGAACCCGCTCGCGCCCGACCGGGGCTGTCATGTCCAGCGCGAAAAACTCCTTGGCATTGTTGAAGCAGATATTCCGAATCATTCCCCCGATCAACTCCACATCGTCGGGCAATTCACCATTCTCCAGGTCTTTCCCCAACAGGTTGCACAGCACTCGACGGAAGTACTCATGCCGCGGGTAGGACATGAATGAGCGTGAATCGGTGATCATGCCGACGAAGCGCGACAGCAGCCCCACATTCGAGAGGGTGTTCAACTGCCACTCGATGCCTTCTTTCTGATCGAGGTACCACCAGCCGCTGCCGAATTGCATTTTTCCAGGAACAGAGTTTTCCGCGAAGTTGCCGACCATGGTCGCAAATGCGTAGTTCTCGGTGGGATTCACGTTATAGACGATGATCTTCGGCAGAGCGCCATCGGCGGCCAGACGGCCGAGGTACGTGCCGAGCGCTTCCACCTGCGGGCAATCGCCGATCGAGTCGAACCCGGTGTCGGGGCCGAGCGCCTTGAACATGCGGAGATTATTGTTGCGGCGAGCCCCAAGATGTAGCTGCTTCGTCCATCCGCCGGCGGCGTCAAGATGACCGAAATACAGCATCATGTAAGAGGCAAATTGCAACTGCTCTTCGGCGCTTGCTGCTTTGCCGGAGCGAGCTCGATCGAAGATCGCCGCCGCTGTCGCCTCCGGGCAGTGCTCGGCGTAGCAGCGCTCCAAGCCGTGATCGGAGAGCCGCGCCCCCATCTGGTGAAAGAATTCGTGGCGCTGCCGGATGGCGTCGAGAAATGCCTTGAAGTTGCGGATATCCGTATTGCTCGCTTCGGCCAGCTTGGCGACCCAGCCGTTGAATTGCTCGGGAAGGTGGACGTTGAGCGCCTTGTCCGGACGGAAGGCGGGAAACACGCGGGTAGACAATCCGGAAGCGGCGATCTGCTTGTGGTAGCGGAGATCGTCGGTCGGATCGTCGGTGGTACAAACTGCCTTCACGTTGAACTTCTTCAGGATGCCGTGCACCCGGAGGTCGTCGGTCGCGAGTTGGGCGTTGGCCTCTTCCCAGATGCGTTTTGCGGTGGTTTCGTTCACCAGGCGGTCGATTCCGAAGTATCGCTTCAGTTCGAGGTGAGTCCAGTGATACAGCGGATTGCGGAGCGTAGAGGGAACGGTGCGCGCCCACGCCATGAACTTCTCAAACGCCGGAGCATCGCCCGTGCAGAGCCGCTCTTCAACACCGTTGGCACGCATGGCACGCCATTTGTAGTGATCGCCCTCCAGCCAGATCTCGAACAGATCGTTGAAGCGGCGGTTTTCCGCAATGTCTTTCGGTGAAATGTGGCAGTGATAATCAAGAATGGGTTCATGCTCGGCATAGCTGTGGTACAGGTTGCGTGCCGCAGCCGATTGGAGAAGGAAATCTTCGCCCAAAAACTCTTTCATGAGGCCTCCGCGTAATCTGACCTGAACAGCGCCGGGGTTCCACCGCAACATGCGCAGCTACGGCGCAGTGGCCGCCCTCCAAAAAATCGGGCTAACCCGGCGGGTTGCGCACAACCCCTTCCCGTTCGACTTCCCGATATCCCCATTCCAGCGACACTGCCCGAGCGGTTTCGCAAACTAGGGGCGCTAGTGCCCGAAGCTTCTCTCGAGACATGCGAAACGATGGTGCGGAGACACTGATGGCCGCCGCCGGACGCCCGGAATAATCTCTCACCATCGCTCCAATACAACGGACGCCTTCTTCATTTTCCTCATCGTCGATGGCGAACCCGCGTTGGCGGATCTCCCGCAGCTCAGCTTTCAGTTCCGCGGGTGTGGTCAGCGTCTTAGCCGTGAAGCGCCGCAGCCCGCGCTGGGAAATGATTTGATCGACAACGGCCTCGGGAAGCGCGGCCAGGACGGCCTTGCCCACCGCCGTGCAGTGTACCGCGTTACGACGTCCCACGGTCGAAGACATGCGAATGCTGCGCCTGGGTTCGACCTTGTCAACATAGAGCATCTCGCCATCGTCGAGGATGCAAAGGTGGACCGTCTCTTCCGTGTTGTACATCAGTTTTTCAAGGTGCGGCCGCGCACGGTGGCGTATGTCGAAGCGCGAAAACGCCCGGATACCCAGATCGTACAGCTTCATCCCAAGCCTGTAATGCCCCGTCTGGTCCCGGTCAACCAGCCGATGCCGCTCCAGGTTCATCATCAAGCGGTGGACCGTGCTCTTATGCATTTTCACGATGGCAGCGATCTCCGCCAGGCTGGCGTCTTCGCGCGTGTCTGCCAGGGCATCGATGATGGCGAAAGCGCGGTCGAGAACCTGCACTCGATAAAGAGAGGAGTTTGTCTCGTTCGTCGCCATGTTAATTCCAACCTCGTGTGGCACCGGATGTGGATTGCGATGGAGGACGCTACAGGTAATCGGAGCGGCAGGGCGTAAACACGTCGATGACTACCGACTCTTCCAGTGCTGTCGCCTGGTGCTCGATGCCGCCGCGCACCACAAAGCTGTCGCCGGAGCGCAGGTCGAAGCTCCTGCCTTTGCAACTCACCTTGAGATGACCCGAAATAACGTAAACAACTTGTTCATGCGGGTGGCTGTGGCGCGAACCAACGTAGCCCTTCGCCATTCGGTGCTCCGCCAGGAACAACTTGTCGTTGTGGGCGCCAACCAGGCGCGTCAGCCCCGGTTCGGGAGCGATTGGCTTGATGTTGGCGCTTTCCATTACCTCTAAGTCCGCAAATGTCCGTTTTGTTTGTTCTGTCACTCTACTTCCCAAACGAAACTTGAGGAAACTACTGGGCCGTAAGGTGCGATTGAAGTCTCGAACGCAAACGGCCCAGGAATGGAGATCCATTTTGTTTGGCATGCGCACTGCCTCGCGCGCCAAACATTATTACCATTAGTCGGGGACACAGGCTTGCCGGGCCAACAGCTTCCAGTTCCCCTTTTCCTTCATCCACACCTGAAGGAGGATGATGTGGGCTTTGGTGATCTTGCCGCTTGGTTCTTCATTTTGGGCGTCAAAAGTGTGACGGACCCACGCAATGTGGCTGTTTACCACGTCGATCGTCTGATTGGAGATCTTGATCCAATTGAATTTGCCGGGCGCCTTCGGGCCAACCAGGAATTTGACGAACGTGGCCTTGTCTTGAAGCATTCCGTGGGAATGCCCATAGGTCAGATGATCGTCCGTCAGAGCATTCAGCGCCTTCTCGTCTCCCGACACCATGGCGGCTCGCAGTGCTTCGACGGCCGTGGCGACCGCGGTGGCCACGCCGGAAGTCTCGGCGGCTTGCAGCGGCGAGACGAGAGTGGACGCAATCAAAACGGCGCCAATCACCGCAAGGGCGGCGCGCCGGGTGAAATTCGACTTAGTCTTTGACATACCATCTCCTCATTTCTTTCCGTTGATGAATGACAAATAACAATTCGACTTCAGCAATACTGATCGCCTACTTCCCCGTCACTTCCTTCACTACGAAATAGACCACCGGTTCTTGAATTTCCTTCCACCAATGATTGACGCTATCAGGGATCACGATGACATCGCCTTTGGCAAGCTTACGTGTCTCACCGCCCGTAATCGAGGTTCCGCGGATCTCACCGGGGCCCGTGGTTTTTCCTCCGACCATCGTGCCGCCGGTAACGAACGTAGCTGAGCCCGAAACAATGTAGAAAACATCGGTATCCTTGGCGTGGAATTCCACCTGGCCGGCTTCGCTCCGCTTGCCCATTTGCACCCTAAACATCTTGCCGTCATATAGGACAGAGCCGGAGGTCATAGCCTGGTCGACCTTGGCTTTGTCGAAAAAAATAGCTGCCGCAGGCGCGCTGGCGGTCTGCGCCGAGACAACAACGCAGGTAACGACAATAAGCATGGCAACAACAGACAACCTTGCTAACGTGAACATTACTTCTCCTCCCTATTCTCTCTTCGTTTCTCAAGGATGAATCAGAACTGCCATTGCTGCTTGGGCCCGATCATCCGCTCGTGGTCATTCACCGCCCCATCCAACCGCCGTCGACAACCAGTACGTGGCCGTTGATGTAGTCGCTGGCAGGCGCGGCAAGAAACACTGCCGTGCCGCCGATATCCTGCGGCGTCCCCCATCGTCCGGCGGGGATGCGCTCAAGAATCTGCCGGCTGCGCTGCGGGTCGGCGCGAAGCGCGGCGGTGTTATCTGTCGCCATGTAGCCAGGAGCGATGGCGTTGACGTTCACTCCTTTCGGCGCCCATTCGTTGGCCAATGCCTTGGTCAATTGCGCGACACCGCCCTTGGCCGCGGCATAAGCCGGAACGAATACGCCGCCCTGGAAGGAAAGCAGGGACGCGATGTTGATGATCTTTCCGCGCCCCTGGGCCAGCATCCTCCGCCCCGCAAGCTGACAGAGCCGGAAAACGCTGTTCAGGTTGATCTCGATTACGTCGCTCCAGTCCGTGAGCGAGAACTCCGCTGCCGGTGCGCGGCGAATGATCCCGGCATTGTTGACCAGAATGTCGATCGAGCCCAACCGCTCCACCGTGCTCTCAACCATCCGCTCACAAACCTTTGGGTCCGCCACATCTCCTAACACCGAAAAAGCCTGCACACCCGCTTTGCAGACGGCTGCGCGGATCGTCTCGGTCTTCTCGGGCTCCAGCCCATGCACAATTACGTTTGCGCCCGCTTCAGCCAGAGCCACGGCAACACCGGCGCCCAGACCTTGCTGTGCACCGGTTACGAGCGCATTTTTCCCAGTTAGCTTTAGCGCGTCCAGAATCATTTTTTATCCTCGGCGTTATTTGCGGCTGGCTTCCAACCCTGAACCGCCTTGATTGAATCCCGGTTGCACGTTGACCAGGCCGAACTGCCGGTCAACCTTCTCGCGATGCGCGGCCATCGCCCACACAAAACAGATCTTGTGGCCGGGAACGGAAACGTTAGGATGATAACCACTGGGCATCAGCACCGCGTCGCCATCGCGCACCGGAACTACCATTTCCGGATACTCCGTGTTGTCGTACACCAACTGCAACCCGAATGCCGGCGCCGGCATATTGAAGTAGATATACATTTCCTCAAGAATCGCGGCGTGTTCGTGAGGCGGCCAACTCGTCCAGTTGCCCGGCTCCGAGTAGGTGAAGCCGGCGACCAGCCGTCCAGCTTCGACGTTTTTTCCGAGAAGAATATTGAGGTGGCGCGCCTGGCCGGGAACGCCCGCGTCGAACTTCAGAGCCGGATCCTTGGAGATTTCCGCATAGGAAACAAACTGCAACGGATAACGGTGCTCCACGTCCGCGGAGAGCTCAACCAGGTCGACACGTGCTTTGGTTGACACTTCAATCTGGCTGTCGCGCGGAACGTAAATGGCATCGTACTGCCCCAACTGAAACGGCTTGCCGTCAACGCTCACGGTAGCGCCGCCCGACAGACAAATCAGTCCCGTTTCCTGGTTGCCGGTGGCAAACCGAACCGACGGCACTGAAGCGTCGAGAATGATGCGGCCGTAGGCCAGATGCTTGTTTGTGCTGTTGTTGGGGGTGACACTGATGTTGCGTCCGCCTTTGCTGTTGGTCTTGCGAAAGACCATTTTCTCAAGGGGAGATTGGGTCTGCATGCTCATCCTCTTTGCTTGTGTCCTACAATGTGAGACATAAGTCTTATAAGTATGGTGAGAAAACAGTCTGAGTCACGTCAGCCCGAATGTCAAGTTCAACCCGACGCTGGCCTTCGCTGGGCCCTTCAGCGTCTATGGCGGGCTGACCGTTAAGCCGCTGGAGGAGTCAAGGCGGGCGCGATAGATGGAATTTGTATTCGCGTCTTCGGCGACTGAGCGCAACCGAACCACGGCCTTCAGGGCTTCAATCCCATTGAGTAAGGGGCAGGCAGCTTGTTCGTGTAGTAGTAATAAGTGCTGGCGAATTCCGCTGCCGCATTGGCGATCAGCATTTTGATGAGCTTGTCCACATCTACGCCGCGGGCGCGGATGACCTCGACTCCCACGCGCTGGGTCACGTCGCCCGCTTTTACGACTTTCTCTTCAGGCATTCCTTTCCTCCAAATTAGCTGTCAGAAGGTTGTTGTTCGCACATGCCTCATTGAGTCTCGCCCGAATGCGGCCGGCAGGCCGGGAAGATCGACCTCAAGAGCTTGGCGGGCACTCAACGACGCAGCACTACGTACCGTTTGGGGTAATAACCGGCGGGTTATTGGATGTAGCAGGCGAAAACGGTGCAGCCCGGTCAATTCGCTGTAAAAGACGGTCTTTGCCGACCATCTGCTCTCACCGGAATGAAAACGAATTGGTTGCGCAGTCGGTCGGAGTGTGATATATCAACTTGTCAGCCGGTACTCGGATTATGTCTACCGTTCCCACAACTCGCGGCGACTTAGGGCAAGGCCGGGCGCTTGAGTCTTTCCGTGTGGGAAGCTCCGTACGAATTAGCGTCATTATTAGCATTATTCCCCTCAACTCGGGGTGACGCCTTGTAAGCACGGGATTTATCAGAGGCCGTCATCCTAAAGATGACGGCCTTTTTAGTTTTTGGCCGGGCATCTCGCCGACAGCGAAAGGCGGGAAACCAGAGATGAGGTAAGGATCATGGCTGCGGATGCGGGTAACGAATCACGGATGATGACAGGCGCCCAGGTTCTCTGGAAATGCCTTGAGGCGGAAGGAGTGCGCCAGGTATTCGGGTATCCGGGAGGGGCCATTCTGCCGGTCTACGACGCCCTGAAGCACTCGAAGATTTATCACGTGCTGGCCAGGCACGAGCAGGGCGCAACCCACATGGCTGACGGTTACGCCCGCGCTTCGGGAGAAGTTGGCGTCGCGATTTCGACCTCGGGGCCGGGTGCAACCAACATGGTGACGGGCATAGCCACGGCCATGCTCGACTCTTCGCCGATCGTCTGCATAACCGGCCAGGTCAACAGCAAGCTCATCGGCAGCAACGCGTTTCAGGAGGTGAACATCACCTCGGTTACCGCCGCTATCACCAAGCGCAATTACCTGGTGACGAATGCCGCCGATGTCGAAAAGACCATGCATGAGGCTTTCCACGTGGCGCGCTCAGGCCGCCCGGGGCCGGTGCTGGTAGACATTTCCAAGGATGCTCAGCAGGGCATGTGCATGTACGGCGCAAGCGCCGGCGGCAGGGATCTGCCGCTTCGCACCCGCAAATTGCCCGCGGCCGCGGATCTCAACCGTGCTCTCGAGCTGATTCGCCATGCCGAGCGCCCGGTGATCCTCGCCGGCAACGGCGTCATTCTGTCGGGAGCCATGGCGCAACTGCGCGCACTGGCCGAGCGCGCCCAGATTCCGGTGGCGCTCACGCTGCTGGGAATTGGCGGCTTTCCGGCTTCGCATCGCCTCAACCTCGGCATGATGGGAATGCATGGCGAGTCCTGGGTCAACACGGCAATCCAGGAATCAGACCTGCTGATTGCCTTAGGCATGCGCTTTGATGATCGCGTCACGGGCGATCCCCGGCAGTTCGCGCCACTGGCTCGCAAGATTCACGTCGAGATCGATCCCACCGAGATCAACAAAAATGTCAAAGTCGATGTCGCGCTCCTTGGAGACCTGCGCGAAGTTCTTTCCGCTCTGCTGAAAAGCGCGGAGCCAGCCAGGCATGCGGGGTGGCTCGACTACATCCACGAGCTCCGGGAAACGGCAGCCGTTCACGACATTCAGAATCTTGCCGAAGACGGCCACCTCTATGCCGCGAACGTGATTCGCGATCTCTGGTGCGAAACCCGGGGCGATGCCATCATTGTCACCGATGTGGGCCAGCACCAGATGTGGGAGGCCCAGTACTACAAGCACGATCAGCCGCGCTCGCTGATCACTTCCGGCGGTTTCGGCACCATGGGCTTCGCCCTGCCTGCCGCAATCGGCGCGAAGATGGCGCGCCCCGATGCCGAAGTCTGGGCGATCGTCGGCGACGGCGGTTTGCAGATGAGCACTCCCGAACTCATGACGTTGGTGCAGGAGAAACTCAAGATCAACATCGCGGTCATCAACAACGGCTATCTCGGCATGGTGCGGCAGTGGCAGGAGTTTTTTTACGAGAAGAACTATTCGTTCTCCCCAATCATGAGTCCCGACTTCGCCGCCCTGGCCGAAGTGTTCGGAGTACGCGGCATGAGCGTCGCGGAACGGGGCGGGGTGGTGCGCGCCATCCGCGAGGCGCGCGAGCACTCCGGGCCGGTGCTTGTCGATTTCAAAGTGGAACAGGAGGACTCGGTCTACCCGATCGTTCCGGCCGGGGCGCATCTGAAGCAAATGATTCGGCGGCCAATCCAGTTGAAGTGACCGCTCGCCCCAACCCCAGCAACGAAAGCGGCCGTCGTCGGGGACCGCCGGCCCGTTTCGCAAAACGGGTCTACTTGCTCTTCTTGCCGAACATGCCCCCCAATGCGCCCCCAACTCCGCCGGACTGGCCCTGCGACTTGGAGCCGCCCAAGAGGTTTCCCACCTGCGAGCCAGCTATGCTGCCGGCCATGCCCTTGACGTCGGGGACAAACTTGGGGTCAGACGTCGTGCCCTGGATGGAGAACGGAATTCCCTGATTGCCGGAGGAACGCCGGCCGGTTAGCCCGCCGACCACGTTGACTACCCCGCCGGCAGCCGACAAGGTCGCCAGCATTTTGAAGTTAAGCGCATTGCTGGGAGCGCTAATGGTTCCGTTTCCGCTGAGCTGACCAAGAGCCGGCAAAACCATCAGCAGTGAACTTAGCTGGATGCCCTCGGGAGCGGCGCGAACATTGGACGTCAGTTTCTCAATGGAGGTATTACCGTTGCCACTCTTGGCCCCCGTGAACGCAGAGAGCGCGGAAAGCTTCGACCCAAGGTCGAAGCCCGTGAGCGTGGCGTTGAAGAGTCCGACATCTCCCGTGGTGACGAGCTTGTCCAGCGGCCCGGAGGAATTGAGATTTGCGTTGAGCGTGCCCTGTTGGAGCGAAGCGCCCTTCGGCAATACGATGCCGGCGGCGGGCAGAACGGACTGCACGTCCTTGACCGGCATATTCTGAGCATTCAGCTTCAGGTTGAGACGGGTGGAATCGCCCTGGGTCTCGAAGGTGCCGGTCAGATGAGCGACCGCACCGCCGATCTTCACGACTCCGTCGTTGAGCGTGCCCGCGCTGCGCCGCAGGTCATAGTCGGAATCGAAATCGATGTTGATCGGCGTTTGCGCCGGCGAGCCGCCCTTGACCATTTGAACTTTATCCAGCTTTAGCGTGCCCTTGGCTTTTGCCTTGCCACTCGCGGACGAGACATCGCTATTCAAATCCACTATGCCGGCAATGCCAGAGGCAGGGTCCAGGAAGCCGGTTCGAGCGAGGTCCAGACCGCTGATTGCCAGCTTCGCACTCACAGGGGTCAGGGAGGCGTCGGTGTGGTCGACCGGCCCGGCCTTCCCGTCCACTTTGAGGCTGCCCCCGCCCGGCAATTTGGCTGACAA
Organism: Candidatus Korobacteraceae bacterium; assembly: GCA_050015355.1. GTDB lineage: Bacteria > Acidobacteriota > Terriglobia > Terriglobales > Acidobacteriaceae > CAWBRT01. The sequence continues at coordinate 39,042 of JBEKBO010000020.1, read as the reverse complement.
GCGCAGCGGAAATTGCGAGTTCAGGGAAACGTCGCTGGCTTCGAGGTTGAGCTCGTCATAGACGCTTCGCTTCGGTGAAGTAGTAGACCCCACCGCCACGCGGCCGTCTTTGAGTTCCAGCTTCTTGATCGTCAAGTCGGGGGTTGCTCCGCCGCTCTTGGGAGCGGACGAAGATGACTGTCCGGACCCCGTGGCCGCCAGGGAAGAGTAGTTCCATTTTCCGGCGGGGTTGCGTAACAGCACAACTTCGGGCTTTTCGATGGTCAGCCCGGTAATGTGCATCGCCTTGGAGAAGATCAACGGCACCAGTTCAACCCCGACCCGGAACGACTTAGCGCTCAGGAACGCGGACTGGCTGAACGCCGGATCGTCGGCAATGGAGAGGTTGTCCGCCGAGAGTGAACCGGAGAGCAGTGACAGGCTGAGGTTGCCGATCTTCACCTGCCGCTGCAGCGCCACCGAGAGTTTCTCCTCGACTGTGGGACGGAACTGGTTGGCGTCGATCAGGAACGGCAGCGCGGCGCACAGCAGAACCAGGACAACAATACCGATGACAATGTAGCGAAGTTTCCCTTTCACTTCATGCCTCCCGCAGGCCAACCGGTAAGAGCGGCGCCCGTTTATCACTAGTTTCTTAGATGCCGGAAGGCAGGCAGAAAAACAGGTTTCAGGCGAGGTGGGTAGCAGCATCGCCGAGAGCGGGTTTTTCACAGCGCGAGTGGCGCGACGAGGTAGTTATGCAGCTCGCTTTGTGAGAGCGACGATTGCTTGCAGCAGAACGGTGGGGGCCTGCCCCTTGAGGACAAACTGATCGGCGCAGTCGCAATCACGATCCGGGTACGCGCCGGAGACGAGAATGACGCGAATGCCGGGCTGCATTTCCTTGAACTCCCGGCAGAGTTGGTCGCCGAAGACGCCGGGCAGGCGGTAATCCAGAATCGCCAAGTCGACGGTCGTGGAGCGGAACAGGCGGCGCGCTTCTTCCGCAGTGGTCGCTGTCAATACGTCGTAGCCAAGCCGCGAAAGCAGGAGTTTCCGCGTCGTCAGCAGCGGCTCGTTATCGTCGACGCATAGAATGCGAATGCCCATTGATAGCAACTCCTATGATTGGGGCCCGATAAGTTAAGATGCTGAAACAATGGCGCCTGTTGCCCGGATATGAGCGGCATCGCTTGCATTTTTAGACTGCCGATGCAGAGCAGCCTTACTCGATGAATACGTGAATTTCGAAGCGCTCTTCGTCCGGCGCGGGCTTCTCCCAGGAGCGGACGTAGTGCAGTTGGAGAACTCCGTCCCCGCCGCGCCTGGGTTCAAACTGGAAGACCTGGAAGATGGGACGGCCCACGCCCGGCTCGGTGGTCTCAGTCTGCGACTGGCGAACCAGCTTCAGCAGCGGGGTAGACTTTGCCTGCACGTACCACATATACCCAGTCGAGGGATTCGATTTCAGGCGGAGTTCGAGCTGGTCCCCGGTCTTCAGGTGGACCTCGCCACCCTTATCCGCGTCAGTGATCACCTTGGTGGCTGCGAAGACCGTTTGCGGATGGCAGACAATAGCCAGGAGTGTAAGCAAAAAAAGCCATCGCACGGAATCAATCCAGCGAGTCAATCGACAAAGCTGCATTGCGAGCTTCCCTCCGCGCAGTTGCAAGCGTGCGGCGCTTGCTCCACTGCGCGTCCATGAAGATACATTGCCTTTGAGCGCGCTGCAACTGGCGGCGTGCCGTCGAAGGCACATCTAGCTGGCGTGGCGAAGCACAGTGCAGACCGACGCGCACAGCGCGCCGCCGATGTTGAACGTGGCAGCAAGCTTGGCGTCTTTCTTCTGAATTCCCTGGGGAGCCATGCCCTTCAACTGCCAATAAGAGAATCCGATCATGGAAATTCCCGTGGCGCCAACCGGATGCCCCTTGGCGATTAGTCCGCCGGAGAGATTAATGCCGCATTCGCCATCGACTGCCGCCTTGCCATCGACCCAGTAGCGTGCGCCCTTGCCGGGCGCGGCTTTGCCGATAACCTCGGTGCCAAGCGCCGCCGCCACGGTGAAGCAGTCGTGAATCTCCGCCACGTTTACGTCGGCCGGGCTGGCGCCCGCCATTGCGTAAGCCTTTTGCATCGCCTTGTAAGCCCCGGACGGTCTCAGGATATTGCGCCCGTTCTTCGTCAGCGGGTCGGTTGCTTGCGCATAGCCGGCGATTTCGACGGCGTCCGCCTTGGCTACGCCCAGCTTGCGAAGCCCTTCTTCGGTAGCAAGGATCAGCGCGGCATAGCCATCGGTGATCTGCGAGCAGTCATAGGTTTTGAGCGGCAGGCCCTCTACCACGTAGCGATTGATGCCCTCGACTTTGAGCGCCTGCTCAAGCGTGATCTGAACTTTGTTCATCTGCGCATACGGGTTATGTTTTGCGTTTCCGTATTCGGCGACGGCGATCTGCGCCAGGTCAGCTTCGGTGGCGCCGTACGCCTGGAGGTAGCACTGCATGATTTCGGCGAAGAGGTGAGGGAAGACGAAGACCTTGCCGGTGCGATCGTCGGGATGCGAGAAGTATCCCAGGGCGTCGCCAATTAATTTGCCGTCCATTTTGCCGTCATCGTCACGCATTTTCTCGTATCCAACGGCGACTCCCACATCGCCGAGACCGCCCAGCAGCTTATAGATGACCGAGAGCACGGCCTGACCGCCGGAAGCGCAGGCATTTTCAACCGATTCAATCGGCTTGCCTTCCATGCCGGGCAGCGACGCAACCAGACCGGCGAGCAAGCCTTGACGGTTCAAGGTGAAGTTGCACGCCGAACCCACCGAGGCGACATCCAGAACCGAAGCCGGTACGTCGATCCGCTGGCAAACTCCAGTGACTGCGTTGGCCACGATTTCGGGGATCGTCATCGCCATTAGCTTGCCGAACTTGGATTGATTGTAGGCAGCGATGTAAATGGGTTGGGACATCCGATTCTCCTTCTCTTGAATGGAAGTTAGCACAGCGATAACAAAACGACGACAAAAGAGAGTCTACTTTAGAGATGCAACCAGAGGCGGCAAGGCGGCAACACTGACTGTTGGACTGGCAAAGCCTGTCGCGGCATCGCCGGCCTGGCCATGCGGTTCGGCTTTCCTGGCGGGTTCCCGCCCAGTCTTGGCCGAGTCTGCCAAATCCAATCGATACAATGCGATGTCGCGGCCAGAACGGACGCTTTGCCGCCGGTATTTACTTCGCTCCAGAAAACTGGTATTTTCTCTGCCCCAGCATTCCGCTCGAACTTGGTGTCGTCTGGTGAGTTGGCCGATGTGTGAGCCGGAAGGTGCGGATACAAAGTGTCCGCCTGGTGAGGCCGTATGCCAGTGCGGCAGCTTGGCGAATTATCGCAGTTCACACGCTGACACATTCATTCATGGACAGTCCATTCCCGCTTGCGACGGCCAGCAGCTTCAGTCGAAAAAAATATTCGAGTTTGAATTCATACTTGTGAGGAGATTTATGAGCGACATCGTAATCGTATCCGCCACCCGAACGGCCGTAGGCAAGTTCGGTGGCTCTCTCGCCAAGATTCCGGCTCCTGAACTCGGCGCGCTAACAATTCGCTGCGCCTTGCAGCGCGCCAAACTGGATTCCGCCCAGGTGGGCGAGGTCATTATGGGCCAGGTGCTCACCGCCGGACTGGGGCAGAACCCCGCTCGTCAAGCGGCGATCAAGGCTGGCCTGCCCGTCACGGTTCCGGCCATGACGATTAACAAGGTATGCGGTTCCGGGCTGAAAGCGGTGATGCTGGCAGCCGAAGCCATCATGACCGGTGACTCGGAAATCGTGGTTGCCGGCGGCCAGGAAAACATGAGCGCCACGCCGCACCTGTTACAGGGTTCCCGCGACGGCTTCCGCATGGGAGACGCCAAACTGGTCGATAGCATGATCATCGATGGCCTGTGGGATATCTACAACCAGTACCACATGGGGGTAACGGCCGAGAACGTTGCCAAGGAATACAGCATCACGCGCGAAGAGCAGGACAAGTTTGCGGTGGCGTCTCAGAACAAAGCCGAAGCCGCGCAAAAGGCCGGCAAGTTCAAGGCGGAGATCGTCGCCGTGCCGATTCCGCAGCGCAAAGGCGAGCCGGTGATGTTCGCCGACGACGAATACATTCGCCTCGGCGCGAAGATCGAAGACATTGGTGGTCTTAAGCCCGCTTTTTCCAAAGAAGGTACGGTCACGGCGGGGAATGCCTCCGGCATCAACGACGGAGCCGCGGCAGTTGTAGTGATGTCGGCTAGCAAGGCGAGCGAGCTTGGCCTGAAGCCTCTGGCCCGGATTGCGGCTTTTGCCAGCGCCGGCGTGGACCCGAAGGTGATGGGCATGGGCCCGGCGCCGGCATCCCGGCGTTGTCTGCAGAAGGCCGGCTGGCAGATCGAGGACCTCGATCTGCTGGAGATCAACGAAGCTTTTGCCGCCCAGTCCTGCGCCGTGCATAAGGAAATGGGGTGGGATCTGGCGAAGGTGAACGTGAACGGTGGAGCGATTGCCATTGGTCATCCGATCGGTGCCTCTGGCTGCCGCATTTTGGTAACGCTTTTGTACGAGATGCAGCGGAGCGGTGCGCGCAAGGGGCTCGCCTCGCTGTGCATCGGCGGCGGCATGGGCGTGGCTATGGCGCTTGAACGGGCGTGAGGTTGGAAGCCGTGCGGAACCTCAACGCCCGCGGGATGCGGCGAACGGCGTCTCGCCATAGCAAGGGTTGGCCCTGCGCAGCCATAGAAGCGCACTCGTCTGAGTGATGTCCGTCACGGCAAGAGGACTAAGAGCCAGAAAGTTCCCCAATTGAGTTGCCATTAAGGTATAAATAGTGACCCGATAATTTGTTTAGGCTTAATAAGGAAAGCTAATTCATAGTTAAGAGGAGTTTGCTGATGCAACAAAAAGCGATCAGCTGCACACGCGCCGTCGAGATGATTCCCGACGGCGCTTCTCTAATGATCGGTGGGTTTATGGGAGTTGGTTCGCCCCACCGAATTATCGACGAGCTGGTTCGGCAGGGACGCAAGAACCTGACCGTTATCGCCAACGACACTGGAAAACCAGGCTGGGGCATTGGCAAACTGATCGATGCCAAGCTGGTTCGAAAGCTCATTGCCTCTCACATCGGTCTCAATCCCGAGACCGGGCGGCAGATGATAGCCGGCGAGACGGAGGTCTTGCTGGTTCCCCAGGGGACGCTTGCCGAGCGCATCCGCGCCGGCGGTTTCGGCCTGGGCGGAGTATTGACCCCGACCGGCTTCGGCACGGTGGTGGCAGAGGGCAAACAGACTATTGAAGTGGAAGGCAAGAAGTTTCTGGTTGAGCCGCCGCTGCGGGCGGACTTCGCCCTGTTGGCTGCGCATCGCTCCGATTATCGCGGCAATCTTGATTATTCTCTTACTGCCCGCAACTTCAACGTGGTGATGGCTATGGCGGCGGACACGGTAATCGCCGAACCGGAACACATTGTTCCTGTCGGGGTAATACCTCCAGACGCGGTTGCCACTCCGTTTCCCGTGGTGGACTACTTGATTGAAAGGGGGCTGGGGGCATATGGAAGATAAAGTTGTTATCGCCAAGCGCGTGGCGCTCGAACTGAAGGATGGGAACCTGGTCAACCTGGGCATTGGTCTGCCGACCATGGTGCCTCAATATCTGCCGCCGGAGATGGAAGTCTACTTCCAGTCGGAGAACGGCATTGTCGGTATGGCCCAGATTCCGGGCCAGGGGATGGAAGATCCCTCGCTGACGGATGCGGGGGGCGGATATGTCGGAGCTATTCCCGGCGCCGCCAGCATCGATAGCGCCCTGTCGTTCGGGTTAATCCGCGGCGGGCATCTCGATATCACCGTGCTCGGCGGTCTGGAGGTCGACGAGCAGGGGCAGTTGGCCAATTGGATTGTGCCCGGCAAGATGGTTCCGGGCATGGGTGGCGCCATGGACTTGGTGACCGGCGCTAAACGTGTCATTGTTTCCATGACCCACACCGCCAAGGGCAAGCCGAAAATCCTGAAAAAGTGCACCCTGCCGCTGACGTCGGTGCGCCGGGTCAGTCTTATCGTCACTGAAATGGCCGTGATCGAACCGACTGAGCAGGGACTGGTGCTGAAGGAAGTGGCGCCGGGCGTCACGGTGGAGCAAGTCGTCGCGGCGACCGCAGCGAAGTTGATTATCCCGAACAACGTTCCGGTCATGCCGATTAGCGGCGAAGCGAAGTTCACCCAGGCGGCGGCTAATTGAGGCGCGAGTAAGCAAACGCTGCTTGCCTGCGTGCCCTTCCTGGTAAGGCAAGCAGCTTTTCTGAAGCACAAAACATGGTCTCGCGACGTGTTCGCGACGGCCTGTAGCACGGCCTCGGCGGTGTTCGTCCTATTTGCAATCTTTCCCCGGCCGCTCCCGGTTTCGAGAGCACGTTTGAGGCGGCTGCGAAGATGCGCAAACATTCCACCGCGACGCGACCGAAGGAGCGGAGGAGAATCTCTATGCTGAAAGGACGTGTGGCAATCGTTACTGGCTCGACCAGCGGAATCGGCCTCGGTATCGCGCGGGGGCTGGCAGCCGAAGGTTGCGACATCATGCTGAATGGATTTGGTGATCCCTGCGAGATCGAGAAGATACGCGCCGGGATCGAGAAAGAATTGGGCGTGACCGCGCTGTACAACGGCGCTGATCTTTCCAAAGGCGAACAGTGCGCGCAACTGGTTGCCGATGCCGAGAAGCGTCTGGGCAAAGTGGACATAGTGGTCAACAATGCCGGAATCCAGCACGTTTCGCCGGTCGAGAGCTTTCCGGTTGAACGGTGGGACGCCATTATCGCCATCAACTTGTGCTCGGCGTTTCACACCACCCGCGCGGCGTTGCCCGGAATGCAGGCCCGCGGCTGGGGACGCATCGTCAACATTTCATCCGTCCACGGTTTGGTGGCTTCGGTCAACAAGGTGGCTTATGTCTCGGCTAAGCACGGCTTGATAGGCATGACAAAGGTGGTAGCACTGGAGAACGCCGGCAAAGGCATCACCTGCAACGCCATCTGCCCCGGCTGGGTGCTCACGCCGCTGGTTCAGAAGCAGATCGAAATGAAAGCGGAGAAGCAGGCCATTTCGTTGCAGCAGGCCGAGCGCGAACTGCTCATCGAAAAAGAACCCTCGGGAACTTTCACCAGCATCGAGCAAATCGCGGCGATCGCAGTTTTTCTCTGCAGCGACGCGGCTCAGAACATGACTGGTGTTCCTATTGCAAACGACGGCGGCTGGACGGCGCAGTAAATCCGGTCCGCGAGTACGCTTCAACCTGCCGCCCTCAGGCCGGGTGGCATACGCAAGATCGCCAAATGCACTCGGAGGAAATGAACATGGCACAGCAATCTACCGTGGGGTCGCCGGCGGAGGTTCTCAAACCTCAGTTCGCCAAGGTGGCATTCGCGAGCCTCATCGGCACCTCGATCGAATGGTACGACTTTTTCTTGTACGGCACGGCTGCAGCGCTTGTTTTCCCCAAGCTGTTCTTCCCCAAGTTTGACCCGTTGGTGGGGACACTCCTCGCCTTTTCCACCTACACCATCGGCTTTATTGCCCGTCCCTTCGCAGGCGTTGTCTTCGGCCACTTTGGCGACCGTATCGGCCGCAAGCAGATGCTGTACATCACGCTGCTGTTCATGGGCGTTTCGTCGACGATCATCGGCCTGCTGCCGACGTACTCCCAGGTCGGGATTTGGGCTCCCATCCTGCTGACTCTGATGCGCGTCTGCCAGGGCATCGGACTCGGCGGCGAGTGGGGCGGCGCGGTGTTGATGGCGGTTGAGCACGCCCCGGCGCATCGCCGCGGCTTTTTCGGCTCCTTTCCGCAGACAGGCGCTATGGTTGGCGGACTGCTGTCCGTGTTCGCGTTCTGGATGGCCAACAAGCAGTTGTCTGAAGCCGATTTTCTCGCCTGGGGCTGGCGCCTGCCGTTCCTGTTCAGCATAGTGCTGGTCGTCATCGGCATCTGGATCCGGATGACGCTCGCCGAGTCGCCTGCCTTCCAAAAGATCAAGGACGAGAAGTCCGAGGTCAAGATGCCGGTGATCCAGGCCATTAAAGATCACCCGAAGAACCTGCTGCTGGCCATGGGCATGCGCTTCGCCGAGAATGGCCTGTACTACATCATCACGGTATTCTCGCTCACCTACGCCGTCACGGTGTTGAAGCTTAGCCGGCAAGCGTTACTGCCGGCCTTGACCATCAACTATGGTATCGGTCTGGTCATGATGCCGTTCTACGGCTGGGTTTCCGACAAGATCGGGCGGCGCGCGGTCTATATGTGGGGGGCTTGCATGTGCGGCGTGCTGTCCTTCCCGTTCTTCTGGATGCTGGACAAGGCTGCCGGGAATATCTATTGGGCCTGGGCCGCCATTATCTTAATCGGCCAACTGGGTCACTCGGCGATGTACGGACCGCAGGCAAGCTTTTTTGCTGAACTGTTTCCGGCGAAGGTGCGTTACAGCGGCGCATCGCTCGGTTACCAATTTGCATCGATTTTTGCCGGCGGCATGGCGCTTCCGGTCGCAACCGCGCTGCTGGCGTGGGCCCACAACAAGTCATGGCCTGTGTCGCTCTACATGATCTCTTTCGTGATTATTACCGCTATCTCGGTAATCTTCTCCGAGGAGACCTATAAGAAGGCAGACGTATCGTAGGCGGCGAAGCGAGTGTCTGGCGGATTTTCCGGGGTGAGGTTCGTGCGCCTCACCTCGGGAGTAGCGCGGTGGCGGAGCCGGTGCCACTGTTTCGAACTTCCGAGTGAGAAATAAACTTGTAGCTTGATCTATTCTTGAGCAATCAATAGAGATGCCGTCTTCCGCGGCATCTCTTTGATTTTGGTTCCCGGTTTTTCGCAAGCCCCTGCTTGGATTCTGCTCTGTTCGAACGGCTTACCTTCATTTGCCAAGTACGGTGAATTGCCGCCGCGCGAATCGCGGGTCAGAATGGTGGTGCGCGTCAAGGCTTTCCCATGATAATTTTAAGTATGGGGCGTTCCTCTCATCGGCTATGTCTCCGCTTAGCCGTTCCGCGATGTCGATCGTGCTGCCGTTGCCGCAGCTGCGCATCACGCTGGTGAAATAACCTGCTCAGTCGCACAGCTTAATAACAATCTCCGCCAGGGTGGGCGACAATTCATTCTCCAAGCTTATCGGCGGTGGTTTTCACGGGTCTAATTTTAGAGGGTACAGGGACCTAGCTAGATGGCAGAAATCAGACCTTTTCACGCGCTTCGCTTCGATTCGTCCAAGGTAAAGCTGGCTGACGTGCTGACGCAGCCTTACGACAAGATCACGCCGGCAATGCAGGACGCCTATTACCGCCGAAGCCCGTATAACCTGGTCCGCCTCGAACTCGGCAAGCCCGAACCTGGAGATAATCCGTCGTCTAACGTATACACGCGGGCGGCTGATTTTCTGCGGCAGGTTCAGGGTGAGGGTGTTCTACGGCGCGACCCGGCGCCCGGCATTTATGCCTATGTGCAGAAGTTCGCCAGCCCCGTGCAACCCGACAAGCCAGTGCTGCGAACCGGGGTGATTGCCCTCGGCAGAATCTACGACTACGAAGACGGGGTGGTTTTTCGCCATGAGCAGACCCTGGCCAAGCCCAAGGCAGACCGTTGCAATCTTCTGCAAGCCACGCGCACGCACTCGGGCCAGCTCTTCATGATCTACGAAGATGTGGCGAACGAAGTCGAAAACATCATCTGCCCGGCCGTGGCGAATCGCGAAGCCGACGAAAATGTCGTGGACGAATACGGCGTCGAAAACCTTCTGTGGCGCATCGACGACCCGGCGGTCGTCGAGCGAGTGGTCGGCGCGATGCGTAACAAGCGGCTGATCATCGCCGACGGTCATCATCGTTACGAAACTGCGAGCGCGTACCGCGACGCCTGCCGTGCCAATTCCAGCGACCGCAACGCCCCGCATGAGTTCGTAATGATGACGCTGGTCAACATGAATTCTCCCGGCCTGGTCGTGCTGCCGACGCACCGGGTCGTTTTCGGAGTCGAGGGATTCGATGCGGAGAAGTTGACGCGCCAATTGCAGGAATTCTGCGAGCTGAAGCGCACCACCAGCAGCGGCGCAGGGTTGCTGGCCGAGTTGGCGGAGATGGGCCGCGGCGGCACCGCTTTCGGCGTCGTCACCGCGGGCGGTCGCGTCCTCGCCCGCGTGCGTGCCGACAAAGTGGACAACCTGCTCACGGACGTGACAACGCTGGAACGGCAGCTCGATGTCGTGGTGTTGCACGAAATCGTGCTGCACAGGATTCTCGGCATTTCACCGGAAGCCGTGCGCGAGCAGCGAAACGTGCGTTATTTCCGCTCGGCTGACGAGGCCGTCCAGCAAGTCGCGAATGGAGCGAATGCAGCGTTTCTGCTGAACCCGGTTCCGCTGACGGTGATGCGGGACCTATGCTATGCCGGGCGCGTCATGCCGCAGAAATCCACCGATTTTTATCCCAAGCTGTTGAGCGGACTCACGCTCGATAACCTGGACCAGTGTTTCTGAAGTAGCAGGTAGGCAGTAAAACTTCTTGCCTTAGGGTTGGTCCCAAACAATCCCGTGGTTGCGATTGTTGGGACAGAACGGAGCCAGAGATGATCAGCAAGACCCGCCTTTTCACCCCCGGTCCTACGCCACTGTTGCCCGCGTCGCAGTTCGCGATGGCGGCCGCCGATATTCATCACCGTACTGCTGAGTTCAGGGCACTGTTTTCGAAGGTGCTGAAACAGCTCCAGGCTTTTATCGGCACCTCGAACGATGTCGTCATTCTGACCGCATCCGGCACCGGAGCAATGGAGGCGGCGGTCAGCAATCTGACCAATCCAGGCGACACGGTGCTGGTGATCACGGCCGGCAAGTTCGGCGAGCGCTGGGTGGCCTTGACGAAAACCTACGGTTGCAAAGTGCGCACGGTCTCGGCTCCGTACGGGCAAACGGTTTCGATCGAGGACGTGCGCGCCCAGTTCTCTCCCGAAGTGCGCGCCGTCTTCGTTCAGGCCACGGAGACCTCGACCGGTACGCGCCATTGCATTCCGGCGCTGGCGGAATTGGTGCGCGGCAGCGACGCGCTGCTGGTCGTCGACGCCATTACCGGCTTGGGCACGACCCATCTGGAGGCTGACGCGGTCGATGTCATCATCGGCGGCTCGCAAAAAGCGCTGATGATTCCTCCGGGGCTCGCCTATCTTGCCGCCAGCGAGCGCGCCTGGAAGCGGATGGAGACCACAAACCAGCCGCGCTACTACTTCGATCTCCGCAAGGAACACAAGTCGAACGCCAAGGGTGAAGCCTCGTACACGCCTTCGGTCGCGCTGATTGCGGCCATGGGCGCCTCGCTCGACTACTTTGCCACGCTGGGCGGCGGCGATGTCGCCGAAGGCCGCCGTCTGCTGGTCGACAACGCCGAACGCTGCGCCGCCATGACGCGCGCCGCCGTGCAGGCGCTCGGGCTCAAACTGTTCGCGCCGACGGCGCCAAGCGCGGCCGCAACCGCCGTGCTCGCGCCCGAAGGCATCGTCAGCAGCGACATCGTCAAGCGGTTCAAGGCTGACTTCGGCGGAATTCTTTCCGACGGGCAAGGCGACGAGATGAAGGGAAAAATCTTTCGCGTCTCCCATCTAGGCTATCTCGATTACGTCGACACCATGGGCATTGTCGGTGGGCTGGAGCAGGTTCTGGAGCGCATGCGCCCCGGCAAGTTTCCGTTGGGCGCGGGGCTCACCGCCGCGCAACGGGTTGACTTCGAGTGGCGGGCGGGCAAGCGGCCGGCGCTGTGCGCCTGCGGACGATCCACTTCAGAGTGCGTCGCCGGCAGAAGCGCGCAGGCGGGCGGAGGACAGCGATGAAAATTGTTATAGCCGAGCCGATTTCCAAGGCCGGGATGCAGTTGCTCGCCCGGGAGAAGGGTTGGCAGGTCATCGATCCCGCTCAGTACCAGCTATCTCCGGAGGCGCACCTGCGGGACGCCGATGCCCTCATCGTGCGCTCCGCTGTCTACGTTGACGCAGCCATGCTGGAGAAGGCGCCCAAGGTGCGCGTGATCGGGCGTGCCGGAGTTGGCGTCGACAACATCGATGTCGAAGCGGCCACCCGCCGCGGCATCGTGGTGATGAACACTCCGGGGGCCAATGCCGTGGCCGTCGCCGAACTCGCCATCGGGCTGATGATTTCGCTCGCCCGCCACCTGTCGCGCGCCGATGCTTCCACCCGTGCCGGCAAATGGGAAAAGAAAACGTTTCAGGGAACGGAGCTGCGCGGCAAAGAGCTGGGCATCCTGGGCCTGGGGCGCATTGGAGTAGAGGTGGCAAAGCGCGCCAAGGCTTTGGGCATGACGGTGAGCGCGCACGATCCCTACGTCTCTCCCGCGCTGGCTCGCGATCTCGGGATAAAGCTGTGCTCGCTCGATGATCTCTATGCCGGAGCCGACTACCTCTCGCTGCATCTCGGGCTGACTCCGCAGACGCAGGGAATGATTTGCGCCGGATCGCTGGCGATGATGAAGAAGGGTGTGCGTATCGTCAACTGCGCGCGCGGCGAACTGGTCGACGAAGCGGCTTTGTGCGCGGCGTTGCGCTCAGGCCAGGTGGCCGGGGCGGCGCTCGACGTCTTTGTCGCGGAGCCGCCCAAGAACTCGCCGTTGCTGGAGTTGCCCAACCTGATCGCGACGCCGCACATAGGGGCTTCGACGGTGGAGGCGCAGGATGCGGTGGGCGTGCAGTTGGCCGAGCAGGTCCGCGAATATCTTAACAATGGCGTCGTCCAGAACGCCGTGAACGTTCCCTCCTTGACCGAGGTCGAGTACCAGCAGCTTCATCCTTATCTCGATCTGGCGCGCCGCATGGCCTCTCTGCTGGCGCAGCTCATGGATTCCGACCTCAACCTGGAGGAGATCCGCGTCGGCTACGAAGGCAACGTCGGCGAGTGGAAGACCGCCGTGCTTCGCGATTCCGCCGTGGCCGGGGTGCTGCAATGCGGGTCGCAGGAAGTGGTCAACCTCGTGAACGCGGCCACGGTCGCGGCCACCCGCGGCGTCAGCATCCGCGAAGACAGCGCCTCGGAGAGTGCTGCCGGGCAGATCAATGCCCTGCGGCTCTCGCTGAAGGGCAACGGCACGACGCTGCTGGCGCGGGGAACCGTCGTTCACGAGAAGTTTCCGCGCATCATCGAGCTGAACGGCATCGATATCGAGTCGCCGCTGGAAGGCCACCTGGTGGTCTTTTCCAACAAGGATCTTCCGGGCGTGATCGGCGGCATCGGCACGATCCTGGGGCAGAACAGAATCAACATCGCGCGTTTCTCGCTGGGACGCGAGGCCGACGGGCGTCCCGTTCCGGCTGGCGCGCGGGATGAGCGGTCGGCGCGCCGGGCAATGGCCATCGTGCAAACCGACTCGGCTGTTCCGAACGCGGTGCTGGAGGAGATACGCGGAAAAATCTCCGCCGTGAAAGGCGCCAGGGCGATTTATCTGTAGTTGCCAGATAAAACAAAACCCCAGCAGGTATTCGCCTGCCGGGGTGAGTGCGGTTGGAAATCGATTTGGTTTTATCTGGCGGCCGCCTTCTTCGCCTTTTGGTAGCCGCTTGCCTTGAGAGCGTTGGCAAAATGCCGCAAGAACGAGCGTACGTTGGTCTCGGTAGCTAACGGGCCCATAGTGCCGATGCGGAATACCTTGCCCGCCAGCGGACCGAAGCCGCCAGCGATTTCAATGCCTTGCTCCTCCAGAAGGATCTTGCGAACGTTGGCGTCGTTGGCGCCCTCGGGCACACAAGGCGTATTCAGGTTCCAGATGCGCTTGCCTTCCGCCACGTGCATGCGCAAACCTAGCGCCTCGACGCCCTTTACAAACGCGAGGTGCGCCTGGTAATGCCGCGCGTAGCGCTTCTCAACACCCTCCTCCACAATCAGCGAAAGCGCTTCGTGGAGCGCATAGAGCAGCGAAGCCGAGGCGGTGTGGTGATACTTGTGCGGCGTCTGGAAGTAATACTCGTTCAACAGGTTCAAATCGAGATACCAGCTCTGCACCTTGGTCTTGCGGGACTTGAGGCGCTCCCAGGCTCGCGGCGAGACCGTGATCGGCGCCAGTCCAGGAGGACAGCTCAGACCCTTTTGAGAGCAGCTATAGGCGATGTCGATGCCGGTCTCGTCGACGTTCACCGGCATGGCGCCAAGGGAGGTGACGAGGTCGGCGATGACCACGGCACCCACCGCATGCGCCGCCGCGCAGATGGCCTTGCCCGGTTGCAGCGCGCCGGTTGAAGTCTCCGCATTGACATAGGCCACTACCTGCGGGCGTTCACGATGAAGGAACTCGGAAGCTTCGTCGTCGCCGAACACCTCTCCCCAGGGCTTCTCGAAGCGCACGACTTCACCACCCTGGCGGCGGGCCATCTCGATGATGCGGTCGCAGAAATAGCCGTTGGCGAAGACGGCGACCTTCGTTCCGGGCTCAACGAAGTTGGCGACAGCAGTTTCCATTCCGGAGCTGCCGGTCCCGGAAACGGCGAAGGTCACAGGGTTCTGGGTGCCAAAGACGACTTTCAACATCTGGTGAACTTGTTCGAAGACGGTGAAGAAGTAAGGGTCAAGGTGGCCGACGACCGGCTTCGCCATGGCCTTGTACACGCGAGCATCTACTTGGGTCGGTCCTGGCCCAAACAACAGCCTTTTGGGAGGCTGAACCGAAGAAGCCGAACGGACCACAGCTTTACTTTCCGACATGAGTGCCATCAATGACTCCAGATCGCGGGAATTATCGTACGTGCTCGTACTTGTATCTATTTTAGCGCCAGAAGGCGTCTGTCGACCCCAAAAGCCGGCTCAACGGCACCTTAGTTCCTTATCGGGACGGAACCCTAAGTTGCCTCATGAGATATACCCCTCGCAAAACCGGCCCGGAAGGGTGCCGAAAGATTGCTGCATTTTCGCCGCCCTCGCCGGCTCCCGAGAAATGGCGGCATCTCCTCAGGTCTCGAATGAGACGTGGCAAACACGGCCGACGATGTGGTCGGCGAAAGACGTGCCTTCGCCGATGTAGATGGCGGTGAGAGGACACTGCCGGTTTTGAGGCCGCAGCAGCAAATGAGACCCCTGTAACTCGACATAGCGAACCAGCATTTCGCCGTCTTTGGCAACGGCGTAGATGTTGGGCACGCCGCGCCGGTATGGGCGGAGGGAATTGTGGTGGCGGTCGATGAGCAAAGTGGCTCCGGCATTCATCCGGGGATACATGGCCAATCCGTTGCCGGCGTCGGCCTTAACGAGGACGAAGCGAATCCAGTCCTGGCGTGCGCTGGCCATATCGGCGCGCAGGCGGCGGAGGAAGCTCTGTTTGAATTTCAAGACTTCCAGCACAAAGGCGCGGGTGATGACGGGTTGGCCGATGGCAGCCTGCGGTTCGACCAATAGAACGCTGCTGTAAGCGCCTTCGGCGGGTGGGGCAACGGTAGCCCGCCGATTGATTTCGGCCTGCTCGATCAGGTCGATGACGGAGAGACCGAGGACCTGGAGGACGCGATTCATGGCCTCAAGGCTGAGGCCGCGTCGGCGGTTGAGAAAGTTAGAGACGTGGGCTTGGCGAAAGCCGGTTTTGCGCGCCAGGGCGACGCCGGTCAACTGACCGGTGCGAATCCTGCCGGCGACAATGGTTCGAAGAGCGTCTTGCAGCGCGATGAAATCCATAAATTGGCATTCCGATCTATAGCTTTAAGCTATAGAAAATTCTCAAAAACAATCTCGAAGCTATTTTTTTGTTGACCAATGTTCCGCGTCCTGCATAGCCT
Organism: Candidatus Korobacteraceae bacterium; assembly: GCA_050015355.1. GTDB lineage: Bacteria > Acidobacteriota > Terriglobia > Terriglobales > Acidobacteriaceae > CAWBRT01. The sequence goes on along the minus strand of JBEKBO010000020.1, from coordinate 23,236 downwards.
GAGTACCTCTTTTGTGTTGCTGATGATAAAGGAAGACCCCTCACGACCGCATTCACTGACAGTCACGCGAAGCGGACGGTGGCGGTTTTCCGTCATCAAGATTGTGTGATCGTTGAACTCCACTTTCCCGGATAGCTCAACCGCGCGGTTGTGTGCGCGGCGGCGCGTACCGTACCTCAGCCGAAAAGGGCTGGTGTGCGGAGTCCGGCGGACAGTGGTTTCAGCCGGCGGCGACGGCTGCCGGCTGAAATGAAAAAGCAGAGGGAGAACACCTCGAGGGAATGCAAAGCATCGAGGAAACCTCTGCGATGTACGAGCACATAAAACCAGACGCCAATCTGGTTATCGGCAACTACGAACCCAGGCATCGGGGGAACTATCACAATTGGCGGCTTCATGGCGATACGGCATGTCCGTTTCCGTCTAGGAATTTCGCGATTCAAAACTGGACCACAAAGCCGACAAGGGGGTCGAGCCGAATGCAGGGTCGATTGCTGGAACCAGGGCCGAACCAATGGGGGGAAAATGAATCATACAGCAACAGGGGGGGATCGTAAAACTAGAACGGGGAATCGTTAGACTAGAACTAAAGTACTGTGAGCGTTGCGGTGGGCTGTGGACGAGGGAGCACGGAGTATTGCAAAACCGGTGCGAGCGGTGCGTGGCGGAAGAGAAGCAGCTCACGAAACTGTGGAGGGCAAGGAGCAACCGGTCCAACCGGAGCGCCAGTCTGGCGGGTTTGGGCCATGAGTCGATCATGATTCTGGGAGGTTTGCCAGTATGAAGGCTACTCAGAACCATAAGCCAGTGCGGGACGGGACCTGTAATGGGCCGCAAAAATCGGGGTGTGAATTTCTTGATGGGGAGGGGGTACTTCCCCTCTACAGGGCACAAACGGAGCGAATGCTGCGGCGTTATTTCCGGTTGTCGCTGGATCTTGGCAGGCTGCCTTCGATCCTGGGAGGAGAGGTGTTCCGGGGGATAGTCTCCTCGAGCCGGCCGCACACGTTTGAAGACTTCGTGATCTTTGTTCACGACATGGAACGGTGCATGGAAAAGTTGGATCCGGCATCGCTGGAGACGATTGCCGCGCTGGTTTTTCTGGATCAATCGCAGGAAGAAGCGGGAAAATCGCTGGGGCTCTCGCGGCGGCAAGTGGAACGGCGCTACAGCGCAGCGTTGGACAGGTTGTCGTACAGGTTGCTGACGGCCAAGCTGATTCAGCCGCTGCCTTTGACGTTGGAGCAACCGGATTGCGTGGTGTGTCTGCGGAATCGGGAATTTTCGGCACGGGTGGAAAGTTTTGAAACCGAGGCTGTAGGGGGCAGGCGCGGGGATCCGGTGCGGCTAAAATTGCCTCCGAAGAAGCCGGCTGCTTCGGTGGGGACAGCCGTTTTGGACGCGGGCCAGAAAGCTGTAGCGCGGGCCGGGGTTGTTCGCATGGAGAGCTATATGTGGCGAAACCGGATTCAATAGTTCGATTTACTTACGTACACTTGGGCGCGTCCAAAACCGCGCCCTTTTTTTGCGTACGAATTTGTTGGGCGAGTGAGCGGAAGGCATCCGATGAATGCGAAGCCGACTTGGCACGCCGGTTCTCGGCGTGTCAAGCGAACTTGCGACGAGAAAAATGGCAAGTGCGCGGAAGCGCGCGAGATAGAGATCTGTGTCCAATGTCTCAGTGCCCCCCATAAAATTGCTATCCTAAGAATAGAAAGGCAGAAGGAAGGGCGCGGCAGACGCGCGGATGCGTGTGACGGTTGCAGGAAAGACGAGAGTCACGGATGGCGAGCGATAGAGGGAAGAGGCAAAAGGTAGAGAAGAATGCCGGCGGATCGCAGCGCAGCCAGACCCGTAGAATGCGTTCCACAAAGAAAGAGAGCGCAGCGGTAATCGAGCAGGGTGCCGGCCTCAATGCCGGTTCCGTGACCGACGAGGTCATGCCTGCGGAGGACGAAGCCGGTAAACCGCGCAAGCGGCCGAAGTCGGCCCACAGCGTGAAACAGGAATGCAAGCAGAAGATCATTGCCGAGATGGATCAGATTGTGGACGGTTTGATCGAGAAAGCGAAGAGGGGAAGTTACAACGAGGCGAAGCTCCTCCTCACCATTGCCGATAAAGACGACGGCAAGAAGGCGGAGGACAAAGCGGCGCAAGCGGCAGCCGACGCCTCGTTGGCAGAGTTGCTGCTGGGGCAGTTGGGAGCAGCCCCCGAGTCCGCAGTGCCTGCGAAAAAACGCGGCGGCAGGCGCAAGACCGCGGGCAGCTCGACCAAAGCTGAGATGGCGCCACCCGCGGAAGAGCCGGCGGTGCCGATTCAACCGGAAGAGTAAGTCTCCGGGCAGACTGTTTATTGCAGGTAAGGAGCAAGAGCCGACGGGCAAACGTGAGCAGGTAAGATTCATCTTTGAAATGGGATTGGAAACCTGCCGAGCCGGGCGCGGGCGCCGGATTCGCCCTCCGGTTCGTGGCGCAGCGGTTCAACCGACGTTCCAAGCTGTTAAAGTAAAGTATTGGCGCGCGCGGTTGGCCGCGATGCTAGATCAGGGCCGGGGGCGGAATTCTGCAATGGACATGACATGGGTCACCGATCGGATTGCGGTCGGCGGCGGGATCTGGGTCGAAGAGAAAATGGCGCAGGTGGCTGCCACCGGGGTTACACATATCATCGACATGCAAATCGAGTTTGACGACACGCCGCTGGCGGAGCCGTTTGGGATTGAAGTATTGTGGAACCCTGTGGACGACGATTTCCAGCCGAAACCGAGGCCGGTGTTTGAGCGGGGGGTGGATTTTGCACTGCGGGCGCTGGAGCAAAGTGATACGAAGTTGTACATCCATTGCGCGGCGGGAGTTCACCGGGCACCGATGATGGCGCTGGCGGTGATGCGAGCTCTGGGACACAAGCTGGAAGAGGCGAAACGGTTGATTCAGAGCAAGCGCTACGTGGTGGATTTTGCCGACGTGTACGTGCGCAGCGTGGAATCGTTCATGAAAGAGTTTTCGGGCCAAGCGGCGCAATGAGATCTGGCCGATCTGGACAGAGCAGGATAGCAGGATAAAAGAACATGAGATTCAGAACAGACCGCCCCACGAGGCGGGTTTTTATTTGGTGGCTCATTCTGACGGTTGCAGTTCTTGCGGGAGCGGAAGCACGGGCGGCGACGAGCAAGACAGCGATCGTGGATGTTCTGTATCGAGCCGACGGCACACCGGCGCAAGGGACTTTGTTGATCTCGTGGCCGGCATTTACGACGGCGGGCGGCGATGCCATTGCGGCTGGTTCGATGACGGTGAACCTGGGAACCAACGGATCGGTTCAAGCAGCGATATTTCCGAATACCGGATCGACTCCGCAGGGCACTTACTACAAAGTTGTGGTGGACCTGGACGACGGAACGCGAAGCACCGAGTATTGGGTGGTTCCGCAGGTTCCGCAGACGACGATCGCCGCGGTGCGGTCGTCATTGGTACCACAGTCGCAGGCGATGCAGTTTGTGGGAAGAGATTATGTCGATTCGGCGATCGCCAGTGCCGTGGGAAGCAATGTGGCAGTCGAGCTGACGGGAAGTCAGACGATAACGGGCGTGAAGACATTCCAGAACTCTCCCCAGGTTCCGACGCCGACGAATTCCGGCGATGCCGCCAACCGGCAGTTTGTTCTGGACACGGTTGGCAATTCCGCGCCGGCGCAGACGACGCCCGGCACGGTGAACGCGACGCAATATCAAGTCAACGGAACAGCGCTGGCGTCCAGCAACTTGAGTGACGCCGCGAGCCTGGCGAAGGTTTCACAGATCCCGACGCAGACCTCGCAACTGACGAACAACAGCGGGTTCATCGCCGCCTCCGGGGCTCCCGTGCAGAGCGTAAACGGACAAACGGGTGCGGTGTCGTTGACGATTCCCGCCGCACAGGTGAGCTCTGACTGGAACGCGAGCACGGGCGTCGCGCAGATTCTTAACAAGCCGGCGATTCCATCTTTTCCCGGCGTCACGAGCGATGGCGCCAACGGCATTGCGGTAACAGGGAACGTCGGGGTGGGCTCATCGCTGCTGCTCGGGACCCCGAACGTCATGCAAGCATGGCACGATGCGCTGCCGAGTACGGGCGGCAAGCTCACCCTCACAGCGTTGGTCGTGCTGCCGTCGACGCTGACGATCAGCAAGAACAATGTTGAAATCGAGTGCGTCGATGGCGCGACCATCTCGGGAGCTTTCAACGGGCCACTCATCACTGGGACCGGCATCAACGCGCCAAAGATACACGGATGCGGGATGACTAGCACCTTCACCAGCGGTACGGCGTGGACTCCGCTGAACAATGCCATCCGCTTTGTCTCGGTGACGAACGCGGAACTTTGGGATACGACCTTCTACGGCGGGTTGGCCGATGCCGTTGTCTTTCAGGGCGGAACGAACAACAAGATTCACGACTTCTGGTGTACAGGGGTTTATGTCGGTTGCGTCAGTTCAACCTGGGACGGCACGAATCCGAATGTCGGCTTGCAGATCGTCAATGCGCACATTACGGGTACAAACGATTGGCCGGCAAACGCCAATCAGAACGGCAGCGCGCATGATATCAACCTGGAGGATGCGACCAACTTCCAGATTATCAATGCGAACATCCTCGACAACGGGACCTTGGGAACGTACGGCACGGTTCCTTCGGCCATCCAGTTTGGGCCGAACCACACATCCGTGCCCGCCAGCGGAGTCATCAGCAACCCGATTCTGGTTGCCACCAACGGGCTGGTCCAGGCGGGAATTGATTGGGGCGGCGGGACGGGGGTGCAGGTCAACGGGATGAGCTTTTCCAGCCCGCTCATTGCGGGGTATGCCTACTGCCTCAAGGCTAGCAACCTGCACAACGGCAACATCTTAGGCATGACGATTAAGGGTGGAAACTGTCTGCCAACAGGTGAAGGCGTACTGCTGAGTGAAAGCTCTGCAGTATCGGGAAACTACTAGGACATCGAGTTCAGCGGCTTTGACATCCTCTGCCCGGGCAACACCGCGAGCTCCACGTATGGCCTGGAGTTGAAATGGATCAACGGCGTGCGCTATCGCGGCGGGTCGATTTCCAACTGCAAGTATCAGGGAGCGATGATCCACGGCGCAGCGAACAACATCATCTCCGGGACTTCGTTCTATAACAACATGCAGGGCGGCTCCGGGCAGGCGGTGCAGATTCAAAGCCTTTCCTCGATCACGGCGGATTACAATCTGATTTCCGGCAATAAGTTTTTCGACTCGCAGGCGACGCCCACCCAGACCTACGGAATTTATGTTGCAGACTCGACCGGCAACATGCTGGTGAGCAATCAAGTCAGACCCGAAGTCACTACGCCCTACGCTGATACGGGCACGGGGACGGTCAACAAAGGTAATTCGTGGCCGGAGGCCGCGCAGACCTCGCTCGCCATTAGCGGCAGCAAAACCGGCTACATCGCCACGATCGAAAACAATGCGACGAGCGGCGGAGGGCATGCGCTATATCTGACCGTGGATGATCCGAGCGGGAATATTATTAACAGCTATGGACCTGGCGGTTGGGCATTCACGGTTGGCGCCTCGGGCACCGTAAGTTCAGCGGGGAATTTCTATTCTACGGCATCGAACGGAACCGCTGGCATCGCGACCTACCCCTTCAGCGATGGGCTGTTTGGAGTGCCAACCAAGTATTTTCACTTCAACACGTCTGGACTAACGGCGGTACGCACCATCACTGTGCCGGACGCCAACTCCGTGACCGTGCAGCCGATTGCGTCTCCAGGATCGGACAGCAAATGGTGCCAGTACATCGACAGCAACGGGATATGCCAGCGGACGCAGCCCACCGTTGGTGATGTTACGGGAGCACTGAGCGCGGGGACGGCAGCCAACACCTACCGTTCCGCAGACGACGACAGTGAATGGCCATGCGCTGTCTGGCAACGTGACGGTGACGGCCAGCGATGCAGGGGCTGTGCCTGTGCCCACATCGATTGCGGAGTTTGGCTTCTGGGGCGGACTCGTCGGTCCTCCGCAGAACGTCAGTACGGGCGCGATCACGAGCGGAAACAACGTGGTACTCGTGTTCCCGCAGTATCTACAGACTCCAGTCACCATCTCCAAGGTCACCTACGCAATTCAAACCGGCCAATCCGGTTCGACCAGCGACAACTGCATCTACAGCGCCGATGGAAGTACGCTTTTGGCCAACACCGGGGGATACGCATCGACTAGCAATACCTCGGAGCAAACGGTTGCTTTGTCGCAGGGCACGGTTACTATTCCGGCTGGCTGGACTCTTTACGCCCAGACTAGCAGCAACGCATCAGTGATCGCTTATGCGATGTCGATTTCTTCCGTAACCGGAAACATGCTGAACGCTGATAGCACCAAGATCATGGGTCAAGCGGCCAATGCTGCCAGCGGAGGCGTGTGCCCGTCATCGACCGGGGCAATTACGGCATACGCTGGTAATTTGGCGCTAGCCTATTTTCGGAAGTGACGTCGTTAAAGGCGTAACGGTACTTAACAGGGTGGAAGCTGTAGTGGAAATCCGGCGATGGGCAATGCCGGCGGTGCAAGCCACCGGCTCAATCATGGATCACTTCAGGGGTGATCCCCAGCACAGCGCTGCACCAATCATAGAAGGAACCGTGCGGGTGGTTGAAGCCGCAAAGGGACGATCGGCTGCGAATCGAGGCGGCGGTCGGCGAGCTTTGTCCCAGCGCACGGCGACCAGCGAATGATGGCGGAGACGATGAGAAGACGGTTGGCTGGCAGGGGAGAAGGCGGCGGATTGCTCGACCTGGAGTTGTTGCAAAGGCTGGGCACCCGGCTGGACGCCAGGCCTAAGCGACTGGACGGCAGGACAATCCGGCAGTTTCTGGTGGAGAAGCTGCTGCAAGTGCGGACCAAGCAGGGCGAGATCAAACCGTTAGTGCTGAACCGGGCGCAGCAGGAATATGAGGGCCGCTGCAATCAGAAGAACATTGTTCTGAAGGCGCGGCAGCTCGGCATCACGACGTATGTGGCGGCGCGATTCTTTGTGCACACGATCACCAGGCGGGGAACGCTGAGCGTGCAGGTGGCGCACGATCAGGACTCGGCGGAGGAGATCTTCCGCAGCTGAAAGCGCACATGCGCTGGATCGTGGGAAACGGCAACGGGGGAAAGATGCAGGAGTTGGAACAGAGAATCGCCCGCCACGAAGGGTTTCTACAGAGAGTGATGGGAGTCGGAGGAGGAATCGCGGTCCTGGCCGTACTGGCACGCCTGGCATTCGACTATCTGAAAGTGAGTCACTGATGACACGAAGCGAATTCCTGCGGCAGGCGATGGCGGCGGCAAAAGCGGCTTCGGCGAAAAGCGGATTTCCCGCCGGAATCACGGTGGCCCAGGCGGCACTGGAGAGCGCGTGGGGACAGTCAAGGCTTTCGCGCGAAGCGAACAACTATTTCGGGATCAAGGCGTACGGCAAACGCGACCGGGTTGCGATGCCGACACATGAAGTTGAAAACGGCACGGTCAAGGCGGTCACCGCCGAGTTCGCCAAGTTTGAATCCATGGCCGAGTGCTTCGCGGCAAGGGACAAGCTGATCGCCACGAGCAGTTTGTTCGCCGAAGCGCGAGCGTGCCCGGCAAATGCGGAGGAGTTCGCCCGAGCCATCGCCAAGCATTGGGCGACCGATCCGGGGTACGCCGAAAAGATCATGGCCATCTACGGACGGTTCAAGTTGCATTCTTTGGACGAGAGTGCAGTCGCGGCTCTCGGCTCCGCGTGACAAAGTTGCATTGATCAGAAGCACAACTGTAGAGAGGTTTCAGAGTAGGAGTATCCAGGAGCTATCAAGCTTCTAGGGATATGCCTTTCGCGAAACCGTCTAGATCGAAGGAGGGGTATGAATTTTCTGGCTGGTTTGACCAAAGGGTTGAATGTTGTTCAAGGCTTTCTTCCTTTTGTGAATAGCACGGTGACCTCGGTGGAATCGCTGCTCGGCGGCGCTCCGGGCTCAGTCAAGAAGGCGGCAGCCTTGCAGATTATCGGCAGCGGCTTGAGCGTGGCCGCGGCCGCGACTGGCGCGCCCGCCGAAACGGTTTCGATGGCGCTTAGCGCGGTGAACCCGTTGATCGACAGCGTTGTCGCTCTGAAGAACGCATTCGGCGAGTTCTCGAAATCGGACCCGGCGGCGACGGTGGCCTCCGCGCCGGCCCAGGCGGCAGCCCAGGCGTAGACGAAGGGAATCTTGGTGATTGATAGAATCAACGCAATCCACTCGAATGTTTACGGGCTGATTCTGATCGTCATCGGTGCTGTTCTGGTTTGCCTGAATCAGCACGACACGGGGAACTCTCTGATCGTTGGCGGCGGTGTCTTGATGAACATCACCTTCAGCAAAGGACAGGCATAGGCCCGCGGCGGGCGGTGGGGGCCCCCCGGGGCGCCCCACCCGTCACGTCTGGAGGATTGAGGAACTCTGCACTGAGGAACTCCGCACGCTACTGCCGAAGCCGCCTTTGATCTTCCACAGTTGCGGAAATGCTTCTCAGAGCTTTGGGAGAGCTTCAGAAATCCCGTAGGCTGAAGTACCTAGGGTTTTAACATGAGTACCGAGGGTAGTAGCCCTTCCGACGTGGCAATCATCAATCTTGGCTTGACTTTAAGGTATATAGGGCGATAACCTTACCTCGACGACGCGGGCGCTTTATAAAATTCTCCCCCACACGGTTCTATCCGTGTATTATTCTCGATTCATAGAGAACACACCACTCCAAGTCCGCGTCTATAGGGCGAAGGGACGAGTATGTATTGAGCGCAATGGCGCTCCGGGCGGGGGCGGCTGACGGGCGCACCCTCACGCTCTATGAAAGTTCTTTAATGATTGTGGAGCATGGAATGTTGTGCCGATAGATTGAGTGTATTGCGGGAAGACTCCCGTGACGGTCACTACACAACAACAGAGGTAAAGGAGAGTGATGACCGAATTGAAATTGAATGACCATCCGCTCATGGTGACCCTCCAGGATGCCATCTCTGGAAATGGTTTCTTGGCGGGCATCACTATGTCTGGGCGAGCCTTGATGCGGAAAGAGGACGACGGAAAGTGGTGGATGTATGGTGTACGCCCTGCTGGCTTGGCCGGTTCGGGGAACACTATCGAGGAAGCTTTTTTGAATTTTAGGGGCAGATATAGTGAAGTCCTCTTCGATATTGCCCAGGAAAACCGCAATTTCAGAAACTTCAAGAATGAAGTGGAGCGCTTCTTCAACGAAGCCGACGCCGACAACGAGGATGAGCGTCTGTGGGAAAATGCCTTAGCGGCTATTCGTAATGGAAATATCGCACTGCCCCAGCCATTCGCGAACCTACCGCGAGAATCGCCAGAAAAGAAGCCCTCTCAAATAACCGTAGAGCGGCTAGATAAGGTGGGGAAGCGCTTCAAGCCAAGTGATAATGTGAAGGATACGTACTCTATTCCGCTGCCGTCGGCTGCTTGATCGTCAATGTCAACCACAGCGGCGTACTCCGACATCGAGCGAATGCTGAAACACTGTGCTCCTGGTTTCAGCATTCGCTTGGCAACACATAGTTGGGTCGTTAAGTACAATAAGCTGGTCTTTCCCTCGCTACCAAAGTTCGACAACATCGAAATGGGCCACGTTCGGAAAATGGTTCGCCATCTCGGAATCGACCAAGACTGCGCCAAGCGTCACGGTTGCTATTAGTCCCGCACAGCTTCCCGATAAACTGCACCACGGCAGGCCGGGCGGTCTGCCGAATGCGGTTTTCGGCTACACCAGCGGTTCGCTCCAGTTCTCAAGATACTTCTTCACCACCACCATGAACTGATCGGCGACTGCGCCGTCGATGATGCGGTGGTCATAGCCGATGGAAAGATGGCAGACGGAGCGAATCGCGATGCTGTCGTTGCCATCCTTGTCGGTGATGACCGCCGGCGTCTTATAAATGGCCCCCACCCCGAGGATCGCGACCTGCGGCTGGTTGATGATCGGCATGCCGAACTTGGCGCCGAAGATGCCGGGGTTGGTGATGGTAAACGTTCCGCCCTGAACTTCCTCCGGTTTCAGCCGCTTGACGCGCGCGCGCTCGCCGAGATCGGTAATGGCTCGCTGCAGCCCGACAAAGCTGAGTTCGTCGGCGTGCTTGACGACGGGGACAATCAATCCCCAGTCGAGCGCAACCGCGATGCCAATATTGATCTCGCGCTTGTAGTGAACGTTCTCACCTTCGATGGACGAATTGACCACCGGCCAGACTCGCAAGGCATGAGTCACCGCCCGCGCATAGAAAGGCGTGTAGGTGAGTTTGAGTCCAGTCGCCTCCTGAAACCGGAGCTTCATCGTCTCGCGCAGCTTCACAATCCGGGTGAAATCGATTTCGAAGACGCCATGCACATGAGCGCTGGTGCGCTTGGAAGCCACCATGTGCTCGGCGATTCTGCGGCGCATGACCGACATCGTCTCGATGGTTCCGGGAACGCCGGCAAACTTGTTCGCCGGCGTCACAGGCGGTGCTCCAGGCGCGGACGGCACAGGCTGCGTCGCGGCTGGTTCGGAGGACGCGGCAATCGCCGGCGCGGGCGGTTGAGCCGGTGCCGCCTGGGCACGCTCCACGAATGCCTGAATATCTTCCTTGGTAATCCGGCCGCCACTTCCGCTGCCGGTCACATGGCGCAAATCTACGCCATGCTCCTGCGCGAGCCGTCGCACCAGAGGCGAGGAACGAATGCGCTCAGCCTCTTCCGCGCTGAGAGCTTCGGTCGGTGCCGCTTCCTTCATCCCGGCAGTCGCGGTTTCGGCCGGCTCTGCCGGCGCGCCGACTGGGGCCGCAGAGGGTTGAGCCGCCGCGCCTTCAGCGGCGATCACCGCAACCACGTGGTTGACTTGGACCGTTTGTCCCGCCGCCGCCTTGATTTCACTCAGCACGCCACTGGCAGGTGCGGGAATCTCCGCATCGACCTTGTCGGTCGAGATCTCAAACAGCGGCTCATCGCGCGTAACTTTGTCGCCCAGATTCTTCAGCCAGCGGGTGATGGTGCCTTCAAAAATCGATTCTCCCATCTGCGGCATGACAACCTCAGTGGCCGCGCCGGCCGGTAACGCTGGCGCTTGAGGAGGTTGCGTGGTCGCCTCGCGCGGCGAAGCCTGTGCGGGCCCCATGTCGCGTGCCGCCGGCGGCTGCACAACGCTGACGGCTGCGCCGGAGTCGTCGATCACGGCGACCACGGAGTTTACTTGCACGGTTGCGCCCGCCTGGGCCTTGATCTCCTTGAGAATGCCACCAGCAGGAGCGGGAATTTCGGCGTCGACTTTATCAGTGGAAATCTCAAACAGCGGCTGATCGCGCTCCACTCGTTCACCGGGCTGCTTGAGCCACTTGGTGATCGTGCCTTCGAAGATCGATTCTCCCATCTGGGGCATGATGACATCGGTCGGCATAAATTCCCTTCCGCAGGTGCATTTGTTTGCCCGGCATGGCTGCGCTTGCGATTCCACAGGGCCGGAACAAACGTTGAATTATACCTTTTGCCAGCGGGCACCCAGGAAGTCAGGGCTTGGGCTGGCCGCCCTGCGTTGGCGGCGCTGCCTGCGGCGGAGCCGAGTTGGCCGTGGCCGGAGCGGCCGCTTGCCGCCAAGCCTCCTGAGCTTCAGGAGGAAGATTAGCCGAATGTTTGACGAAGGCGATGACCTGCCATATCTGATCGTCGCTTAGAATTCCGGCCCAGCTCGGCATACCGGTGAGCCGGATGCCGTGCTTGGCAACCCAGAACAGATGGGCATCCGGATCGCCAGGAATGCGATTGATGATTTGCGGAACCGGCGGATTGAACTTGGCACGCATTGGGCTGACTCGCTGCAGCAATCCGCCGTGGCAGTAAGAGCAGTGCTGCTCATAGAGGCGGGCGCCTGCAATCAAGTTCTGTGCATTCGGCTGCATCGGGTTGTCTTGCTTGGGCGCGTTTCGATCGACGTACTCGTCCATCGCCATCTCCGCCAACCAGCGCTCGACTGTGCTCGGCGGATTGTCGGCCCCGATCGGGAACTTGCCGAGGTGAAGATACTGATAAGTCCCTCCGAGGATGACAGCCACGGTCAGCAGCACACCAGTAATGAACCCTCGCATCGCATTTCCTCCTTATTGCCAGCGTAAAACTCACTGCGAGAACAGCATCGCGGGCGATGACCGCCATTGGCCGGAGTCCGGCGACTGAGCCAGACTTCCCGGAACATTATCTCTCAATACGGCGTCAGCGTGCGCGTAACGCGGGCATTTTCAAAATGTTGGAAGCGACGAGAGACCTCCTCAGCCGCGGAATTAATCGCTCCAGACCCCAATGTCCGGTCCCAGACGGAGCATGAAAGTGACAACTCTGGCCAAAGTAGCTGCATCTGCTCTGTTGTGCCGCAGTTTGGCCCAATTTCAAAAACTTAAAGGTAAGTCAGTGTACAAGGGTTGTGGACTGTTGCTGATCGTTTGTTTGCTTAACATTGCATCTGCCGGGGGCGTCAACATTGTGCCCACGACCACGCTTGCCGCCGAGACGGCAAACAATACCAGTGCAAGCAATCAATTTCCGGGTAGCTCGAATGGCAATGCGGCTCCGGGGCCGGTGAGCAAGCTGCCATTGCGCAATTTGCTATATTCCGGGGCAAACACAAAGATTTACGTTCACGTGCAGCCGTGGTGGGGCGACCCCGCGCACATCTCAATCGGCTACGACTCGGCCGATCCGGTACAGGTACAGCGGCAGATCGAGGACATGATCAGCCGCGGCATCGACGGCATCATCGTGGATTGGTACGGCGTCATCTGCACGAACGCAAAGCAGTGCAATCATGAGAATGCCGCGACCATCGCGCTGCTCCATGAAGCCGAGCAGCACTCCGGCTTCGAAGTGGCCATAAGCCAGGATTGGGGAGATCTGGACAAATACCCCAAATCGAAGCGCATGGAGGACCTGATCTCGGATCTCAACTATATCCATGACAACTTCGAATCTTCGCCCAGTTACATGCGGAGAAACGGAAGACCCGTGATCGCGTTTTTCGGCATTGAGACGAAGAAGATCAACTGGAGCACCGTGCGCAAACAGGTGCAAGGTTCTCCGATATTTGTCTTTATGAATTCCGGCGGCTTTTCAGACCCGCAATCCGATGGCAGCTTCGCCTGGACGCAACCGACGCGCGCCGGCCTGGATATCGGGCTCTCCTATCTGGACAACTTCTACAAAGTGGCGCTTTCGAAATCCTCGGAGGTCGCGATTGGCGCCGCCTACAAGGGGTTCAACGATTCGCTTGCGTCGTGGGGGCAGCACCTCAAGGTCAATCAGCAATGCGGGCAAACGTGGCTGGCAAGCTTCGCGGAAGCAGGCAACTACTACTCACCCGATAATCAACTGGAGAACCTGCAGATTGTAACCTGGAACGATTACGAGGAAGGAAGCGAGATTGAAACCGGCATCGACAACTGCATCTCCGTAGTGCCGTCTCTCAACGGACAAGTCCTAACCTGGACCGTGACCGGAGGAAGCGAAAACACGCTCGATCACTACGTGGTGTTTATCTCCAGCGATGGCGTGAATTTAATGCCGCTGGCGGAGATAACCCCTGGAAACGATGTGCTCGACCTGAGCACCTACGGATTCGACCCGGGACAGTACACGGTCTTCGTCGAGGCCGTGGGCCAGCCGAGCATCCTGAACCACATCTCGCCGCCAGTGCAAGTCACCTTTTCTACAGCGGTTCCACCGCCGGCCTCGGAATAGGCGTATCCCGGAGCCATCAACCTTTACGGGATATGCCTTTCACGACACCGGTCTAATACAGTTTCAGCCGGCGCGCTTCGCGCACAACATCTTCCACGCTCGGCAAGAAGGCGCGCTCGAGCGGCGGCGAAAATGGCACGGGCGTGTCACGCGCGGCAATTCGCGCGATGGGTGCATCGAGATAATCGAAAGCATCTTCATTGATGCAGGCGGCGATCTCACCGGCAATGCCACCGGTTCGGGTATCTTCGTGCAGCACGATGACGCGATTGGTCTTGCGCACGGTTTCGGCGATGGTCTCCCGGTCGAGCGGCAACAACGTGCGCAGATCGACCACCTCCAGCTCAATGCCTTCTTTGGCGAGGATTTCGGCTGCATCGAGCGCGACGTAAAGCATGGCCGCATAGGTGACTACGGAAATATGACGGCCCACCCGCGCCACCCGCGCCTTGCCGATCGGCACCAGGTAGTCCTCCGGCGGTAGTTCCTCCTTCACCCGGCGGTAGAGAAACTTGTGTTCGAAAAAGCAGACTGGATTATTGTCCCGGATCGCCGACTTGATGAGTCCTTTGGCGTCATAGGCCGTCGCCGGGCAGACGACTTTCAATCCCGGCACGTGGGCGAAGAACGCCTCGGGATTCTGCGAGTGAAAAGGGCCGCCATGCACGCCGCCGCCGGACGGCCCGCGCAGCACCACAGGCGCGGCGACGTTCCAGCGATAGTGCGCCTTGGCCAGCATGTTGACGATCTGATTGAAGGCGCAACCGATGAAGTCCATGAACTGGAACTCGACCACCGGGCGCAATCCGGTGAGCGCAGCGCCGAAGGCGGCGTCGACGAAAGCCATCTCGGAGATCGGCGTGTCGATCACCCGCTCCGCGCCAAAGCGCTCGAGCAGGCCTTCGGTAACTCTGAATGCGCCTCCGTAAACGCCAATGTCTTCGCCAATGCAGAAGACCGAGGAGTCGCGCTCCATTTCTTCATGGATTCCCTGGCGGATAGCTTCGAGATAGGTAAGCATGGGCATGTTTTTACACCGAAGCCGAGTACTTAAAAACTTGAGTATTCCTCTTATTTGTCATCCTGAGCGGAGCCGCGCAGCGGCGGAGTCGAAGGACCACTACTCTCAAACCACGCTCGGCTCAGATCCAGCCACCGTGGAAACGCCTGTCTGTTCTCATCGTAGGGGTCCTTCGACTGCGTTCGGCTTTGCCGAACTTCGCTCAGGATGACACGGCAAAACCCAACACCTCATGCTTTCCCCTTCACCCCGAACTTCACCGCTCCGTACTTCGGCTGCACGGTGTGGCAGTTCCCCTCGCAGTAAGCGCCCTGGCGCTTGGCGTCCTCTTCCGGGCTGGGCATGGGTGAGGCCTCGGCCTTGGTCCGCTCGCTTTCGACGTACGAGTCGACTTCAGCGGCCAGCTTTTCATGTTGGTCCGAGGTGAGCCAGTGTTTCTGCTCCACTAGGTATTGACGGAACCGCGCCAGGGGATCGCGCTTCAACCAATATTCATAAAGCGGACGAGGCACGTACTGAGCGGCATCATGTATGGCGTGTCCCTTCATGCGCATCATCTTCGCCTCGATGAGCGTGGGGCCTTCGCCGCGGCGTGCGCGCTCGCAGGCCTCTCGCGTGGCGTCATACACCTGGCACGCATCGGTTCCATCGACAATCACGCCGGGAATGCCGTAGGCAATCGAGCGCTCGGCAAGATCCTTGATGCGGAACTGCCGGTCGGAGGGCGTGGAGTAACCCCAGAGGTTGTTCTCGACAATCACAACCACCCCGAGGCGCTGCACGGCGGCCAAGTTCAAGCCCTCGTAAGTGACGCCCGTGGACTGGCCGCCATCTCCGATATAGGTGAGCGCGGCGATGTCGCGGCCCTGCAGGCGCGCGCCAAGACAGACACCGGCCAGCACGGCGATCAGTTCCCCGAGCATGGAAATAGGCGCGCACACATTGCGCCGCACGATGTCGCCAAAATGCGAACTGGCATCGCGTCCAAAGGTCGGCGAGTCGGCTTTGGCCATGTACTGGCGCATGATGTCCGCCGGCGCAAACCCGCGCACCATCAGCGCGCCCTGATTGCGGATCATCGGTCCCATCCAGTCCTCCGGCGCGAGCGCATAGGCGGAGGCGCACGAGCAGGCCTCCTGCCCAAGCCCGAAGTAGACGCTGCCGATGACTTTGGACTGTTTGTAGAGGGTCTCCAAAGCGGATTCCACGCGCCGGTTGAGAAGCATCCAGCGGTAGAGCTCGACGCACTGCTCGCGCCGGAGATATTTCGACTCCCGTAGCGGCGGTGCCGGCGCCGTCAGGTCCCCGTCGACCCGATACTGCACCTGCTCGCCCGCCGCCTCCATGTGCAGCGCGAACTCCGGGCGCTCCAGGCGGTAGTCGGGCAGGTTGTAGCTGCGCAACATGGACGACGCGGCTTCATCCTGACCAGAGCCGCGGCGCTCCGCCTGAGATTTCGATTTTTTTCCGGCTGATGAGTTGCTGGATTCGTCGGCCATGGTTCTCCCTGCGAAACTGCTCTCGGCAACAGCAAGCGTAACGGTTGCCGCCGTAACGCCCCTCGTACCAAGGACAGCCGATTTTACACAAAACAGAGATGGCGCTGCGGAGCCAGGGTTTCGGAGCGGTAGCTGCCTGCCATTTCAAACCGCCGATCACATTTGCGGGATGGAAAGTGGAATCGGGGAAGATCAGGCGAAATGCGTGTCCTGCTGGTGCAGTCGCCGGAGTTCTTCGGGCGTTTTGGCGGGTGTGTCCTGCGGCGCGTCCACCCCATCCCGCGCAACTACGGCGCGTGGTGGGGACCCCGGCGCGGGTGCAGCCGGCGAGGCAGCGCCAAGAGCACTCGCGAGCAGGTCGTCGAGCGATTCCAGCCAAAGGATCTGCGAGCCGAATACAAATCCGAAATTGCGGGTCACCAACGGCAGCACTTCCGGCACGGGCAGGCGCGCGCCCGTTTCGAGCTGAATGGAAGTCACCGGCTTGCCGCTGATGCCGCAGGGAACAATGAGCTTGAAGTATTCGAGATCGGTGCTGACGTTGAGGGCAAAGCCGTGCGAGGTTACGCCGCGTGAAATGTGCACGCCGATGGCGGCGATCTTGCGCTCGCCTGAACCGGGCAAGCCCGCCTGGATCGTCGCCTCCCTCTCCGTGGCCGAGGCGGGCGGCAACCCGGCTTCGAGCGCCGTGGTCCACACGCCCGTCATGCCTCGGATGCGCTGAGTTTCAATTCGATATTGCGCGCAGGTGCGCATCAGCACCTCTTCCAGTTTGCGGACGTAATCAACCGCGCCGAGCTTCGGAGTGAAACTCCGCAGGTCGAAAATCGGGTAGGCAACCAGTTGCCCAGGACCATGGAAGGTGACATCGCCGCCGCGATTGATTTCGAAGACCTCTACTCCCTTAGCGGCGAGGAACTCGCGCGAGGCGACGATGTTCGAGGGCTTGGCATTGCGTCCAAGGGTGATCACCGGCGGATGCTCAAGCAGCAGCAATACGTTGGGAACGCGCTCTTGCTTGCGCAGCTCGACCAGCGTCTCCTGCAAACGGAGTGCAGTGCCGTAGTCGACAACGCCGAGATGGAGGACAGCAATCGCGTCTAGGAGGCTGCGGAAAAACTCGTACCAGTGTCATCCTGAGGTCGCGCCGATTTTGCGCGGCCGAAGGATCTGCTTTGCTTTCAGTACGCGCAAACAGCAGATCCTTCGCTTCGCTCAGAATGACTTATTACCTCAGCCAGGATGCAACTGCAAGATTAAGATAATTAAGCTATTGACATCGCTGGATAGCGGTGCCATAAACTCTCAATCGTTCGGATATTGTCCGGTATACAGATTGAAACGATATGCCACGCACTGCAAGAGTGATTCCGAAAGTTAACGTTAAAAGCAGGCACCGTGACAACTGTAAGTTTTACGGCAACGGCAATCGTATCACATGCAATTGTCCCAAGCAGTTGGTCTGGTCAAGGAACTCGAGAGAATACCGGACTACTGCTGATACCTGTGATTATGAAGTTGCGGAACGCAAGGCTCGTGAAATGGAAGCATCATTCGAGCGAGCTGCCAAAAGTCAGCCTGAGCCGGTGAAGGTGGAGAGCATCAGCGTTGAAGATGCCATTACCCGTTTTATCGCCAGCAAAGAGACCGAAGGTGTTGGTTCGCGTCACATGCTGACCATTCGCAAGACCTTCGCGAAAGACCTGCTCAGCTATTGCCACGGCCACGGCCTTATGTTTTTGCGTGAAATCAAGCTGACAGATCTTGAGGCGTGGCGGGACACGTGGAAGCTGGGTAAAACCACCAGCCAAAAGCAGCAGTCGCGAGTCGTGGGCTTCTTTCAGTATGCGCTTCAGCGCGGCTGGCTGGATCGAAATATTGCGCTTGGCATGGGCAAAATCAGAATCAAGGCAGATGAACGTAAGCCCACGATCGCATTGGATGACAAACAATTTGAGCAGTTACTGGCGGCGGTGAGCAAAATCAAAATCAACGGACCCATTACCGATGACATGCGAAAACGCTTGCGCACGCTGATACTGCTACAACGCTGGACCGGGTTTAGCATACGTGATGCCTGCAAATTGGAACGTAAACGCATCCAGCCAGATCCCGGCAACGACAAGTGGTATCGTGTGTTTATCCGCCGCTCCAAAACGGGCGTTCCGGTCTTTGCGGCATTGGCAGGCGATATCGCGAAAGAGATATTGTCTGCTCCAAACGACAATCCCCGCTACCTGTTTTGTAAAGCTGCGACTGAGGCCGGGATACGAAAGGCGGTACAGAACTTCACGAAGGCTTATGTAGCGCTGGATCAAGTGGCAGATATCAAGAATGAGCATGGCGAACATATCTGGATACACAGCCATATGCTCAGAGATACATATGCTGTTTGGTTGTTGGAAATGGGCAGCCCAACTGAGGATGTGGCTGCGTTGCTTGGACATTCTTCCATATCAATTACAGAACGACACTACCTACCATGGATTGAATCAAGGGCACGACGCATGTTTGAGCGGGTCAAAGCAGCCTATCAGAACTGGGGGCACGAAAAGGCAGAGGCAGCAAAAGCGTAGTAGTTTCGAAGGTCAAGCGGCAGTTTTGTTATTTGACAGTTTTTCGATTTACGACTCGGTTGAGCACGGATTTTGGTATCCGCAGTTGCCGATAACGCCTGCGCTCCTTGGTCGTTTCGATGTTGCCGTCGACCCGCACACCGGGCTCATGCGAAAAGCGGCGGATCACCGTATCACGTGACCATCCGAGCATTGCTGCTACCTCATTGGGCGTAAATACCGTTTTGTTGGGGTCGATCTCCACATCCCTGCCTTTGCTCCTGCTTTTGCTTTTTCTGCTGCGAGATTTGATTTCAGCCTTGTATTTGCTGGCAATTTCCGCGATACGTTCAGGGCTCAGGTGGAAATCTCTGGCGATCTGAGCATCGCTGTACTTCCCAATCAGGCTAGCGACGAATCCTTCCCATTGGTCCCTTATCGCTTCCATCTCCTGCCTGGATCTGACGCGTCTGTTGCTGTCGCTCTTCACGGCCTCGCGGTATTTATCCATTTTGTATTTGCTCGCAATTTCCGCAATCCGTTCGGGGCTCAGGCCAAAATGCTTGGTGATCTGAGCATCGCTGTATCTCCCAATTAGGCCAGCAACGAATCGTTCAAAAAAGAAGGTTAACCGTTCATGGGACATAACCATATATTACCGCCTCGTGTCAGTCTTCTGAGTGAACGCGTCTATTCCGTCATCATTTCCGCCCCTGGCCAAGTTTTTACTCTCACCGTGTGTCTGTGGATTAATGGCAGAATGAAATCTAGCGTAGCTAATACGCCTGCAAGGACGTCGTTACCCGCTCTGCTCGAAGAACATCTGGAATACCTCGAGCATCGACATCACACCTCTAATACGTTGAAAGTGCGCCGCATACGTCTGAATATGTTCCTAAATTGGTGCAGCAAACGTGGATTTACAGATCCCCTCGAAGTCACGCGCCCTGTACTGGAAGACTATCAGTCATGTATGTCTTGCCCAGACCGACAACATCCGAGAGAAACACGCCACCGTATTTGTCCAGGACCTTGCGAGCATTGAGAACAGCTTCCTTTTGGTACTTCAGCTTCTTGAATCCAGTGGGAACGTAAATGCCCTCCAGTTCTGCCGGTCGATTCAGCTCGTGACGGAAATACTCGTACAGGAACTTAAGGTATAGCTCGTAAGGCGTGAAACTGGCGTAAGGAGACTTGTTGACGATGGTGTCTTCATAAGGTTTGGAGACATCTACCACAACTGCCCAGAGTTCGTTGAATTTAGCTATGGCGAAGTCGTAATCGGCACGGCTCTTCAGTTCGACGTTGAACTCAAGATTGTCCTGTAACCCCGACTGGGTCAGGTTGCTTGACCCGGTGATCACGCGCCCTTTGTCCCTGTCTCCATCAACGAAGGTCATGATATAGACCTTCGCGTGCAAGTTCTCAGTCGGATGGGCCTTGATCTCCAGCTTGCCGGAGCGAAGCCATTCTACGAACTTGTGGACCCCGGTTTCGATGTTCGGGCTGTCCGCAGACCTTTCAAGCTCACCGAGAACGTCGTCGGTAACCTGTTCCTTCGCTTCCGCGTGAGAATAAAGCGGCAGTTCGCCCTTTTCCTTTGCTTCTTGCAGCAATTGGTATGCGACCCGGTCGGTCTGAAGCCCCACAAGGATACGAACCTTTTCGACGTTCTCCAGGGCTGGATAAAGCTTGTAGAAACCGCTGATGAAGAAATACCCGCCCAGGCAATCGAAGTAGCGGGTATCTTTGCCGAGCAACACGCCGAAACGGTAGCGTAGACTCTTTCCCGCTTCATTGGTGATAAAAGTAAGGTCCGATGAAGTACTCGTGGAATGATCACCCGCGTGTTCTTGAGGAATTGCGCTCGCATTAGTAATTTCATCAGGCACAGTGATGCCATCGGGCAACAATCGAACATCAAGCAAGTCGATGTCATCCAAAAATGCCCGTAATAACGGATCACCCTGTTCGAAGCCATCGATTAGTTTCTTTGCGGCAGATTCTGGCAGAGCCACGATTACCTTGCTGCTGTTTGCTGGCTTAATTGACTTTACAGCGACCTTGCCAGCTCTCTTCGTGTAGGCTCCGAGAGCCGATTCTAGTTGCTGAATCCGTTTGCGAAGTGGCGTCACCTCTTCCGCAATCAACATTTCCACGTGCTGCATAAGTACCGCTTGGGCCTCGGCAGGCGGATTTTGCGTTCGCCGTAGAATGCACGGATCTTTTTTGTAGGCCCGCAAAGATGCGGTGTCCAACTTGCCCTGATCAAACCGCTCGTGGCAGTTGGCGCACAGCGCTATCAGATTAGCGGCGCACATGTCGTGGGTTTTGCAGTATGAAACGATGTGGGCACATTCGAGCGGCAGAGGCACACAATCGACGGCGCAGTGATTAGTAACAGCTCCACCCAACGAACCGTGTTGGATGGGGCAATGGTACCTCTTCTTGTTCTCGCCTTACCGCTTCGGCCGATACATATCCGTGCTGGTGCCGTAGAAAACCTCGGCGGCTTCCATGATGGTTTCCGACAGCGTTGGATGCGGATGAATCGTCAATTCCAGATCCATCGCGGTCGCTCCCATCTCGATGGCCAGCACGCCTTCGGCGATCATTTCGCCCGCGGAAGGTCCGCAAAGGCCGATGCCGAGGATGCGCTCGGTCTTGGGATCGATGATCAGTTTCGTGACGCCCTCGGTGCGGTCGAGAGTGACGGCGCGTCCGGAAGCCCCCCAGGGAAATTTCGCTACTTTATATTCGCGGCCTTCATTTTTCGCCTGGGTCTCGGTCAGTCCAGCCCAAGCGATTTCCGGGTCGGTGAAGACGACGGCGGGAATGGCGTAAGGCTCGAACGACACCTTCTTGCCCGACATGTGCTCAACCGCCGTGCGACCTTCGTGCGAAGCTTTGTGCGCCAGCATGGGCTCGCCAACGACGTCGCCGATGGCGTAGATCGCCGGATCGGCCGTCTGCATCTGCTTGTTGACCTCGATAAATCCTTTCGGGCCGACAACGACTTTCGTTTTGTCCAGGCCGGGGATCTGCGAGTTCGGACGGCGTCCAACGGAGATGAGGACGCGGTCGTAGACTTTCTCCTTTGGCTCGACGTTGCCCTTGAAGGTCACGCGAATCCCGTCGCCTTCTTCTTTGAGCGACTCGACCGAGGTGCTGAGCATGATGCTTTCGAATTGCTTTTCCAGGCGCTTGTGCAGCGGCAAAACCAGGTCGCGGTCGGCTCCGGGAAGCAGTCCGTCGAGCATTTCCACGACGCTGACTCGGCTGCCGAGCGCGGAATAGACGGTGCCCATTTCCAGGCCGATGTAGCCGCCGCCGACTACGAGCAAGCTCTTTGGCAATTCTTCCAGGTTGAGAGCGCCGGTTGAATCCATCACCCGCGGACTTTTGATAGAAAGCGCGGGAATGGTTGCCGGCCGCGAGCCGGTCGCGATGAGGATGCGGTCGAAGCTCAGGGTCTCTTCGCCGCCTGCAAGTTTTTCCACGCGCAACGTGTTGGAATTGACGAAGCTGGCGCCCCCCTGGATGTAAGTCATCTTGCGCTGCTTTACGATCATGCCAAGTCCGCCGGTCAGCTTGGCGACAACGCCTTCCTTGAACGAGCGCAGTTTATTGACGTCGATTTTGGGCGCCGCGAATTCCACTCCCCAGGTGGAAGAGTGACGAGCTTCACCAATGACAGCGGCCACGTGCAGCAGGGCCTTCGACGGAATACAACCGCGATAGAGGCATACACCGCCCGGATTTTTCTCCAGGTTGATGAGCGTAACTTTCATGCCAAGATCGTTGGCGAGGAAGGCGGCGGCATATCCGCCCGGCCCTCCGCCCACGACGGCGAGGTTGATGGAGCCTCCGGCGGATGCTGCCGGAGCATGCGACGAAGTGTTTTCTGCCATTTTTTTATTTCCTAGAACAATGAAGTTCGTGTGTCCTTTGCTATTTCATGGTTTGTTCCCAGGTCAGGCACTATGCCGGGTTTTCGGCGCCGAATTTGCTGGGGGGGGGACGACCTTGGTGACTTGCCGTGCGAACCTATGCGGACAACAATAACTTTGCCGTGGTCGGTATGACCACCAAGGTAGAAATTGATCGCAGCCGCCCCGACGAAAAGGTGTTTCGTTACGAAGTGCAATTCGAGGGCAACTTAACCCCAGAACAAGAGCAGAAGTTGTCCCCGGCGGCCAATGCGTACACGGTCAAGCGTCTGGTGTCGAAGCTGATCCGTTTCGAATCCCGCGTCGGCGTATCGCGTAGCTTCTGAAGGGCGCCTATTGCGGAATCATGAGCGGCGTGAAGCCGGATTTCTCTCCTAGATGAGCCGGTTCCCAGATGACCCGCAGCGGCTTCAGGTCGAAATAATTAAAAG
>JBEKBO010000019.1:0-53623 GCA_050015355.1 Candidatus Korobacteraceae bacterium | reverse complement strand
GGCGATCGTTCGCTCAAGCTGAAGGCGTATCCGAAACGCACGTGCTGCAACCGTCCTCTGGCAACGGCCGTGGCGCAGATTCGAAGATGCGCCTATCCTATCACACGCCACCCGCGCCCAGCAGCCTTCCCCGCCCTGCCGCGCGCTGCGCCAAAACTCCAAAATTCAATCAATGTGAACGTCCGGCCGCAGCTCTCATCTGCCGGCCCGCGACGCTCCGTTGTGCGAGTCATCACCTCGTATAGTGCGGTTAATCACATATTCTTGTGTCGTCTCTAAACACAATCAATATCGTGATGGCTTGAGTCTTCCGCCAGACAAACAAGCTCTATGAATTTCATCCGGCTGCCCGATTTTCCACCAACTGGAGTGGATTGCGATGTTGCTCAATACTTTTGAATACCTCAAGCCCACGAGTTTGGGGGAGGCCTTAAGCGTCCTCGACGAACTTAAGGAAAAGAAAACGCAGGTCTTGGCCGGAGGAACCGACCTGATCCCATGGCTGCGGGGCAGGGTCAAGGACGTGGATTATCTCATCGACCTGGCCGATACGGGCTTGGATCACATCCTCTTTGACGATGACCAAGGCCAGGCCAGAATCGGCGCCATGGTGACCTTCACCGCCCTCTGTGAGCATCCAGAGGTCCGGCGGAGACTGCCGTCCGTCGCCGAAGCCGCACTCCAGGTAGGCGCGGTGCAGACTCGCAACCAGGCCACCATCGGCGGCAATCTGTGCTCGGCCGTGCCCTCTCTTGACGGAGCCCCTTCGCTGCTGGTGCTCGGTGCCACGCTTCGTTTGCAGACGCAAGGCAGCGAGCGGCTCATTCCCATCGAGCAGTTCTTCCTGGGTCCGCGCCGCACAGTGTTGCAACCGGGCGAGGTGCTGACCGAGATCGTCGTGCCCTTGCGGGAAGACTTCACCGCGAGCTTTCTGCGCATGGGCCGCCGCAAAGCCCTGACCTTGTCGATCGTCAACGTTGCGGCGGGTCTTGCCATGGACGGCCAGCAGGTTTCACAGGCTCGCATAGCTCTCGGGGCGGTTGCGCCCACCCCCATCCGGGCATACAAGGCAGAGCAGCTTCTGCAGGGGCGGAAGATGGCTCCGGAACTATTTGCCGAAGCCGCTGCGGTTGCCGCCACGGAGATCTCTCCGATCAGCGATCTGCGCGCTTCCGCCGACTACCGGCGCAAAATCAGCGTGGTGCTGGTGCGCCGAGCCCTGGAAATTGCCCTGGCACGGCAGAAGAAAACTCAGACTGAGGTTCGAGCAGCGGGCGGAGGCGTGTAAATGAGAAAGAACATAAGCCTGAAAGTTAACGGCCAGCAGTATTCCCTGGAAGTCGACGCCAAAGACCTGCTGCTGCACGTCATCCGCGAGCGGATTGGCCTGACCGGCACCAAAGAAGGCTGCGGCACCGGAGAATGCGGCGCTTGCACCGTGCTGATCGATGGCATTCCTATCAACTCCTGCCTGTATCTTGCCGTCAAGGCGGAAGGCAAGGAGGTTCTCACCATCGAGGGTCTGGGCGCCGCCGCCAACCTGCATCCCTTGCAGCAGGCGTTCATCGACAATGCCGCCGTCCAGTGCGGTTATTGTGCTCCCGGCATGTTGCTGTCGGCCAAGGCGCTGCTGGATAAGAATCCCGATCCCAGCGAGCGGGAGATTCGCGAGGGCATTGCCGGCAATATCTGCCGCTGTACCGGTTATGTGAAGATCGTCAAGGCCGTGCAGCAGGCGGCCGCCGAACTTCAGCAGCTTGAGCGCGGGGTCCCCAGCGAGCCTGCGTTTGGCTCGCCGGGGTGCCGTGAGCACGAGGGGAGTTGCAGGTAATGAGCCACAGTGTGATCGGAAAGAGTTTCCCCAGAAACGACGTTGTGCTGCAGGTGACCGGCAAGTCGCAGTATGGCGAGGATGTTTTTCGTCCGGGCATGCTGCACGCCAGGATTTTGCGCAGCCAGCACGCCCACGCCAGAATCCTGAAGATCGATACCTCCGCGGCGGAGAAACTGGCCGGGGTGAAGGCCGTCATCACCCACAAGGACGTGCCGCACAACCGCTTTGGCTTCACTCATCAGGACCAGCCGCTGTTGGTAGACGAGAAGGTTCGCCATTTCGGAGATGCCGTCGCAGCCGTCGCAGCCGAGTCATGGGAGGCCGCCGAGGAAGCCTTGCGGCTGATCAAAGTGGAATACCAGCCGCTACCCGCGCTCTTCGATCCGCTGGAAGCGATGAAGCCGGAATCCGTCAAGATCCATGGTGAAAGCAACCTGGCGTCCCACCTCAAAATCCGCAGCGGGGATGTCGAGCAGGGCTGGAGGGAATCCGACGTTATTTTCGAGGAGCGCATGTCCACCCCGATGGTGGAACACGCGCATATCGAGCCGCACGCCGCATGCGCCGAGATATTGCCCTCCGGCGAACTGTTGATCATGTCGTCCTTGCAGCGTCCGTTTCTGGTCGCCTCCGATCTGAACAAGATCCTGAAGATGCCGATGAACAACATCAGGATCGTTACCACTGCGGTCGGCGGCGGCTTTGGCGGCAAGAACGAACTCACCATGGAGCCCGTCATCGCCCTTCTCGCCATCAAGTCCGGCAAGCCGGTGAGGATCGCCTTCACCCGCGAAGACGAGTTCGAGGCTTCCACCGTGCGCCATCCCTACCTCCTCAAGTACAAGTCGGGGCTGAAAAAAGACGGTACTCTGGTGGCCCGGCAAGTGGAGATCGTCAGCGATAGCGGGGCTTATGTCTGCTGGGGCGAGTCCACGCTGACCAAAGCCTGCGTCCATGCCGCCGGGCCATATCGCATTCCTCATGTCCGCATCGACGGATATGTGGTCTACACCAACAAGCCGGTCGGGGGAGCTATGCGCGGTTTCGGCGTAACCCAGCTTGGCTTTGCTTACGAAGTTCACATGGACACCTTGGCGGCGGAGCTTGGTTTGGACCCGGTGGAGTTCCGCTTGAAGAATCTGCTGGTTGACAACTGCGCGTTGCCGACCGGGCAGGTCCTCGAAAGCGTAACCATCTCCGAGTGCGTCAATCGCGCCGTGGAGTTGTCCGGCTGGAATGACGAAGTCTACAAATCGGTCGAGCGGGGTTGGGAGAGCGAGGTCAAAGCACTATGAAGAAGCGGGGCAGAGGTATTGCCGCCATGTTTTATCCCATTGGCTTTACCTCGTATGCCAACCCGGGATCGGCTTTCCTGAAGGTCAACCAGGACGGCACCGCCGTTCTGTCGATCGGCACCGTCGATGTCGGCCAGGGTTCCACCACCATCCTGGCGCAAATCGCCGCCGAGGAGCTGGGCATCGAGTTCGACAAGGTATCCGTGATGGCTGCCGACACCAAGCTAACGCCTTTCGACTCCGGTACCGTGGCCAGCCGCGTAACCTACATCGTCGGCAATGCCGTGAAGAGTGCGGCGGCGCAGGCCCGGCAGATTCTGTTTGAAGTGGCTGCCGAGGACCTTGGCGTCAGTCCGAACGGATTGGCATCGAGCCAGGGATTCATCTACGTCAACGGCTTTCCCGAGCGAAGGGTTGCCATCAGCGCCGTCGCCTATAAAGCTTGCATGGGCAAGGGCCGTCCGCCGATGGGCGTCGGCAGTTTCAATCCGGTGACTACCATGCTGGATAAAGAAACGGGTCACGGCAAACCGTTTGGCACCTACGTCTTCGGCGCGCAGGTCGCGGAAGTCGAGGTCGACACCGAAACCGGCGAAGTCGAGATTCTCAAAATAACCGCGGTGCACGACTGCGGCAAGATGATCAACCCTCAGTTCGTCGAAGGCCAAGTGGAGGGCGGCGTCGCCATGGGAGTGGGCTTCGGAATGATGGAGGAAATGGTCGTCGAGCAGGGCCGGGTGCGCAATCCGCAACTCACCGATTACATCGTCCCCACCGCTTTGGATGTGCCCGAGATCGTCACCAGTATTGTCGAACGTCCGGAACCGACCGGACCCTTCGGGGCCAAGGGAATTGGCGAGCCGTCGCTGTTGCCGACGGCGCCCGCCATCGTCAACGCCATCCAGAACGCGGTCGGTGTGCGCATCAGGCACCTGCCCGCTACGCCGGAGAAAGTTCTCAAGGCATTGCAGGAAAAGGAAGCCCAAGCCAGATAAAGGCGTTGCGGCTCTTGATGAAATCCTTTAGGTTCGATGGTGCCCCACGTTCGCCAGCCTTTGGCTAACGTGGGGTAGTTTCTTGGTGGTTGGCCCACATCTGCTAACCGCAGCAGATATGGGGCACCGTCAAGAGGGGAGAGCGGAGATTTGGGCCACCAGCCCGGCCAAATTCTTAGTATATTAATTGTTACTTATGAAAAAAATAATTGATGCAAACTTCTTCCAAGACATCGAATTGAAGCAGTATTTAGGCTCATCCAAAGAACATTTCGTTGTATTTTGTGACTATGCCTGTATGGAGGCATACAAAGGCAATTCACTCAAATCGATTTCCAAATCTATAGAGATTGTCTCTAATTTTCCAGATCAAGTAATTGTCTTGAAAGGCACTCGGGATCTTGTTAGCCTTACACTTAAGTCGGTAAACCCTGCGCAATTAGAGGACTTAGATCAAACCAAAGGATTTAGGGATTTCTGCTTCGGAGTACATCTAGCCCTATCAGGAAACGAACAATTGAAAGCCCAAATCATCGAGAAAGGCATAGAGGCGTCTACACGCTTTGATACCTTTAAGAATGATGCAGCTAAGGTGGCAAAGGGCATTGCAGAGCTCAGAAAATCCTTTACACCTGAACATTTGAGAGTCTTAAGAAAAAGAAAGATTTACCCAGCTGACCTTCTTGGCAGGATTAAAAGAGAAATCCTTGAGATAACGGCATTGCTCTTCTCCAGGCATCCCGATATCTACCAGATGCCTCAAGCTGGGAAGGTTCGAGACTCCTATCTCTTTAGATTTGCGGTTAGCACATACATACTTGCCCTAAAATGGATTTCTGACGGAGGGCCAGCTACGGTCAAACTGGATAAACTGAGAAATGACATAGTCGATATGAACTATGTCGCTTATGCCACATATTTCGACGGTCTTTTAAGCCGAGACAAAAAGATGAATGAAATCTATCAGGAGACTTGTTTCGTGCTCGAAAATATGTTTGTTCTACAACCAAACAGGACGTAACAAGTTAATCTAGCCAATCGCTACGCTCCTGCTGATTTCTACTTTGCAACAACTGTCTCAAATACCGGTTTTCTTCTATTTGTTTCAATAAAATATTAAAAAGGGTAACGCCGTGGAGTTGGAAGCCCACGCCAATGTCATTTCGAAAGCCGCCCAGCGTGGAAACATGCGCCTATACGCCGGGTGCCCCATATCTGGCGTGCCTTTGCGCCAGATGTGGGGCACCTATCCATCGGAACATCCCCACGTTTGCTCGGCAAACATGGGTGGCCCATCTTTTCTGAACCCCTAGTAAACGTCCTGCTCCGGCGTAATCGGCAGCTTGATCGGCTTCTTGAGGCGGGCCGAAAGGTCGAACGCCTTGGTCAGCATCAGCCGATTGTGAGCCTCCGCCGCGGTGGCGTGTTGTGTCGGCAGATTCAATGCGACGCGGTTGAGCCACTGCTCGGTCTCGTCCCGCATCGGTCCGCGCAATTCGCCCAGAGCCATGTCTCCCGGAGGATAGCTCCCCATGAAATCGACCCGGCGTGAAGTGTCCGGGTTGTAGCCTTCGGCCTGCGCCTTGCTCGTCGCCAGCACGATGTCGCGATGCGTATCGTCGATGGTCAGCACGCCCTCTGTGCCCACTATGCCGACATCGAGACTGTAGACTGCGCCCGGCCACACCACCGGCAGCGCCCACGAGATCGTCGCCTGATAGATGCTGCCGTCGCTGAAGGTAATTACGCCGGCGGTGGCATCGATACCCTTCCACTCCGGTCCCAGCGCTTTGTCGATCGAGCGGGCGTAGATCTCGACCGGAGTCTTCGCCTCCATCATCCACATCACGATGTCCAAAGCGTGCGTACCCGAGATCACCATCGGCGAAATCTTCTCCGGATGGTCTGTGCGCTTGTAGTTGTCGATGGCCACCAGGCGGTTCATGAAGGCGCGCGAACTCACCAGAGTCACGTCGCCCAACTGTCCGGATTTGACCTTTTCTTTCGCCGCCAGCCAGCGCCGCCGGAAGCGTTGCGTGTATCCCACCACGGCGTCGACGCCGGACGCCTGGATCGCCTTCATCACCCGCGCGGAATCGGCGAGGTCGGTGGCCAGCGGCTTCTCGATCATCAACGAATACTTGTGCTCGCACGCCGCCAGGATCGGATCGACGTGCAGATGCTCATCGGTCGATATGATGACTGCGGTCACCTCGCTGCGGTTGAGCAGCTTGCGGTAGTCGTCGGTCACGAAATCGGCGCCGACTTTATCGGCGACCAGCTTTGCCCGCTCCGGCTTGATCTCCGCGATACCAATCCAGTCCACCTGGGGGTGGCGTGCCGCCACTTCTCCACGGAACAGACCGACACGGCCCGCGCCAATAATGGCAAGCCCAATCCGCTTTGCCTTACGATCTCTCATTGCTCTCCTCCGGCATTAATGCTGAGATATTCCATCTTATATTTCTCCTTGAACAGTTCGTCGATCAGCAGACAGACGAAGCCACCCCTACGGCTAGCGCGGTTTTTTCTCGCCGATCAGACCTGAATCTTGAGCAGCTTTGCGGCGTTCGCGCCAAGTATCAGCGAGCGCTCGGCCGCCGGAGTCTTCTCCAATACCTGCACCGGCATGTCGTAGCCCATATCGTAGCAATAGTCGCTACCCAGAACCACCCGGTCCGCCCCGACATAGTCAATGAGGTAGGAAAGGATCTTCGGGTTATGAGTGATCGTGTCGTAGTGAAAGCGGCGCAGGTACGCGGTTGCCGGCTGCTTCATGTGCTTCAGCTCGGGACGGCATTCGACGCCGCGGTCGAAGCGTCCGGAAAGCCACGGGAACGTTCCGCCGCCGTGCGGCAGCATCACCTGCAGCTTCGGGAACGCATCCATGACGCCGCCGAAGATCAAGTAGGCGGCGGCGAGTCCCGATTCATACGGGTTGCCCAACAGGTTGCGCAGATAGAATCTCGCCGTGCGCTCCGGACCGATGGCGTCCACCGGATGCAGGAAAATCGGCCAGTCGAGCTCTTCGCACTTGGCGTAGATGGGGAAGTACTCCTTGTAGTCCATTTCGTGCCCGGCGGGCACGGTGGACATGTAGACGCCGCGCATCCCCTTCAGTTTGCTGACGCGCTCCAGCTCCTTCAGCGCCAGTTTAGGATCCTGCATCGGCAACATCGCCATGCCGACAAAACGCTTGGGATACATGGCATGGGCTTCCACGCAGCTATCGTTGAAGACCTGGGAGAGCGCGAGTCCCACCTCGCCGGGAGCCCAGTACACCATGGGGCTTGTCAGCGAGAGCGCGTGCATATCGACGCCCTGCTTCTCCATCGCCTTGATGCGTTCCGACAGGTCGACGAAATCCGGCGAAAAGATTGCCGTGAACTTGACGGTGGAAAACGTTACGTAGCCCTTGTCACTTTTCCCGACGTTGGCTCCATACTTCGGCCCGTCCTTGGCAACCATATCGACCCAGGCTGGCGGATACCAGTGCGCATGCGTGTCGATGACCGGTTTGCGCGGGCCGCTGCTGGTTTGCTGCGCTGTTGTCAGAGGTCCGGCGAGAGAAACACCGCCGGCAATAGCGGTTCCAACAAGAAAATCGCGCCTGTTCATCGATCCCCCGGTGAGAGTTTGCTGAGTTTGAAATAGACCAAATTTTCGAGCAACACTGTAGCTCACATCCCGGCAAATCGCAATTGCAAGCTGCGCCCTTCGGCCAATCAACGGATACACCGTTCCTCCAATCAATAGACGCGCCACACGGTCATTCGAGGGCCGAAGGGAATAAATCCGTTCCCTCACGGTTAATACCAGTGAAAGGCGAACGAAAAATAAACAGGAGGAAGATTACACCAATGAAAAATTTTAAGATTCTCGCGCTGGTTACAATGCTGGCACTTGGCTTCACTTTGAGTGCGCAGGCACAGACCGAAAATACAACCGGTTCGGATCAATACGTGACGCAGCCGGCCGACCAGACTGCTTCGGCGCACGACTCGTCTGACAACAGCAGCATGTTCACCGGGCAGAGTCAGCGCGCTGCATCGAGCCCGAGCATGTCCGCCGACACGGATTCCGATAAGAACCGCGAACGCGTGCAGGCGAAGCCTGATCTGAGGCGGAGCGAGCAGGAGTGGAATCGCGACCTGGAGCTCAAGAATGATTCCGGGGCAAACTGAGCACGATGCGCTAGGCCGGATTCGCGGAAGGTATACCCCGCAAAGCAGCCGGGCTTCCGGGCCCGGCGGTGATTTCTAGTGGTATACCGACTATAGAAGCGCGCTGTCCGAGGTCGAAAGCAAATGACGGGAGCAACCAGGGTTACTCCCGTCTCAGACCTCTTCACTTGGCTTGGGCTATTGTCCCGCGGCCGCCTTTTTCAAGCGGGAATCGGGGCTGCCCAACATGTCCTCGATTTCAGCGATCGACTTGTGGCGGGTTTCAATACCAAAGTAGAAGATCACCGCCAGCAACAAACCGCAGAAGGCGAAGAAGACATACGCCGGTCCCACTGCATTTATCGTCGCCTTTGGCGTAACCAGGTTGGTGGTTCCGGCGAATATGGCCAGGATCATGGGCCCGAAGATCCTGCCGATGCCGCCGATGCCATAAGCTGAACCCATTCCGGTCGCGCGCAGCCGTTGCGGCCAGATCTCAGTCGAGTACGGGCCGGTAATCGACCACCCGCCATTGATGAAGGCGTAGACGGCGATGAAAGCCGGATAAATGATGGGCACGGTTCCCCAATAGAAATTGAAGTAACGAGCCACGATCAAACAGGTGATCATGGACCCGATGCCGATCATCATCCCGCCCACACGGCGGCCGACAACTTCCGACAGGTAAGCCCAGACAAATTTTCCGATAATGCTGGAAATCGCGACGGCGATAAACATCTTGGCCGCCTTGGTCGCCGGAATCTTCAACACCAGCGCCAGCAGCGTTGGCCCCCACAGCACGAACCCGTAATCCATGATCGACTGGAAGAAACTGGCGATCCACGATACGGCCACGCTGCGCGGATACTTGAAGATTTCGACGAAGCGAGGCGCGGTCTCCTTGACCAGCACCTTTTCATCGACCACCACATTTCGATAGTCGACATTGTCACCAGTTATCCAGTTGATGGATTTGACCGCCCGCTCGTACTTTCCTTGCCTGATCAGCCAGCGTGGCGACTCGCGCATCCAGAAGCGGAACAGCAGGGACAGAGACGCCGGTGCCAGGCCGATCAGAAACAATCCCCTCCAGCCAATCACCGGAGTCAGATATGCGGCTGACAGGCTTCCCAGCAAAGTGCCGGCGGGAATCAGCGCGGTCACGATTCCGCCGATGACGCCGCGATAGCGGCTGGGCATGAACTCCTGCACCAGCGGCAGGTCGACTGAATACAGACCGCCAACTCCAAATCCGACCAGGAAGCGAAACAACGAGAGGAATATCCAGTTTCCTTCCGGGGTAAAGTACATGATGCCGCTCGGAATCGTGAAGGCCGCGGTGGTGAGGTAAAGCACCGGCATTCTGCCGATCCGGTCGGCCAGATGGCCGAAGAAGAAAGACCCGATCAGGCTTCCGACTCCCGCGCTCAGCAGCACCGTCGCGGTGGCGGCGAAACTTAATTTCCAGGGGACGACGATAAATGCCAAAACAAAGCCGATGATGTAATAGTCGAAGAACTCAAGCATGTCCCCCAGTACGGCTGCCGTGATCAGCTTGTAATGATTGGCGGTAAGCTGCGAGCTCTCCAGTTTGGCAAACAGATCACTGAAGGTGATAGTGGGGGAATTGGCAAACTTTTCATTGGCCATTCTTGAGTTCCTATCAGTAGATTGAACGGCATGGGACAAGGGCCGCCGTCCTGTTGAACTGTTGGCGCTGCCGGTCGGACCCGGCTGGTGTCGCGCCAGGATTCCCCTCAGCCAGCAGGAACAACAGTCTCTTGCCACAGGGTTTCCCCGGAACGAGAGAACGTTGCAGATATCTGACCTGAGTGGTGTTACATGTTAGGATTCTGGTTACTCACTTGTCAATGAATTTCGCGCCTCTTCCGCCGGCGCAATGAGCGGCTGAATCCCCGGTTTTTTGCGGAAATACTTCGCATTCATTAGAGAATCTCGTGAGTGTTATGCTGAGCGCACTCGGGGTCACTGCGACGGCCTCTTCTGCCGTCGCAGGGGTGGAGCAGCGAAGGATCTGCATTTTCTCGCGCCCAAAACAAAACTTTAGTTTCAGCGTCTTTATCGATTTTTCTCTCGATATTCCAGCTTCTAACCTACACTTCCTTTTAATGCCCAGCGGAGCATTCTGATTAAGCAGACGGACCAAGAACGAGACCTCGCATTAATGATGAATCTGATTGCCGACAAAGGAGATTGATGACGATGAGGGCGAGAAACAGGAAGCAGTTACTAATCGGTGTAGCGCTGTTTTTCTTTTCTGCCATGATGATAGGCTGCGGGGGCAGCAGCCATACTGCACTAATGGGAGGGGCAATACAGGGAAAGGCCCTCAGCTTAACCGGAACAACATCGACCCTGGCAGGGACCGCCGGGACGACCGGTTCCACCGATGCGACCGGCGCCGCAGCCAAGTTTAATGTTCCATACGACATCACGACCGACGGGAAAAACCTCTATGTTTCGGATTCTTTGAATAACACAATCCGCAAGGTGGTGATTGCGACCGCTGCGGTGACGACGCTGGCAGGCACCGCCTCCTTAACTGGCGGTTCATCCGATGGCACCGGCGCTGCGGCCAGTTTCAATTACCCAAACGGCATCACGACCGACGGGACAAACCTCTATGTGTGTAACACAGGCAACAACACAATCCGCAAAATAGTGATTGCAACTGGTGCGGTGACGACGCTGGCAGGCACCCCCTCCTTAACCGGCGGTTCATCCGATGGCACCGGCGCTGCGGCCAGCTTTTTGGGTCCCCTCGACCTCACGACCGACGGGGCAAACCTCTACGTGAGTGACACAGGCAACAGCACAATCCGCAAGATAGTGATTGCCACTGGTGCGGTGACGACGCTGGCAGGGACCGCCGGAAAAATCGGTTCGACCGATGCCACCGGCGCCGCGGCCAGGTTCTTTTTTCCATACGGCATCACGACCGATGAGATAAACCTCTATGTGTGTGACACAAGAACAACACAATCCGCAAGATAGTGATTGCGACCGGTGCGGTGACGACGCTGGCAGGCACCGCCTCCTTAACCGGCGGTTCGATCGATGCCATCGGCCCTGCGGCCAGCTTTAATTTTCCAAACGACATAACGACTGACGGGACGAACCTCTATGTTGCGGACACAGGCAATGGCACAATCCGCCAGGTAGTGATTGCGACCGGTGCGGTGACGACACTGGCAGGGACCGCCGGAAAAACCGGTTCAACCGATGCGACCGGCGCTGCGGCCCAATTTAACAGGCCATACGGAATCACGACCGACGGAAAGAAACTTTACTTAATGGATGCTGAAGTCAACAACACCATACGTTCAATCCAGTAGGGGATTGTACCGGGCAGAGAACCAGAAACACACTGCGAGCTGATGATGTTTGCCGGCGGGGGCAGCAGCGCAAGTGAGAGTGGATCAATGGCCTGCAACCCTCTCATTGGTGCCGCTGTCCGGCCTTGTCTCCCTGGCAGGCCACGGAAGAACCAGTTAAATTGTTGTTGTGCCTTCAGCCGCTCTTGCTCGACAATCACCGTACTCTATGCGAAGTGGTCGAGCTGCTTCGAGAGCCGGGGTCCTCACAACGCGCGCTTTTACGCGTAGTGGGGTGGAAGAGCTCCGGCGCACGCTGGTTTGTGCGCGGTAATCCAGAAGAAATATCAAGCGAATAACTCAAAAGGAGTCATCATGGCGGCAGAGTATTACAAGTTAGACAAATTGGCGGAGTTGACCAAGCAGCAGCCGCAGACCGGTCACTGGTCGCAGGTGGTAACCGACACCAAGTATGAAAAGGGCCTGAGCATCAACTTTGGAATCAGCAGGGAAGTGGTCGGCTCCAAGCGGATCGCCATGGGAAGGACCATCATTCCTCCGCACACCTGTAATGAGCGCCACGTGCATCTCTACGCCGAAGCATCGATGTACATTATCCGCGGCACGATGGTCCTGCTGCTCGGGCCGGAAGCCAGGAAGATCCTCTGCCCGCCGGGTACTTTCGTCTTCGCTCCCGAAGGCGTCATTCACGGCGTGGCCAACGCCAGCCGGACAGAAGAAGTCGAACTCGTTTTCGCTTACGGTGGCGTCCCGTCGAAAGAAGCCGCGGGCATTGTGTTCGTCGACGATTCGGAGAATGTCTACCCGCCCCCAGGCTGGGATGTCATCGACTGAGCCAACGCAGGAGCTGATCCAAGGGGATAAAAATGAGAATTGTTCAGGTCGGCGGCTTACCGACTACGGTCCTGCCACAGCATCATGAAGTTTTTGCCCGGGAAATCTGGGGAACAGGTACAGGCGGGAAGAATGTTACGGTGCTGCATAATGTCATGCTGGCTCACGGCGGGGCGGACATGCACACTCATCCCGCCTCCGAGCACATTTTTTATGTGCTCACGGGCGAACTGAAGGTGTCAGACGGCAAGCAGACCGTCATCCTCACCGCCGGCCAGGGTTTGGTGATCGAAGCGGGAGAGCCGCACCAGGTAACCGGCACCGGGAACATGGATTGCCAGTACATTGCGATCACCAGTCCCCCCGTCGTCTGGCCGGGCAAATCGTAACCAGCGAGGACCAGGGGGCGGTGCCTTCCCCCTGCTATCGCACTTCGAGCTTTCGGATGGCCGACGCCCTTCGGCGTCAGCTTTCCCGGTCAACCGAGCCAGCGGGCAGAGTCAGTCTTCCCGATCTTCCCTCTTCATGTCCGGCAGTTTGGCGCGACGGCGCTTTGTGAGAGAATACGAGTCCCGAGAAAGAATTGCCGGCGGTTGTCTTCTATTATCTTTACCTTCGCAACTTATCTGAAAGCATCGATGACAAGTCCCAGGCTGCTCTTTCTAAGGAACTTTTTGAAGCATCCGGCCACCTTGGGATCTGTCGTCCCGAGTTCCAGGTTTCTCACCGAACGTCTTCTGCGGAGAGTGGATTTCCACCGCGCGCGGGTGATCGTCGAGTACGGGCCTGGTATTGGCAATATCAGCACGGCGCTCGTGCGAAAGATGCATCGCGATGCCTGTTGCGTTCTCATCGAGGTGAATCCGGACTTCGTGCGGCATCTCCGACGCGTATTCGAGCGCGACACGCGGGTGCAAATTGTCCATGGCTCCGCCGCGGCTGTGGAAGGCGTCGTTCAGAACCTGGGGTTTGAGGCAGCGGATTACGTCATCTCCGGCATTCCGTTCAGCACTATGCCCGAAGAGCTGCGTTTCGCGATTCTAACGGCGTCCAATCGTGTTCTGCGCAGGGATGGCCGCCTGCTTGTCTATCAATTTACACGCAGCGTCCTGCCGGATCTGACTTCGGTTTTCGCTTCCGTGGACGAAGAGTTCGAGCCGCGTAACGTTCTGCCTGCCCGCCTCTTCTACTGCTGCCCGAAGCAGTCGAACGGGACATCCGAGGGGGCCTCGCATCTGACCGCGGAAGAGCATCTGTCACACCTAGGGCCTGGTAGCTCTACCGGGGTCTCACCGTTATCGGACGTTACATAGGTTGCAGACTTAGGTGAAATAGGCGCATTCCGGAGCCATTTCCCTCCCCTGGAGACGCTTTTCGCGCGCCCACCCTTCGTGAGTTTCTCATCGATTTTTTCCCGATTCTGCACTGGAAGCGGTTTCTCGGCAGGCTTTGCTTGACTTTAGCCCCGCGTCCAAAGGTAATAGTCCCGCTATTCTTAAAGTTATTTGCGGCCGGCGAGGCCGTGCTGGACGCGGCTGTTTGTATGGTTGTGCCCCAATCCCGGTCGTGTCAGTC
Organism: Candidatus Korobacteraceae bacterium; assembly: GCA_050015355.1. Taxonomy (GTDB): domain Bacteria; phylum Acidobacteriota; class Terriglobia; order Terriglobales; family Acidobacteriaceae; genus CAWBRT01. The sequence continues at coordinate 39,571 of JBEKBO010000019.1, read as the reverse complement.
AGCCGGCGGAAGATGTGGATCAAGCCGAGGGCCCGGGGGGATGATGCCGGAAAATCGCAGGAGCAGTGGACTCGGTTGGGCGCTGTGGGCCATTGTAATCTTGCTATGGGCAGCTACTGCCGCGGGCGATCAGAAAGTAGCGGATATCGCGCTGGGCGCTGCACCGCAGTCGCTCGCCGTCAATCCCGTAACCAACGTTGTTTACGTCACCTCGAACCCGAACAGCGTGTATGTGGTGGATGCCGCCGCACCCTATGCTTTCGTGACCGTGACCGTGGGCAACAGCCCGGGCACCGGTCCCAACGGAATTGCGGTAAATTCCACGACCAATAAGACCTACGTTGCCGATTATGGAAGCGGTTCCGTCAGCGTTATCGACGGCAATAACAATTATGCGGTGCATGCGGTCACGGTCGGGAACGGGCCCGACAATATTGCGGTAAACGAAAGCACGAACACCATCTACGTCACCAACTACCTCGACAACACCGTCAGCGCGATCAATGGCCTGACGGAGAACGTGACGACCATCAATACCGGTACCAAGCCGCGATGGTTGGCGCTCAATTCCCTCACCAACATGGTGTATGTCGCCAATCAAGATGGCACGGTGACCGTCATCAACGGCACAACGAACACCCCCACGTCAGTTACCGTTGCTGCCGCTGGGACGCCTTTGAGCGCTATCGCGGTCAACACACAGACAAATAAAATTTATGTTGGCACCAATCCTAATTACAACGCCGGCATAGCGGTAATCGACGGGGGAAACAATTCGGTCACAAATGTGGTGATCGGCAAACCATCGTGGGGAGTGGCTGTCAACTCGACAACGAACAAGATTTATGTCACAAACTACCTCGATAACATCGTGACCGTGATCGATGGCGGCAATAGCAACAGCCTCAGCACGCTTTCCATAGCAAACCAGCCCCAAAGTGTTGTAATTGATTCGACCGTCAACAAGGCGTACGTCGCAAGTTCCCAGGGCAACACGGTCACCGTCATCGACGGAGCGACCAACCAGACAGTGACAATTGCAGTTGGTTCTGGGGCATACTCTAAGCCATCTTCGCTTGGCGTGCTCGCGAGCCTGAATCGGGTATTCGTCGCTAATACGGGCTCCAACAGCGTCAGCGTGATCGATACCAGCTTGGCAAGCTCGGCACCCACGGTTTCCATCACTTCTCCAGCCAATGGCAGCCCGGTTTCGCAAACCGTCACAGTCCAGGCGACTGCAAGTGCGTCGAGCGGCCTGACGCTGGCGGGAGTTCAGTTTCAACTTGATGGCGCGAATCTCGGCCCACAGGTCACGTCCACACCGTACTCGACGTCATGGGACACCACCCAAACTACAAACGCAAGCCATATCCTTACGGCGGTGGCGACAGATAGCGCGGGCACTGCCGCTTCCTCATCCGTAACCGTTACGGTCAACAACAGCTCGGTCATCAACATCAACCCGGATTTTGTCTTAGCCGTACAGGCGAATAGCTCCGCTTCCGCGACGGTGGCTGCGGGCGCAACCGCCACATATCTTCTCAACCTGATATCGGGGACGACCTTCAATGGCACCGTAACGCTCACCTGCTCTGGAGCGCCCGCGACGTGTTCCTTTCCGGCTTCTTCATCCATATCCATCTCCGCCAATAGCACCGTACCGATAACGGTGACCGTGGCGACCGTGGGCCCGTCCGCCAGCGTAGCTCAACCCGGAAGGCGGCACGCCCCGTTTACTTTCGCCCTGGCATTGCTGGCGCCATTTGCCTTGGCCGGTTGGCGGGGAAGTCGGCGCCGCAAGAGCATCCGGCGATGGGTTATCGGCGGGTTCTTGGCGCTCATGATGCTGCTGGTCTCCTGCGGCGGAGGTGGCGCGGTACCGCCAGGTGCGTCCTCCGTGAATACGACCAAGAGCACGGGTACGGCCGCCGGAACCTACACACTGACGATCACCGGCACGAGCTCCACCATCACGCACACTATCAGCCTCACGCTGACGGTGACCTAGTGCCCCGGCAGATCCTGGCATCTCTGTTTCCACACCCGTGAGCATGGCCCCATTGGCCTTCGCTGTGGGTGTCATCGTGAGGAGGTTCGCCGCTTTTGCGAGCCGACGTGACGATCTATGCATTTAACCGGGTGTCAACGGAGGGCGGAAAAGACAAATACATGGACCCTTACGTCGCGTCCTAACGGACGCTCCTCAGGGTGACACGCTGGAATAATCGTTCTTGGGATACACCAACCGTAACACCGTTCTCGCCGGACGGGACGAGTGCGTGCTGTTGCCTCCAAAGGAAATAGCCGAAAAGGGGTGAATTCCTGATTTACGACTGGGGGTAAACCAGTAGATACTATCTTCAGAGCAGTTTCAGAGTAGATGCATCCCAGAGCCATCAACGCCGGGCTGACTGTCATCCCAGCAAACGCTGAAGCGCGTTTGCCGGGGACCCCGCGTGCCCGGCTGCTTGGTGGGAAATACCCTTCGCGAAACTGGCCCGGAAACTCGTGACACGCACTGTACAAGGCTCCAAGCAAAACGACTCGGCACTAAAAGGCCATGATTCGCCCGCCTCCCCGGGGTTCCGGCCCGGCATCCGTCCGACGATGCTCGTTCCGTTGATCGTAGCCTGTGCCCTTTTTATGGAGCACGTCGACGCCACGGTGATCACAACATCGCTGCCGATGATCGCGCGAGACTTGGGCGTGGCTCCGATCGTGCTCAAGCTGGGATTGACCTCCTACCTGGTAAGCCTGGCCGTATTCATACCGGTATCGGGCTGGCTCACCGACCGCATCGGCGGGCGGATCGTTTTCTGCTCGGCGATTGCGACGTTTATGGTTAGTTCCATGCTCTGTGGAGTGGCGCGATCTTTTGGTTTCTTCGTGGCGGCGCGCTTCCTGCAAGGCATAGGCGGCGCCATGATGGTTCCGGTGGGGCGGATTGTGATTGTGCGCACGGTGAGCCGGGATGAGCTGGTGACGGCACTCAATTACCTCACGGTTCCGGCTTTGCTTGGGCCGCTGTGCGGGCCGCCGTTGGGCGGCTTTATTACCACCTATTGGCATTGGCGCTGGATCTTCTTCATCAACGTTCCCATCAGCATCCTGGGAATTTTTCTGGCGCTGCGTTACATGGATAACGTGCGCGAGAGCGAAGTGGCGCCGCTGGACACGTCGGGGTTCGTGCTGTCGGCTATCGGCTTGTCGGTGTTGATGTTCGGGCTGAGCGCGATTACCGAAGACGTGGTGCCGCGGATGCTGGCCGCCGCCTGCGTCGTCTTTGGCGCCGCCATCACCTATATCTACTACCGTCTGGCCCGGCGCAAACAGAGGCCGCTGCTGGAATTCGATCTGTTGAAGATCCCGACGTTCTGGGTTGGGGTTGGCGGAGGCTCGCTGTTTCGTATTGGCATCGGCGCGATGGCCCTGCTGCTGCCGCTGCTGCTGCAATTGGGATTCGGGCTCACGCCTTTGCAATCGGGGATGCTGACCTGCGCCTCGGCCATAGGAGCCTTGTTCATCAAGAGTATTATCAAGCTATTTCTGCGCCTGTACGGCTTCCGCAGATTGCTGCTGGTGAATAGCGTATTCGCCTCCGCGACGGTCGCCGCCATGGGACTGTTTACGGCAAGCACGGCCCATTGGCTGATCTTCGCCGTGCTGGTGATCACCGGGTGTTTCCGCTCGATGCAGTTTACCGCCCTGAATGCGATCACCTATGCCGAGATACCGGACCATCGCGTCAGCGCCGCTACCAGCATGTTCGCCACCGTGCAGCAGCTTTCACTGGGCGTGGGCGTAACCATGGGGGCGTTTGCGTTGCAGGCCTCGAATTTCCTTCAGGGCCATCGAAGAATCGTAGCCGGCGATTTCTGGCCGGCCTTTCTTGTCCTGGGATTCATCGCCATGTCATCGGCCTACTCGATTTCGAAGCTGTCTCCCAACGCGGGAGCGGATATGGCCGGACGAAGCCAGCCCAAACCCGAGCTGGAAACCGTCGGAATGTCACAGAACGCGGAGTAACTCATCGACGGCGAAGGGACCCACATCTGCCGCAGTTAGCAGATGTGGGTCTTGTAGATAGATGTGGCGGATAGCTGGAGGAGTCGTTCGTGTGCGGGCGGGTGGCCCATGTTTGCCTTATTTGGCAAACGCGGGGCAGTTCAGGACTCCACGTATTCAAGTGTGCTTCTCTGAAAGCGGAACAACCCCACATTAAGCCCACCTGAAGAAACCAACCAGGCTAGCCAAAAACGGGCGAACCTGGGGCACCTTCCACGCGTCTTTCTAGGCCATGCTCCCATGCACAGCGACGGTGTAGCCGCCGTGGCCGCGCGCTGCCGCCGGAATGAGAGCCCCATCGGAGGTGATCCGGTAGAGAGCGTATCCACACTCTCCGACTAGAAGCCGCTCCATGTCCTGAAAGCTCGCTCCGGCTGAGGAATTGGTGTATCGCGGGAGGGTCTCAAAGTAGAGGATCGGGCGGAGCCGCAGCAAGGTATTGCGCGCCCCCTGCATGACCTTGAGTTCCATTCCTTCCACGTCGATCTTCATCAGGTCTATGCGGTCGATGGCGCGCTCGCGGACAAAATCGTCCACGGTAAGGACGGGAACGCGGTCGGTGCCGGCGGAAGACAACAGCGCATTGCCCGGGTTCCCCGGCTCCTCGGCCCACCACAACTCTCCGGCGGAATCCCCCACGCCCGCCGCGATTACCTCGGTTCTGGCGGCAAGCTCCGGGTTCAGCTTAAGGTTCTCCCGCAAGCGAACGAGATTCGGAGGCCCCGGTTCGAAGGCGTAGACCCGCCCCTCGGGCCCGCATCGCTGGGCGAGAACCAGCGCAATGGCTCCGACATTGGCGCCGATATCAAAGCATGCCCATCCGGCGGTGTTGCGCGATTCCAGGAAGGCGCAAAGCAGCGGCTCATATCTGCCCGACCACATGATGCGCTCGACTTTATAGCGGGTATCGATATTCACGGCGATGCCGGAATAGTAGTCGGGATAGACAAAACAGAGTCCTTCGGGCGCGGCTTTCCGCAGGTTCGGATGCGAATTCAACAGCTCGCTCCGTAAACTCTGTGGGCACGCTTTGAGAAAGGCTCTTCTGATTGCCCGGCTTACCTGTGCCATTGTCTCTCCCGGAACGTCTCGGTTAATGATCGAGGGTGTGGTACGCCCTGATTTAACCATACGAGGTTGCCGGAGGGAGCCTCTCTTCCGGCTCTGGAGCGCATCTATCAATACAAGGGGGAATTCGCGGTCCCTCGGTGTTGTGGCGAGGCAGTTGCTTGAGTCTGGACGGAGGCGCTGTGAAGTCAAAGGCCAAAGGATGGGGCGCGATCTGGTTGGGAGTTCTGGTGGCATTCGGCGCTTGCTTTGAGCGGGACGGCGCGGCCACGCAAATCCCTTCTAATGATAAGGATGCATCGGCGCTGGCCGAAATCGTCGAGCGCCTGGCCCATGCCCAACAGGAAAACCATCTGGCGGCGCGTTCTTACACGGTTCTGCGGAATTATGAGCTGGTCAATGGCAAGAAGCAGGAGAGCAGCTCCCAGGTGCAGGCCGAGGTCAGCTACTCTCCCCCGGGTACCAAGGAGTACGCGATTCGTGCCACCTCTGGAAACGGCAGAGGCGAGCGGGTGGTTCGCCGCGTGCTGGAGCACGAGGCGGAGATGGCTTCTTCCTGGAGAGAGACGGCGCTCACCGAGGAGAACTACCGTTTTGAATTGCTTGGCAAAGAGACAATCGAAGGACATGACTGCTTTGTCCTGAGTCTCACCCCACTCCGCGACAGCAAGGATCTGATCCGCGGCCGGGCGTGGATCGATGCGGAGAACTTTAACGTGCGGCGCATCGAAGGCGCGCCTCTTAAGACTCCTTCCTGGTGGTTGAAGCGCCTGGAAATCACCATGCAATTCTCACAGGTGATGGGAATGTGGTTGCAGACTGCTTTTATCGCCAAGGCGGAGGTTCGCTTCTTGGGCGAGCAGACACTGACGGCTCACAACGTGCAGCTCCGCACGGGTGAAGTGCCGGCCATCTCCGCGGAGCAGCATGCAACCGGGACGCAGAGCTGGCAGCTCAACGGCGCGGGTAGCTCGCCCGCAATAGTTGGAGCAGGCGTTCTCGCAATGCCCTGGCATGAGCTCCGCTAGGGCGCACGGGCTCTCAGCGCTCAACCTCTGGTTCACAAACGCCTTTCCCGCAATCCATGTTTCAACTTACCTAGAGTAGTGCGTCACAAGTCGAATAACTTAAGGGAGATGTCATTCTGAGCCGGAGCGCCGAGCGTCCGTGACCGGAGCATTCATGCTGCGAACCCGACGTTGCGTTCGACAAGCAAGCAGCTATTCAGGCGGAGGCGAAGAATCTATGTATTTCGGCGCAGGAAAAATACATAGATGCTTCGCTTCCCCACCCCAGCGACGGCAAAAAGCGGCCGTCGCCGGGGACCCCGGCTCGCTCAGGATGACATCCGAGAGACGCGCCACACTGGAACTACCTTACGCCAGCCCATTACCCTAACGAGCGGGGCTCGTCTGAAACCCTGATGGGCGAAACGTGGGTCTGTTAACAGGCCTTGCGGTACTTCACTGATTGCTGCTGGCATCGAGCGCTGCTATTGTTGGCGCATGCGCAGAGTTTTGTTTTTTTTCCTGCTCGCCATGCTGGTGGTGAAGGGTGCCTTCGGGCAAGCGCCGGCGTCGGCCGGTGAGCACGGGCAAGGCATAGGAGTGGACCAGGAAGGCGAGCAGTGGGCGCTTAACACGTTGAAAAAAATGTCGCTGGAGGAAAAGGTCGGCCAGATGTTCATGATCTGGGCGCGCTCGGCATTCCTCAACGTGAATGGTCCCGAGTACCAGCAACTGCGCGACACGATGCGCAGGTTCCACATCGGAGCCTTCGGCGTGACGGTTCCATGGGACGGATCGCTGCTGAGAAAGAGCAGTCCGTACGAGATGGCAGCGCTGACCAACCAACTGCAGCGCGATTCGGAGCTGCCGCTGATCTTCGCCGCCGATTTCGAGCGCGGCGTGCCCATGAGGTTGAGCGGGGGGACGGTTTTCCCGCACGCCATGGCCTTCGGAGCGACGCACAGCAAGGATTTTGCCTTCCTGTTCGGCAGAATCACGGCCATCGAAGCGCGGGCGGTCGGGGTGCACTGGAACTTCTTTCCCGTGGCCGACATCAATTCGAACCCGCTCAACCCGATCATCAATACGCGTAGTTTTGGGGAAGATGTCGCGGAAATCAGCGAGCTGGTGGCCGCCTATATCGCCGGCGCCCGGGGAACAGGGATGCTGACGACGGCGAAACACTTTCCGGGACACGGCGATACGCAGACCGATACGCACCTGGCGGTGGCCAGCGTGAGTGGCGACGCGAAGCACTTGAACGAAGTGGAGCTGGCGCCGTTCCGCGCCGCCATTGCAGCCGGCGTAGACAGCATCATGGTGGCTCACGTAACCGCTCCCGCGCTGGACGCCGACAGCAAGCGGGTGGCAAGCATTTCGCCCCGCATTATTCAAGAGGTGTTGCAGGGACAGATGGGATTCCGCGGACTGGTGGTGACCGACGCAATGGATATGGGCGCGCTGACATCGCTGTTCGCGAAGCTGCCGCCGGCCAGTGCGGCGGCGCGGGCGGCGGTCGAGGCGGTGAAGGCGGGCGAAGACATGATCGTGGCTCCAGCGGACCTGGAGAATTCTTATCGAGGCGTGGTGCAGGCGGTGCGCAGCGGAGAGATCGCCGAGAGCCGGATCGACGACTCGGTGCTGAAGATTCTGCGGGCCAAGGCGGGGCTCAAACTGCACAAGTCGCGGCTCGTGGATTTGAATGCGCTCGCCGAGGTGGTCGGCAGGCCGGAAAACCAGGCCATCGCACAGCAGATAGCGGATGCCGCCGTAACCCTTGTGCGCGACAATGGGCGGGCGCTGCCGCTGAAGAGCTCCGCCAGCGGCGGAGTGACGGGCGGCAACGGCGCGGCAGGCGGTGATGACGTTGTGGCGGTGATCTTCACCGATGACGCGCGCGGCGATTCCGGGCGAGTGCTCGACAGGCTGTTGCGCGCCCGGCTGCCGTCGGCGACGGTGTACTACGTCGACGAAGCCAGCGCGGCATGGCTTGCCTCGGACGTGCTGGACGCGGTGCGACAGGCCAGGGTGGTGATCGCGCCGGTCTACATCGTCCCGGTCCCAGGGCGCGGGGCACGCGGAACGGGCGGCGGACTCGACATGGAGCAGAGCACCGGAGATCTGCTGAAAGCGATCCTGGCAGTCGCGGGCGCCAAGACGGTTGTTTTGGCCATGGGAAGCCCTTACATGGCAAGCAGTTATCCGGAGGTGCAGAACTATCTTTGCCTTTACTCGACGGCCACGGTATCGGAGATTAGCGCGGTGAAGGCGATATTCGGCGAGATTGCGGTGCGAGGGACGCTGCCAGTCACGCTTCCTCGCATTGCCTCTCGCGGCGCCGGTTTGCGGCGCGGACTGGGCTGGAAAGCGGAGAGCGGAGTTGGCTCCAACCGCTGAGGTGATGAGATAGAGCTTTTGCGAATCTGGGCTGGGAAACTGGTCTAGAATGTAGTCGGACCTGCTAACAAATCCATACGGCTGCGACGCGGAAGATGGCGGCGCAGCCCCGGCATTCATCTGGAGAGGCTCGCAAATGATGAGGAGATCGGTTGCACTCGTGTTGGCGATTCTGGCGCTCGCCTGTTTTGCGTTCGGGGACGGCGGCGATAGCGGGCTCGCCGAGTTGCGGACGCGGGCGGAAAAGGGTGAGGCGGTGGCGCAGTTCCTGCTGGGACGAGCCTATTTGCTGGCGACCGATGGTCTCAAAAAGGATGAGGCTGCGGCAGCCGTTTGGTTCCGCAAGGCGGCCGACCAGGGCCAGGTGAATTCCGAAACCTTTCTTGCGTGGATGTACGAAGAGGGGCGCGGCGGGTTGGCGAAAGACGACGTGCAAGCCGCGTTCTGGTATCGCAAAGCGGCCGACCAGGGCGAAGCAAACGCGATGAGAAACCTGGGGCTGATGTGCCTGGACGGCCGTGGGGGAATGGCGAAAGACGAGGTGCAAGGCGTAAGTTGGTTTCGCAAGGCGGCCGAAAAAGGGGACGAATCGGCGCAGAATTATTTAGGCCTGATGTATGAGAAAGGCCGGGGTGGCTTGACAAAAGACGTGGACCAGGCGATGTACTGGTATCGCAAAGCCGCCGATAAGGGTTACGCCAGCGCACAGAACAATCTAGCGGTCATTTACCTGGGGTCAAATCCAGACCTGCGCAATCCCCGCGCGGCGCTGGATTACGCCAAAAAGGCGGTAGCCTCGTTCAAGTACAACCCGGTGTTTCTGTCCACGCTGGCCGCGGCCTACTATGCGGAAGGACAGTTCGAAAACGCGGTAGAGACGCAACAACTGGTGATCTCGCTGGTTCCGCCCGACAAGAAAGCCGAGTACAACGAAAGGCTGAACATGTACATGCGGACGCTGGAGGCAAGCAAACGGGAAGCCAGGCCGCGAAGCACTTTCCCGGACCGTTAGCACCAGGCCGCCTGAGCTCGTGTAACTATTGTCCACGTTGGCAAACGCTGCCCCACTCAAGCCAAAAGATGGCTTGAATGGGCCACCCACCCTTCGCCAACGCTGGCAAAGGATAGGGCACCTAACCGCACCAGTGAAACCGCTCTAATTCGCGGCTGCGGGATGGAGCTTCTTCACCAAGTTGGCGACGTTGGTGGCGAAGTGCCGTATGGTCGCGACTCCTTCTTCGTCGTTGAGCGCTTCTCCCGGCAGCCGGCCAAACACCATGTTCCAGTAGGTAGATCCCGGCACGATCATATCGTTGATCAGGAAGAACATCAGCATTTCCTGCAGGGTGAGCGTCTGCCCACCGCGCCGCGCGACGGCAATAGGCCCGCCGACCTTGCCGGCCAGGAACATGCCATTGTTCCGGGAAACGTAGCCTATCCGCTGCAAAGCGCACATCACGTCGCCACGGGCAGTTCCGAAGTAAACCGGAGCGCCCACGATCAGGCCTTCGGCTTGCTTGACTTTCCTGATGACCTCGTTGAGCCCGTCGTCGAGCCCGCACTCGCCGGTCTTGGAACATTTCATGCAGGCGATGCACGCCTCGATCTTCATGCCCGCAAACGAAACAATCTCCGCCTCGACGCCGGCGTCTTGAATGACCTTGGCGCACTCCTGCATGAGTTGCGCGGTGTTTCCGTTTGGTTTGGGGCTGCCGCTGATCAAAAGGACCTTCATGCTTACTCCTATAGTGGTTTCAGAATAAGCGCATCCCGGAGCCATCAACCTCCATGAACGCACCTTTCGCGGAACTGTTCTGGACCGCTTGAAATCGCCGGATCGCCAGACCAGATTCGCGGAAGCTATACCCCGCGCGGCTAGCACTGGGTACATCTACGTTGAAACTGCTCCAGCGGCGCAGCTTGAATGATGAATAGCACTATTCTGACATGAACCGCCGGGCGCGAGTACGGAATTCTTTCCACCGCGGAGAGGCGCCCGGGGCGATCAATATCATCAGGACATCATCAAGACTTGGGCTGGATAGAGACCAGCTCCACCTCAAAAATGAGCGTGGAGTTCGGCGGAACGTCGGCCCCAGCGCCGCGTTCGCCGTAGGCAAGATCGGGTGGAATGAACAATTGCCACTTCGATCCCGTAGGCATGAGTTGGAGCGCTTCGGTCCATCCCTTGATGACCCGGTTGACCGGGAAAGTCGCCGGCTGGTTGCGCTTATAAGAGCTGTCGAATTCCTTGCCGTCGATCAGAGTGCCGCGATACTGGCACACGACAGTATCCTCGGCGGTGGGCTTTTTCCCATCCCCGGCTTTCAGAATCTTGTACTGCAATCCGCTGGGCAGCGTCACCACTCCTTCTTTTTTCTTGTTCTCAGCCAGGAACGCCTCACCCGCCTGCTTATTCTTCTCCGCCAGTTCCTTCTGCGCCTGGGCCTGCTTGGCCCTCATCTCGTTTTGCAGGTCAACGATGGCGGCGCGGACCTCTTCGTCGCTCATCAGAGCCTGGTTGCCGGCCAATGCGTCCTTGAACCCCTGGGCGAAGCGAGCAGGGTCCACTTCCAGAGATTCCTTGCGAAGCTGCCGGCCTAGATCCAGCCCCAAAGCATAACTTCGCTTTTCCACCTGCGTCTTAAGAGCAGGGGCATCCTGGGCGGCGGCCGCGGTCAGCAGCGTCGTCATTGCAAGCGCAAACATCCACAACTTAACTCGCCATTTCATTGCGGCTCCTTCGACTATCAGGAACTTTCGCACATATGGTGGGAAGATGGCAATCAGGACAGCCTGCATTTTCTTTCGTTAAGCAGTTTTGCGAAAGGCGCGTTCCATGAAGCCCGGCTCCGGATACGCCAACGAGGATACTGCCCGAATGGCGTTCGGTGTAGCATGGGCAACCAGGCAGTTTTGGCGATTACAGGACGGCGCAAAAAATGACCCCGGAAGAGCGTGAAAAAAAACTACAGCAACTGGAACTTTGCAAGCGAGCCGGTGAGCAGGCTTACGATGATCTATACGAGAAGGCCCACTCATCGAGCGCCGCTACCGCCTATTACAGTGACGCGAAAGAGTCCTTCTACAGCGCTATTGAACTGGCCGGCGAACTCGGCCTTGAGCAGGAGGTCGAAAAACTGGAGAAGCGGTTGGAGCACATCAAGGGCGTTTTCCGCAGCCAGTTCAGCTAAACCAGCTCTTGGAGGAAGCAAGCATGCACGCAGCCGTGCTCGTCATCGTTCCGCAAGACTGTAGTGTAGCCGAGGCCCTGGAGCCCTACCGCAACGCCGAATGGGACGGCTTCGAGGTTGGCGGACGCTTTACCGGACTGCTCGATGGTTACGACGCGGAGCAAGACCCGGACAACTTTGAGACCTGCGTGCTCTGCAACGGAACGGGCAAGCGGCTTGAGCTGCCGCCACCGATCGAGACCCACACACTTGACGGCGGCCAATGGGTCAAAGAGATGGACTACTCGCGCACCACGCGCGAACACCAGGAGAGCCTGGGCGGTTGCAACGGCTGCCAGGGCAAGGGAACGCACCTGAAGTCCTCCTCGGAGTGGAAGCCTTATGACGGCGACAGCATTCTGCTGGCGGATTTGACCGCCGAGCAGTACGAGGGCAAGTTCTACGCAGTGTGTTTGGGTATGCGGGGCTGGTACAGCTCGGAGCGGCGCATACCGTGGGGTCCCGACGAAAAACGCGTGCAAGCGCTGGAGTTGCCGCCGCTTGAGTGGCTGAAATCCACCGGCTGGGAGGGCGACCGGGTGGTGGTGGTGGACTGCCACAGCTAGAGCGGGCTGCGCTGAAAAAGTCGTAGCAGTGTCATCCTGAGGTCGCGCCGGTTTTGCGCGACCGAAGGATCTGCTTTTTTCATCACGCGCAAACAGCAGATCCTTCGCTGCGCTCAGGATGACACCTCGGAGAACAGTTTTTCAGCAGCCTGTAAAGCGGGCTGTTCTGCAATGGGTCGCTCCGAAGTGTCCTTAGCGTTGGCTCCAGGTGCGGCCGCCGTCGGCGGTGGCCCAGGTAGTCGCATTATCCGCGTCGACAGTGCCGTTGAGCGCGTCATCAAATGTAATCCGCGTGATGGTTGGAGTCGCCGGTTCGTTTGTCGGGAGCGCTACCCGAGTCCAATTCGCACCGCCATCGACGGAGTGAAACAAGCTAGCCTCGGAGCCGCCGGCCCATACGTCATTGCCGACAACGGCGAGCACGTGGAATCGCGTGTGTGCCGGGGCGAGCACGGTCTGCCAGTCGCTCCCCGCCAGCGCGCGCTGCACCTCGCCCGCGGGTGAGATCCGCCACTGCGGGCGAGCCGGCGCGGCGGAGTCCAACGCCGAAGGGCTATGCGGCAGGGTGGTCTTGCGCTGTGTCTCGCCCGGCGTGCTCATCGTTTTCATCGCTTGCGAACGTGTCGCCTGGGAATCGCTCTGGTGCCCGCCGGTTACAGAAGGCGTCACAGGGGCACGGGAGCTCACCTCGCCGTTGGCTCCAGAGTGCGCTGCTGCAATCTCCCCAGCGAGCGGGGCTCGCCGGGGACCCCGATCAACGGTCGAGGGCGATAAGGCTTGAGCAGCCGCCTGGCTGCCGCCCGCAACAAAGTCAGGCACTTTCTTTTCCGCCCCAGCCGATGAAAAAGCGGATGGTCCCGTCTTCTGTCGCAACGGCGCCGGGTGTCTGTCGAGTGCCGCCGCGGTGGTTGCCGGTTCGGGCGGCCTGGCAACAGCTCCGGCCTTGTCGGAGGGAGGAGCAGTTTTCGTCGCCTTCGCCGGGCGCTCAGCAGGCGGGGCCGGTGCTGCCGGCGTCCCGGGATTGATTACCGGAGTGCTGGTGTCGCTGCGCGTTGCCGACAGTTTGGCTTGTTCTGAGCCGTGGTGTTCGACTTGGTAGATAACGCCAACGCTTCCCAGAACAACGGTGGTGATGGCAACAGAGGCCCAGTTTAGCCAGCGCCGCCGACCAGAAGGCGCTGGAACAATGACCTGCTGCTTACTCTCGGGCGCGGGAAGCGAAAGGCGCGCCACCTCCCGGCAGTGTGCGCAGGCGGCAAAGTGGGCGAGCAGGCGTTCACGCTCGCGCGCGGTTACCGCACCTTCCTGGAAGGCGGCTAACAGGTCCGCATCCGGGTGGGGCCCGGCGGATTGCCTGAGGTTTTCCAGCGCTTGCTTCACCGGCTTTGGCAGTGGTTCCATCACGGTTCGGAATCGTCTCCTTTATAGAACGGGCGGAGGACGCTTTCTTGCTTTAAAACGTTTCTACGATCGGTATACCCCTAAATATCACCGCCGGGCTTGAAAGCCCGGCTACGTTCCGAGGTTCAGCTTCCGCTAGTCCGGTCTAAACTTTGCCGGACATCGATTTTGAGATCGCCTACGTCAGTGTCATTCAGGCACTCGTCTGCCTGCCTCGGGCTCATGCCCAGGGCCACGAGTTGGCCGTGAATGCTCTTCCGCAGGCTCTTAGTAAGCCGGTCGAGCTTACGGCTGATGGTGGACTCGTGTACCCGGAGTTGGCTGCCGATCTCCGCCAACGTTTGTCCATCCAGAAAGTAAGCAGCGAGCAGGAATCTTTCTTCGGCGGAGAGGGCGGCGAGCGCCGATGCCGTTGCCTTCTCCAGGCGCGCGTCAGGCATGGCCTTTGATACGGTGGGTGCTGCCGCAAAGGCGACACCGGATTCGATCTGCTCGTCCAGGCTGACAGTACGCTTCTGTGCCCGAAACCGATTTACGTATTCCTGTGCGAGCACCGTCCGCAGCCAGCCCTCCAGCGAGCCACGTCCCATGTAGTAGTTCAGCTTGCTGACGCGCACTCCATCCGCGGACGGCAGTCCGTACAGTTCGGCGTAAAGTCCGTCGGCCAGCTCGCGGGCGGTGGCTTCGTCATGGGCAATGCCCAGGGCGGCGTCATAGAGTTTGACGCGGTAACGGTTCAGGAACTCGTCCCATGCCGGCGCATTGCCGGCGGCGCACGCCCGCGCCAGCGCCAACTCCTCCGCCCGCAGGAGTGCCAGCAGGGCGAGCGATTCGGCGTCGTCCGCGCCGCTCGCATACTTCGCCAAAACCGCGGCGACGATGCCGACAAACTGCTGAGCCGACAACGCAAACCGGCCGGCATTGGCCTGCGCGTACAAGCGATGCGCAGCTTCTTCCACCGCCGGGGAAAGCGCGGCGGAGCCCCGGAGTTCTGGCAAAGCGCCGTGGTCGGGCGGGGCGGAGTGAACGCCGGCCGGATTGGCGTCCGGGGACATGAGTAGGGATGCTATCAAAATTCCGGGCAAGATTGCGCGCAAGAAAGCAAAGGGTGGGCGTTCTTAGGATGTAGCCAAAAGGAGGCCCATTATGGCCAGGCGCACGGTGCGAGAGCAATTCCAGAGCTGGTGTTTTTCTAAGTATCACGGCCGGGCTTTAACGCCCGGCTCTCTTCTGAGGTATATCTTCCGCGATTCCGGTCTGGTCGCGATTCTGCTGTTGATTTCAATGACCTGCCTGCAAGTTGCGGGACAGCACAAGGATGGACACGGGCAGCGCTCAGGTTCGCCGGCAGCCGCCGGCTACAGCGTATTGGAGCCGATCACGAGCGGCAATCTGACGATTTTCCCGGTGACGGCGGACACCAACCATGAAACCGCGCAATTCATCACTCTCGATGAGGGGATTCGCGCGGGAACGGTCGTGGTAAGCGAGCAAGGGCAAACGGCGGGCATGGTGCGTCCGGGATCGACACGGCCCGTCGGTGGTGGCGCGGAAGTCAATCGGCTCGCCCTTTACAACAAATCAGGTCGCCCGTTGCTTCTGCTCGCCGGAGAAATTGTTACCGGCGGCAAACAGGATCGAGTCATCGCGGCAGACCGGATCATACCGCCCGGGCCTGACGCGGTGGACCTTGGTGTCTTCTGCGTCGAACCGGGCCGCTGGGTTGGCAGCAGCAACAACTTCGGCTCGATGAAGTCGCAGATGGCGCAGCCCAGCGTCCGGCGCCCGGCGATGGCCGCCAAGAGCCAGGCAATGGTATGGGCCCAGGTCCGCGAAAAATCCGGCCGTATGAGCGCCAGCGTCCCGATGGCTCCCGCGGCGGCCGACACGACCTCTTACGCCAGGGTAATGGCGGACGAAAACGTGCAGGAGAGAGTGGACCGCGTGGCAGCTCCCATTACACAGGATTACGAAGCGGTGCTGCGCCACCTGAAGCAGAAGAAAGCCGTCGGGGTCGTCGTCGCCGTCAACGGCGAAGTCATGTGGGCTGACATTTTCGGCAGCACCGAGCTGCTGGAAAAATACTGGCCCAAGCTGGTTCGCTCCTACGCCGCCGAGGCAGTTACGTCCGGAGCGACCAAAGTCTCGCAGTCGACGGTGAGCGCAAAGAGCGCACAGCAGTTTATCGACGCACTGGGCGGTGAAAAAGAAGTCGTCGAGACAGAGGCCGGAGTGTTCAGCCGGGCAGACGTCACGGGCGACGGCTACCGGGTCTTTACCCTTACCTCGCTGCTTCCGAAGATGAACTTCGAAGTCCACATCACCAAGATGAAGGACCACCAGGAGACGAAAGGCCGGCTGGACGTGCACCCGCCCCCGCGATTTCGGGTTGAGTGACCGGCTGCTCGGGTTTGGCGACGACAACGCGCCCCGCGAAATCGTCGCCACCCGTCTCCCATCCCCGGCTTCGACCTACTTCGAGGGAATCGCTTGTGCCTTTGCATCCGCCAGGGAGGCAGGTACAGCCCGGCTCCTGGCCCATTCCCGCAGCGCCTCAATCTCCTCGGCCCGGGTGGTAGACAAGGGCACCGTGACCGCAAGCGCCTGCAACAGGCTTTGCGTGGCGAGAGCCTGCTTATCGGCAAACGAGCGATACATGGCTGACTGCAGGGCGGCGTCGATTTCGGCCCCGGAGTAACCGTCGGCGGCCCTGGCTATCTGCTCCAGGTCGAACTCGGCCGGGTTGTGTTTGCGGCGCGCCAATTGAATCGCAAGGATGGCTTTGCGCTCGGCCTGATTGGGCAGGTCTACGAAGAACAGCTCATCGAAGCGTCCCTTGCGGATGAGCTCGGGAGGGAGCGCAGTTACGTTGTTGCAAGTGGCGGCAACGAACACCGGGGCCTTTCGGTCCTGCATCCAGGAGAGAAACGCCGCCAGGATGCGCGACGAGACGCCGGCATCAACCGAAGCCGAATCAGGTCCGCTCCCTGCGAAAACCTTCTCCAGTTCATCGATCCATAGCACGCACGGGGACAAACTCTCGGCGACCTGGAATACTTTCTGGATTCGCTTTTCGGTTTCGCCGATGTACTTGTCGAACACGGCAGAGCTGTCGAACTTCACCAGAGGCAGCTTCCATTCGCCGGCAACGGCGCGAGCGCACATGCTTTTGCCGCAGCCCTGCACCCCCAGGACGACCATGCCGCGTGGCGGCTCGAGCCCGAAGGCGCGCGCAGCTTCGTCCCAAGCTCCACGGCGTTGTGCCAGCCAGCGCTTGAGGTTTTCCAGTCCGCCGATGCTGGCCATCGTCTCCGAGACGTCGACAAACTGAAGCATGCCGGAGTGACGCAACAACTCTTTCTTTGCCTCGAGAACATCGGTCACTGCCTCGGGCGAAAGCGCGTAGCGCGCCACCAGCGCTTGCGAAACCGCTCGCTCGGCTTCCTCCTCGGTGAGGCCCAGCAGATTACCGGCCATGGCGTCCAGTCCAACCGCATCCAGCTTGCGCTTGAGCGTGTAGCTCTGGGACATGCGCGCGAAGGTCTCTTCGATGATCTGGTGCAGGCGCTGCTGGTTGGGAAGAGGAATCTCCAGGTACTCAACCAGGCTCGTCAGCTCCGGCGGAATCGTGATCGCAGGGGCGGTGATGACTACGGTGCGCCGGTTGGCGGAGAACTTCTGGCCTACGTCGCGCAATCTGCGAACGATAACCGCATCTTCCATATGACGATGGAAGTCTTTGAGGATGAAGACTCCATCAAGGGTCATACTTTCCAGAGTAGCCAGGGCTTGTACCGGTTCGCGCGTGTTGTAGATCGCCGGAGCGTTAGGTTCCGAGTCGCGGTTCAGGGCCGCATCCCTCGCCGCCAGACTCGGGCCGGACTGAGCAAGAGGGAGCGATGCGGCTGCCCCGGGCAGACCCACAGCGGCGTTGCTGCCCGAGCGGACCAGCCCGTCGGCAATCGTCCATTCAAATGTGGGCAGGCCAAGCTCGGCACAGGCGGAGCGCACGAAAGCTACGGCACGCACTTCCTCCACGGTTTCCATGACCACGATGGGCGTGGAGGAATTGATCAATATTTTGAGTCGTTCCAGGACTTCAGCCATATTGTCGCCCCAGTATACCGCCGGCGAATCCATGTGCTCTGGGAAACGAAACGCAAGCTGCTTGATCGATCCGGCTGCTGCTCTGGTTTGTGCTTGAAGCGGCTCTGCTTTCGCGCTAGGCTGCACGCTTGTTTGCTTGACCTAAAAAACACCTTCCCCTTTGCCAACCCTCGATTCCGGCAAGTGCGAGCGCAAGATTGCCGGGAAGCCAGCGAAAAAAGGAGCTGCTTATGTTTACACGCGTCGTTGAATGCACATGCAAACCGGGCAAAGCGAAAGAGCTCTGCCAGACGGTTGAAGACAAAGTGCTGCCCATTATGAGGAAGCTGCAAGGCTTCAAGGACGAAATCGTACTGATCTCGCA
Organism: Candidatus Korobacteraceae bacterium; assembly: GCA_050015355.1. GTDB lineage: Bacteria > Acidobacteriota > Terriglobia > Terriglobales > Acidobacteriaceae > CAWBRT01. The sequence continues at coordinate 21,363 of JBEKBO010000019.1, read as the reverse complement.
ATCCGATCCGAACCGCGTGCTGGCGATAAGTTTCTGGAACAGCCGCCAGGACGGCGAGCGTTATCAGCGCGAGCAGTTTCCCAAGGTAACCGAAACGATTCGCAACTTGTGCACGGCCGATCCCCAGGTCGAGACCTACGATGTTGCGCTTTCCACCTCGCACCAGATCACTACCAAAGCCGCATAGAGCGGCAACGACCATCCGTCGAAAGCCAAACCGAGGCCACGCCGCGCGCGTGGCCTTTCCTTTCTGACGTGCAGACGAATCACCCCAGCGAGCGGGCTCGCCGGGGACCCCGGCTTCCACCCCCAACAAGCCAACGGCGGACTTGCGGAACCAACCCTCTTTGCCATTCCCTCGAAACTCTAAGCGAAGCTCGCAGCCCCGTTGTCCGGCGTCAAAGAAGCTCGCGCTTATGGCGCAGGACCATCGCCGAAACCACCAGCAGGATGGCGCACAGGCCAATCGGTACAAATGCCAGGCGAGGATTTCCCCCCAGATCCCATGCTGCGCCGCTGATGAGAGCGACGATGACCGCTCCTCCGTAGCTCACGGTGAACATGGCCGCCGAAGTGCGGGCAACGTCGCCCGGCGCGCTCAGCAGCGGCGGCAGGCTCAGTCCCAGAATCAGGGCCGAGCCGCTGCAGAAGCTCAACAGGCCGGCCCACACGACCGTCCACTTGCCGACGGCGAAAACAAGGCCGAGCACACTGACTAGTTCAAGCGATCCAGCGGCGATATAGGGCCACACCCGGCGTTCCAGCCTGCCGGCGAAGATCAGCAGCAGAAACGAGCCCGGAAGCTGCCCGAAATTCAGCGCGGTCACCGCCCTGCTCACCAGGTCCGGTCGCGCGGCGTCCACCAGATACACGGGAAGAAACGCGTTGGCGGCGAAGTAAGCCGCGTTGATGCTGCCAAACATGATTCCCAGCCGCCAGACCAGGCTGTTTCTCCAGTCCGGCCACCACTTTGCCGGGGCAGTCGAAAAGCTGTTCCCGGCGTTCATTTGTGCGGGCGTGCCGGTTGGGCGCGGCGCCAGCAATACGACGATGACCGCCGTCAAGGCCACCGGCACCGACCACATTGCCAGAGACAGCCGCCAGTTGCCGTGCAGCCAAGGCAGAAGCAGGGGGAGGGTGATAAGTGTGGGCAGAAGCTGGCCCATCATAAGCCCGTTCGAGTATGTCGCCGTGCCAAAGCCGACGTGAGCCGGCAACCACTGGCGCACAATGACTGGCATCGACGGTTGCATGATTGCCACACCGCAGCCCATGATCGCGGTGGCGCCGAACAAAGTTGCCGTGTTAGGGCTCACGCCGCGCAGTGCGGCACCGAGAGCCACGATCAGCAGCCCGCCAACAAGCGTCCGCAGGGTCCCCAGGCGGGCGATCAACAGCGAGCCGGGCAGAGCGGCTAGGGAGAACAACGCTACCGGCAAACTAATCAGCAGGCCGACCGCAGTTGCCGACAGATGCAGGTCGGAGCGAATCAGCGGCAGCAGGGGCGGGACCGCCAGGATGGTGAGCCGCAAGCCCGTGCCGCAGATCCAAAGCAATACGACGGCAATCAAAGTATCTTTTGAAATCCGGACTCTCATCTTGCATTCGTGAAACGAAAGCATTTGGACTTGCCAGTCTGGCGGCAACATCTCGCCACGGGAATTGCTATTGTAGCGAATCGGCTTCTGGCGACCGTTTTGGCCGCCGTCGGAGCCGCCGCAGCCAACGCGGCTTCAGGGATCGTTCTGTCTGGAATATCGATTATTCGCCGAATAGTATTGGCGCGGTCGGCTCATCGGCGCTAAAGTGTGCCGCGACACAGCGGTCGCACCAACGGGTCGCGCGGAGTGCAGCCAAGAATAAGGAATCGAGGATCGAGATGGAAAATAAAGCAGGCGCAATGCGGGTCAGCAGACATGCCAACCCAGACCCAGGCAAGCCGGCCATCGCCGCGCCGCCGCTGGCGTGCGATTGCCATTTGCACATCGTGGGGCCCGTGGATCTTTATCCGCTGATTGCCGAACGCAGCTACACGCCCGTGGAAGCCAGCATAGGCGAATACCAGCGGGTGGCAAGCGCTCTCGGACTCGGGCGGGCCGTCATTGTGCAGCCCAGCTTTTACGGGGTGGACAACCGCTGCACCCATGATGCCCTGGCGCAATCCGGCGGCAAGTGGCATGGGATTGCGGTGATCGGCGCCGATACGACCCGGCAGGAGGTGCAGCGTTTGCACGACGCGGGCTTTCGTGGCGTGCGGGCTACGGCTTGGCATAAGGGAGGGGTTTCACTTCAGGATATGGGTGGCGTAGCGAAGTTGATCGCTCCCTTTGGCTGGCACATGCAAGTGTTGGTGGAGGGGCATCAGCTCGAAGACGTAATACCGGTACTGCGGAAACTGCCCCTGCCGGTCGTCATCGACCACATGGGCCGTGTGCCGGCGCACTGCGGGCTGGCGCATCCCGGATTCCAAGCGCTGCTATCATTCGTGCGCGAAGGCAACTGCTGGGTGAAGCTGTCGGGCGCGTATTTTGCGTCAGACAAAACTTTTCCTTACGAGGACGTGATTCCGTTTGCGCAGGCACTGGTGGAGGCCGGCCCCGAGCGGACGGTATGGGGAAGCGACTGGCCGCACACGACCGCGCGAGGCGAAATGCCGGTCGATGCCGGTCTGCTGGACATTCTCTCCATGTGGGCTCCCGACCCGGAAATCAGACACCGCATCCTGGTCGAAAACCCCGCGAAGCTGTATGACTTTCCGTCTTCGTCTTAACGACTTGATTCTCCCCGACCCGGCCGCGAGGTCAGCGCCGGTCTCGGCCGCAACTTAGAGAGGAATAAACGTGCCTGCCACAATCATCGACTCCGCTCTCTTTGGCGATCTCTTCAGCAACCCGGCCATGCGCGCCGTCTTCTGCGATGAACGCCGCATTCAGTACTATCTCGACATCGAGGGGGCACTGGCCCGCGTGCAGGCGCGCCTGGGAATCATTCCCCAGGAGGCGGCTGAGGAAATCCGCCGTCACTGCTTCGTCGAGCAGATTGACATGGTGAGGCTGAAAAAGCAGATCGACGCCATCGGCCATCCCGTGCTTCCCGTCGTGCAGCAACTGGTGGGGCTTTGCTCCGGCGGTCTGGGTGAGTGGTGCCATTGGGGCACGACAACGCAAGACATCATCGATACCGCAACCATCATGCAGGTTCGCGATGCCCTGAACCTGGTGGAGCAAGACCTGGTGGCGATTTCCGATTCGCTTGCCGCGCTCGCCGAACGCTTCAGGGACACGCCAATGGCTGGGCGCACCAAGACGCAGCAGGCCGTTCCCATCAGCTTTGGCCTCAAAATGGCAGTGCTGCTCGCGACTTTCGGGCGGCATCGCGCGCGCTTGCGGGAGCTGCGGGCGCGTGTCCTGGTCGGCCAGTTTGCAGGCGCGGCGGGTACCCTCGCCTCGCTGGGCAAAGATGGACTGCGCGTGCAGGAAGTGTTGATGGTGGAACTCGGTTTGGGGCAAGCCGAAATCGCCTGGCACAGCATGCGGGACCGCTTCGCGGAAATCGGCTGCTTCCTCGGGCTCGTCACCGGCACGCTCGGCAAAATCGCCACCGACGTCAACCTGATGGCGCAGACCGAAGTGCAGGAGGTTTCCGAGTCGTTCACTCCGGGACGCGGCTCCAGCAGCACCATGCCGCAGAAGCGGAACCCCGTCTCCACCAGCTACATTCTTGCCTGCACAGGGGTGGTTCGCCAGCATGTGGCCGCGCTGCTGGACGCGATGGTGGCGGAGCACGAGCGCTCGAACGGGCCGTGGGAGATCGAATGGATCGTGGTTCCGGAGATATTTCTGCTAGCCTCGGGGGCGCTTGCGCATGCTCGCTCGCTGATCTCCGGCCTGCAGGTTGATCCGGCACGGATGCGTAAGAATCTCGACCTGACCGGCGGCATGATTGTTGCCGAGGCAGTGATGATGGGACTGGGACCGTACCTCGGTCGCCAGCGCGCTCACGATCTCGTCCAGGAAATCTGCCGCGCCGGAATTGCCTCGGGGCGTCCGCTGCTCGATCTGCTGGCGGAGAATCCAGAAATCTCGCGGCATGTCGACCGGGCGGCTCTGGCGAAGCTTACCGACCCGGCGAACTACCTCGGCGTTTCCGGCGAGATGATTGACCGCGTGCTCGCGGCCTACAAGTCGCAGCCGTCGAATGCGGTGAAGTTGGGCGAGGAGCGCAAAGCCCGATAACCTCGGTCGCCGCTCCGGTAGGTATATCCCGACACAAACTCGGGCTGTCATGGCGAGCGAAGTCGAGCCACCTTTTGTTCTTGCTGCCGAGAAACAAAGGGTGGCTCCACTCCGCGCCCGAACAGCTTCTTGCTTCTCGAATGGAATCTCGGGTACGCAGCCTGACCGCTCCGGCCACAGACGCTCCGCGCTCCGGTCGCCATGACATTCTTTCGGGAATCTGGCATACCGTCAGGGGAACCGCTCCAAAGCCGACATAAATTCCTAACAAAAACAACCAGAGTTGCTGATTTCGCCTCTCATAGCTAGCAAAGCGGCGGGGATGGCCTTGGTGCGCCATTCCCGTTGCATCCCCCACCCAGGTGTTGCTCAGTGGCGACCTTACAGATTCTCGGCGAACTCGATCAGGCTGCGATGATGCGCTGCGCCCTTACGGTGCGGCCAAGGCTGCGCGGTATCACCGTGGCCACGCTGAGCGGCGCGATCGGGTTTATGTTGTTTTCCGCGCTCCTGCTGCCGCTTGCGCAACGGACGTCCGCCGTGCTGCTGGCCTGCACGTTTGCCATCTATCTGCTCTACGTCTTCCACCAGGAGAAGCGGCTGGCTTGCGGCTTCAGGGTAGCGCTGGCGGAGGTGAATACGCTGCGGCGTTTTGCTCCCTCCGAGGGTTTTGATTCCTGCATTGAGTACAGCTTCGCGTCGCACGATGGCCGAGAGTACCGCGGGCGTTCACGGGGAGTGCGGAAACGGCTGCCCCCGCCAAAGTGGCTGGTTCCGGTCGCCTACAATCCCGGCGCTCCGGACGAGAATCAGCCCTTCGCAACCTTCTGGTTTTTTCAGTTCGACTATGACGGCACCGAGCTGCTGTAGCGAACCGCCGCAAGCTCGCAGCCGCCGCATCTTCCCGGCGTTGTTGCTGGAATGAAGCTTCAGCCCGACTGCCTCCCCGCCGAAAATCCGTGTAGCATAGACCTATCACGGGTTCGTGCTGTATGTTCCAGTACATACCTCCTTGAACGTTGAAATGGGCCTGCTGAATTTTCATAATGCTCTCATCCTGTTTGCCGCCGCCATTGTGGGGGGAATTATCAATTCCGTCGCCGGAGGCGGCAGCTTCGTCACCTTTCCAACCCTGCTGTTAACCGGTGTTCCGCCCATCCAGGCAAATGCCACCAATACGCTGGCGCTGATTCCGGGAGCGATCGCCAGTGCCGCGGCCTACCACCGCGAATACGCCAGGGAACCCTGGCAGACGATCGTCCCGCTGGTGGGCACAGGTGTCGTGGGCTCGCTGATGGGCGCCATGGTTTTGCTGCACACTCCGCAACAGACGTTTCTGCGGCTGATTCCCTACCTGCTGGGCGGCGCGACCATCCTGTTTATGGTCAGCGTCCGCATTACGCGCTGGGTGCGGGGACATACGGGCCACCACGGCGGCAAGCGTACGTTGTGGGGCTGGATCTGGACGCTCAGCCTGGCCATGTGCATCGCGGTTTACATCGGTTATTTCGGCGCCGGCGCCGGCATTCTGACGCTGGCTCTGCTGGCGCTGATCGGCATCGAGAGCATCCATACCATGAACGCTTACAAGGCGCTGCTGGTGGGCATCGGCAACACCATTGCGATGGTTGCTTTTGTCGCCGCCGGAATGATCTACTGGGCGCAGGCAGGCATCATGCTGGTCGGCGCCATGCTGGGCGGATACATGGGCGGATACTTAGCGCTGAAGATGGACCCCAAGTACACGCGCTACGCGGTGATCGCCACCGGCTGGGCCCTGACGCTGTACTTTTTCGGAAAATACGGCTTCTGAAAGGCGCGCGCATGCCGGTTGAGTTAGCGGGCGGCCATCAGGTTCATTGGCCCAAACGTCCGATCACCAACACTGGGAACTATCTTGATGTTGTTCACGTTTTTAGGCTTCGTCGCCGGCACGCTGACCACGCTGGCTTTTCTGCCGCAGGTGTTGCACACCTATCGCTCGAAATCGGTTGACGGCCTTTCCTACACTACGTTGATCACCTTCAGCGTGGGCGTGTTGTTGTGGTTTGTTTATGGCGTCTACCTGCATTCCTGGCCGATGATCCTGGCCAACGGCTTGACGCTTGTGCTTCAGCTTCCGCTGCTGTTGATGAAGGTGCGCTACGGCAGACGCGGGAGGGTCTAAGCCCGCGAAATACCGTTTAAAGCGCGACTAACGACCGGGTCTGACGGCTTTGGTTTGACGCTGCCCGTCATGGCAGGCTAAAATTATTTGGTTTGCCTGTACTGCCAAGCCCCGTCTGGGGCACCCGAAGCTGGCCGTTTCGGCCCTTCAAGGGCGGTTTTTGAATCGACGTATCCCGAAGCGATCACCGCCGGGCTGATTGTCACCCTAACAAACGCTAAAGGCGGCGTTTGCCGGGGACCCCGGTCCGGGCTGCTTCATGGGGTATACCTTTCGCGAAACCGCAAGAGACTGGATGCATGCGGAGTCCGCAGGTGGGTCCCTTCTCCGGGAAGTGCAAGTGCATAGAGGATTTCAGGAGTCTCCGCAGGCTTGCTTTTGGCCGCGGAGCCGGAAGATTACTGGAGGTATTGCTATGTACGCGGTGATCCGCGCCGGGGGGAAACAATATCGCGTCTCGCCCGGAGACGTTTTGAAAATCGAGAAGTCGGTTGCCGGCGAGCACGGCATCGACTTCGAAGTGCTGGCCGTAAGTGGCGAAGAAGGCAAGATCGTGAAGTCGGAAAATGCCCGGGTTATCGGCGAGGTGCTGGGTGAGGGCCGCGCCGACAAGATCCTGGTCTTTCACTTCAAACGCAAGAAGCAGTACAAGAAGCTGAACGGGCATCGGCAGGGCTTTACAGAGGTCCGCATTGCCGAAATCAGCTTCGACGGGCAGAAGTTCTCTGCTCCGGAGCTGCCGGCCAAAGCGGAGAAAAAGGCGAAGGCCAAGGCCGCTCCCAAAAAGAGCGGGCGCAAGAAGGCGGCAAAAAAAACTAGCGAATAACGCACCCGCCGTCCGGCCTCGCCGAAGTGCTCGGCGGTGTCGCGCGGGCGCGCACACGCGCATACGAGAGTTGAGTTATGGCACATAAAAAGGGTTTAGGAAGCTCAAGGAATGGACGCGACTCCAACGCGCAACGGCTTGGAGTGAAAGCCTTCGGCGGGCAGGTCGTTAGCGGCGGCACCATCATTGTTCGGCAGCGCGGCACGCGCATCAAACCGGGGCTCAACGTCGGCCGCGGTAAAGACGATACGCTGTTTGCCAAGATGGACGGGCGGGTGAAGTTCGCCGATCGCGGCCGCCTCGGCAAGTTCGTGGCCGTGGAACCGGTCGCGGCAGAGAAGGCGTAAGGCGCTCGCTGGGCGTCGGTGTCCACGTCCCCGTCGTGGTGGATCACGGATTTTCTGGTCTCGGCGCTCGCTGGGCGACGTCGCTCATTCGAGCGGTTTCAGCTTCGCGGGATACACCTTTCACGAATCTGGTCTAGCATACGAGTTCGGCTTATCGGTACACTGGAGCCTCGTCATTCGAGGCTTTTTTCTTTCCTCGGCAGATTGCCGGGGTCGGAGTGGGTGGGCAAAGGCAGAGGGAAACAGGTCGTAATGTTCGTAGACGAAGCCCAAATACGAGTGGCCTCCGGCGGAGGGGGCAACGGTTGCATGGCCTTTCGCCGCGAGAAGTTTGTGCCGCGCGGCGGACCTTCGGGCGGTGATGGCGGGCGCGGCGGCGATGTCCTGATGGAAGCGAGCGAGAAGCACAATACGCTGGTGCATTTCCGCTTCAATCCGGAGTACAAGGCGCAGCGCGGGCGGCATGGCGAGGGCTCGGACAGAACCGGAGCTGAAGGCAAAGGCATCGTGCTGAAGGTTCCGGTCGGCACCATCGTTTACGACGACGAAACGGGCGCGCTGGTGCACGATTTTTCCGTGGCGGGAGAAAGCATCGTGATCGCCCGCGGCGGCCGTGGAGGCCGCGGCAATGCGCGTTTCGCCACCTCGACGCACCAGGCCCCACGTGAGTGCGAACCCGGCCGTCCGGGTGAAGAGCGGGTGCTGCGACTGGAGCTGAAGCTGCTCGCCGATGTAGGCTTGGTGGGGTATCCCAACGTCGGCAAATCCACCTTGATTTCGCGGATCTCCGCGGCGCGGCCCAAGATCGCCGACTATCCGTTCACCACGCTCCAGCCGAATCTCGGGGTTGTGGCGTTGGGCGAGGAACCGGATCTGGTCAGCTTCGTGGTGGCCGATATTCCCGGCCTTATTGAAGGCGCCAGCCACGGCGCGGGTCTGGGAATGCAATTCCTGAGGCATGTGGAGCGCACGCGCCTGCTGGTACATCTGATCGATGTTTCCGACGCCAGCGGACGGCCCGACCCGGTGAAAGACTACGAAGTCATCATGGGCGAGCTGAAGAACTTTGGCGCGGGCCTGGAGCGGAAGCCGATGATCGTTGTGGCGTCCAAGGTCGACGCCGCCAACTCCGAGAAACTCGCCAAGCTGAAGCGCTTTGCAAAACGCAAAAAACTGTCCTTCCATGAGGTCTCCGCCGTAACCGGCAGCGGCATCGATGCGCTGGAATGGGCAATGGCCAACCGTGTGGAGGCGATTCGCCGTGCAAGCTCCGCGCCGGAAACCGCCGGGTACGCGGCGGAAGGTTCGGAGGCCGTCTCTCACACCCTGCCTCGCGGGAAACGACAGGCGGAGATTGGCGGGTACGCGGTGCCACCCCAGCAGGTGGAGCCTGTCCGGACACGGGCGAAAGCCTCGCGGCGGGCACGGAGTCGATCGAGAGATGTATCGCGTCAGGAAAAAAGCGCGGCGACAGCCGCACCCCGGTCGAAAAGCGGAACTGCGTCGCGACGGAGTACGGCGAAGAGCCCGGCTCCAAAGCGGCAAAAGCGGTCATGATCTCACATAGCAGGCTGCTGAAAAACAGGTTTCATGCCGATGACGCCGCGACTCCTTGCAGTCTGCACATGTTGCTCATACCTGCTGTAGCGCCTCGCTTGATCTGCCCCACCACGCGCAACAACGGCGCGTGCCGGGGACCCCGGCTTCTCACCCCAACAAGCCACAAGCGGGCTTGTCGGGGACCCCGGCTTCCCACCCCAACAAGCCACAAGCGGGCTTGTCGGGGACCCCGGCTTCCCACCCCAACAAGCCACAAGCGGGCTTGTCGGGGACCCCGGCTTCGGCGCGTTTTTCCGCAGCCTGTTAGACCGATGAAGTATGCTGTAGGCCGAGACTTGACGAGGTATTTGCCCGAACACTCATGAACATCGCACTCTACGGCGGTACCTTCGATCCGGTGCATCTGGGACACGTCGCCGTAGCGCGAGCCGCGGCGGAGCGCTTCGATTTCGGCCGGGTCTACTTTGTGCCCGCCGATATTCCTCCCCACAAGCAGAAGCAGCCACTGACCGCCTACTATCATCGCTATGCCATGCTGGCCTTGGCCCTTGCCGGGGAGAAAACCTTGCTGCCTTCGCTGCTGGAAGCGCCGGAGATCGTGCAGGCCGAGGGCAAACTCGCCAGCTACTCGGTCGATACGGTGCGCCGCTTCCGCCAACGACTGGGCAAACGAGACAAGCTTTACTTTCTGATCGGCATCGATGCCTTTCACGACATCGCCAAGTGGCACGATCCGGTGGCTTTGCTGCGCGAGTGCGAGTTCGTTGTCGCCAGCCGGCCCGGCTTCTCGCTTGCCCAGGCGGCGATGGCACTGCCGGAGGAGATCAGGCCGAAGGAAGATATCACCAAGCTTTTCCAGCAGCGCGAGGTTTCGGGCCCGCTCGTGCTTTCCGGCGCGGTCATCCACTTCCTGGGGGGAATCTATAAGCCTGAGTCGTCGACGCAGGTGCGCAATGCCGTGCGGGGAGGCCGCAGTCTGGCTCGCCTGGTCTGCGACCCGGTTGCCGATTACATTCGCAAGATGCATTTATACAGTGGGCAACGAAGCGAGCTTGGCAATCCGCAGTTACCTACGCCCCAACACTCGCCTCACGCGCACCATGCGCCGGAGACTGCACTGGCCGGGAGCCCGCATTCGCCGCGCAGCCGGGCCAAAGTTCCGGAGCTGGCGACGACGAAAACCCGGCGGTAACCGGGGAGTGAGATTGACCGTGACGATTGAGATTGACGCCAGAGCACGGGCGTTGTAGAGATACCAGAACCGAAACTAATGAACAAACACGACATCAAGCAACAGGTTTTGATCGCCCTCCTGGCCGCCAAAAGCAAAAAGGCCGAAGACATCACCGTACTCCAACTGGGCAAGGAATCCAGCGCATTCACCGACTATTTTCTGATCTGCAGCGGCAGCAATCCGCGGCAGGTGCAGGCAATTGCCGAGGAAGTGGACGAGAGTCTTTCCCGGGAAGGGCTCGAGCCGAATCATCGCGAGGGATTCGACCAGGCGGAGTGGGTCCTGCTCGACTATGTGGACTTCGTGGTCCACATCTTCTCGATAAAGTCGCGCGGCTTTTACGATTTGGAGCGGCTGTGGAAATCGGCTAAGCAGGTTGACGAAAGCCAGTTGAAAACCCCCGTACCGGCCAAAGCACCCGCGAAGAAGGCGGCGAAGAAGATCGCGGCAAAAAAGACGGCTGCCAAGCGTACCGCGAAACCGGCGGCGGGCAAGCGCACCGGCACCAAGTCGGCTGCCAAGAAAGCGGCGCCGCGGCGCCGGGCGCGATAGACCGATTTCGCGGAAGGTGTATCCCGAAAAGCGGGTGATAGCTGCGGATACACCAGCGAGGAAACTACTCCAGGTGGAGGCGGTCGCACATTAACCGGGGCGCTGACGGGTGAAACTGCGAATTGGCTGGATTGGCAGGACGAAAGAGTCATCCATTGAGGCGCTGACGAATGAGTATGTGCGGCGCCTGCGCGGCTACATTGTGGCCGAAACCAGCGAGTTCGCCTCCGAAGAAGCGCTGCTGAAAACCCTGGGCAAAAGCTCGCGGGTACCGCCCGTGCTGGTGCTGCTGGACAGGCAGGGCAAGCAGCTCCGCAGCGGGCAGATCGCCGAACTGATCGGCGACTACCAGGACGGCGGCACGCAGGAACTGGTCTTCGCCATTGGTCCGGCCGACGGCTGGAGCCACACCGCACTGACAGCCGCTGACTTCAAACTTTCCTTTGGCCCCATCACTTTGCCGCATGAGCTGGCGCGCCTGGTTCTGGCGGAACAGTTGTATCGGGCATTCACGATTCTGAACCGGCATCCGTATCACAGCGGGCACTGAAATCCGGTTCGCCCGCGGCGTGTCCAGGCCCCGCGATATGCCTTCCGCGAATCTGGTCTACAATCCTGAATAGCGCTCGCCGTGCTATGGGAATCGAATGAGCGACGTTCGACGCGGATTGATCATCGTTAACACCGGCCCGGGCAAGGGCAAGACCACGGCGGCCATGGGCACGGCGTTGCGCGCCGTCGGCAACGGCATGCGCGTGCTCATGCTTCAGTTCCTCAAAGGGTCGTGGCACTACGGCGAACTGGATGCCGTCGAATCCTTTGGTGATCGCTTCGTGATGAAACAAATGGGCCGCGGCTTCGTGAAGGTGGGCGGCGCGGAGACTGATCCGGAAGACATTCGCCTGGTCGAGGAGGCCTGGCAGGAAGCCGAGAAGGCGATTTTTTCGGGCGAGTGGGATCTTGTAATCCTCGACGAGATTAATTACGCCATCAGCTACAAGATGCTCGATCCCGCAAAAGTGGTGGAAGGGCTGAAGCGCAAACCGGAGATGGTGCATGTCATCTTGACGGGCCGCAACGCACATCCGACAATTATTGATTTGGCGGATACGGTGACCGAGATGCGCGAGCTGAAGCACGCCTACCAAAAGGGCATTATGGCGCAGCGGGGAATTGAGTATTAGAGCGGTTTCAACGAATAACGAAGAACCGGGAACTTTCCTTTATGAGCTGGTTTAGGCGGCAGTCTACGCAACCGTTGGAGACATCGGGCGAAAAGAAAGTCAAGACCGAAGGGCTGTGGGTGAAGTGCGAGGGGTGCCGCCAGATCATCTGGAAAAAGGATCTGGAGGAGAATTTCAACGTCTGCCCGAAGTGCAACAAACATTTCCGCATCGACGCCAAGGCGCGTCTGGCACAGTTGTTCGATGACGGCAAGTATGAGGAGTTCAGCACTAACCTGGTCTCGACCGACCCGCTGAAGTTCACCGACCTGAAGCCCTACGCCGCGCGCCTGAAGCAGGCGCAGAAAGATACCGGGCTGAACGATGCGGTCATCAACGCGCGCGGGCTACTCAAGGGTCGGCCGGTGGTCGTTAGCGCCATGGCGTACACGTTTATCGGCGGCAGCATGGGCGCGGTCGTGGGCGAGGCGATCACGCGTGCCATCGAAGCCGGACTCGACGAGCGCAAGCCCGTCATTATCGTCTCCGCTTCCGGCGGCGCGCGCATGATGGAGGGCGTAGTGAGCCTGATGACGCTGGCCAAGATTTCATCGGCCCTGGCCAAGCTCGACGACGCCAAGATTCCTTATATTTCGGTGCTGACCGACCCAACGACGGGCGGAACGACCGCCTCGTTCGCCATGCTCGGCGACCTGAACATCGCGGAGCCGGGCGCGCTGATCGGTTTCGCCGGCCCGCGCGTGATCGAGCAGACCATCCGCCAGAAGCTGCCCGAGGGATTTCAGCGGGCCGAGTTCCTGCTGGAACATGGAATGGTCGACGCCGTGGTGCATCGGCGCGAGATGAAGGACTACATCGCTCGCGCACTCGATTGGATGGCGCCGATCAAGACCGCCTAGAGTGCAGAACCAATAGATTTATCCCGATATATCAGACTGTCATGGCTGTCATGGCGAGCGAAGTCGAGCCACCTTATGTTTCTGCTGCCCGAAAACAAAAGGTGGCTCCACTCCGCTTCGCTCCGGTCGCCATGACATCTCCTTGGAGATTTTGGGATACACCAATAAGAGAGCTGCTCTAATCCTTGCTGCGTGTTATGCTTCCGGTCGATTGGGGGCACTCACATGCGCATCGACATATATACAAAGGTAATCCTCACCATCATCGCCCTACTCCTTGCGGTGATCGCACTCACGCCACTTGTTCAGCCCCAACCCGCCATGGCACAGGGAAGCTTCAGCGGCGTGCAAATGTCTGGTGGCGGTGACATGTTTTTCGATACTCGTACCGGCGACATTTGGCAATATAACTATCGAGATGGCTTGCCTAAAATGCACTTCAAGCTTATTCAACTCGGAAAACCTTTGGTTCAAAAGTAATAACGGGCTGGTAAGCTGGACCGAGCCGGCGTGCGGTCGCCGAGGGTGAATTCCGAATTTCAAGTGTCTATACTGAAAAGAGGAATGCTTGCCTATCAGACCGCCGTCGCAGAGCTCTACCATCTCGGCCACGAGCTGCACAAAACCGCTTCGTACAAGTTCGACCTGAAGCACATGCGGGTGCTGTGCGAGGCCTTGGATTCGCCGCACACGAAGTTTCCATCGGTGCTGATCGCGGGCACCAACGGCAAGGGATCGACGGCCGCTACGCTGGCCTCCATCGTGCGCACCGCGGGATACCGGACGGGGCTTTACACCTCTCCGCACCTGGTGCGCATCAACGAGCGAATTCGTATTGACGGCGACGCCATCAGCGACGCCGACTTCGCCGCCGGCTACGAATGCGTACACGCGGTGGCGGCAGAGCTGGTCGCAAACGGGCGTCTGCCCTGGCATCCCAGCTTTTTTGAGACGATGACGGCGCTAGCCTTCAGGCACTTCGCGCAGCAGCGCGTAAATATCGTGGTGGCGGAGGTCGGCATGGGCGGCAGACTCGATGCCACCAATATCCTGGAGCCGCTGGTGTGCATCATCACCGATATCGATCTCGATCACGAGAAGTTCCTCGGCAGCACCATTCGCGAAATCGCCGGCGAAAAAGCCGGAATCATGCGCCGGGGCCGTCCGCTGGTGACGCTGCCACAGCATCCCGAGGCCAACGGAGTACTCGGCAGGGCGATGGAAGAAACCGGCGCGGTTGCAGTGAACGCGGCTCGCTACGTGGCCGCCCAGCAGACGACCCACACGGGCTTTGCCATGGACATCATGGGCAAAGAAGTGGAGATTGAAACGCCCTTGATGGGGCGACACCAGTTGCGTAATCTGGCGCTGGCAATTTCCGCCGCCGAGGAACTGGTTAAGCAGGGTTGGGCGATTTCTCCGCGGCAGGTTGCGGAGGGCATTCGCCTTACGCGCTGGCCCGGACGGTTCCAGATTGTGCCCCCGGAAGCCGATGGTTCACGGCCGGAAATGGTGATCGATGTGGCGCATAATCCAGCCGGGGCGTGGGCGCTGAGGGCGGGACTGTCGGAGCACTTCGCCCCGGGGTCCCCGCTATGCGCCGCTTTTGCGCGTAGTGGGGTGGAAGCCGCCGGCGAGAGTCCGGTTGAACGCAAGCTGATTATGATTTACGGCGCCATGCGGGATAAAGCGATCCGCGAGGTCGGGCGCATCCTGTTTCCGCTGGCGGAAAAAGTGGTGCTGACCAGGGCGGGCGGCAATCCACGCGCGGCCACCACCACGGAGCTGGTAGAGGCGGTCGGCGACTGCGGCACGCCGCTGCTGCAAGCCCCGAACGTGGCCGAGGCCGTGCGGCAGGCATTGGCGGAGGCGCAGCCGTTTGGCCCACGCGCCTTGCTGGTCATCACCGGCTCGATTTATATCGTGGGCGAGGCCATGCAGGCGCTGGGAGTCCGGCCCTGATAGGCCGCGGAATTCCACCATCGTTTATTCTTGTGTAGGGCTTGTTTCTTAACCGATGTTAGAGGGAACAGCGAATCCCCTCAGGGGCTAAAGCCCGCATTCATGTTGGCTCTGGACGGCGCTAAAGCCGCGCCCCTTCAACGAGCTATTTATGAAATAAGCTCTAGTAGGAAGGCGGCCCAAACACCGTGGTAGACATTCACAAACCGAGCACCTGGGATCGAATTTGCTCCTATCTTTTTCGCGATCCGCTGATTTATCTGTACACGATCGTGTTGGGCACGGCTTCACTGCTGTGTTCGCTCTTCGATGGCCGTGGACGCGGGCAGCACGGGCTGGCGCGGGCCTGGTCGTGGCTGATCCTGAAGACGGCGAGTTGCCCGGTGACAATTGTCGGGGCAGAGCATCTGGATGGTTCGCGGTCTTGTGTCTACGCCGCAAACCACATTTCGGCCTTGGACATCCCCGTGCTGTACCACGCGCTGCCGTTTCAATTCCGCATCATGGCCAAGAAGGAGCTGTTCCGGTACCCGTTTTTGGGGTGGCATCTACGGCGCTCGGGACAGATTCCAATTGAGCGCGAGAACGCTCGTTCGTCGTTGCGCAGCCTTATGCACGCCAGCAGGACCGTGCAGTCGGGCATGCCTCTGCTGGTGTTTCCCGAGGGCGGCCGCTCAGCGGATGGGAAGGTAAAACCGTTTCTCGGCGGAGCCTTTTATGTGGCCATCAAAGCCGGGGTGCCAGTTGTGCCGATGGCGATTGTGGGCAGCTTCGAGGCCGCGCCGATGAACAGCTATGTAATCAAGCCGCGCCCGCTGGCGCTGGTGGTAGGCGAGCCGATTTCCACCAAGGAATTCTCGCCGCGCGCCATGGATCAGCTCGCGGCGATCACGCAGAAGGCGATCGAGGACCTTTACTACTCTCGCTCCGAAGTCAGCGATCCGAGGCCGCCGGGGACGCTGCCGGTAACGACAACTCCGGCGCGAAGCTAAAGGGTTGAGATTTTCCAATCCGCCCGCCGCGGCGGAGACGCACCATGGGTTAACGATCCAATGCAACCACGCATCGCCATTCCGTTTCCTTATTTCGACCAAGCCTGGTCTTCGCGCACGTTGCCGGAGTATATGAATGCCATCAGCCTGGCTGGCGGGGAACCTCTTCTCATAGCCCATTCGGCCACGCCGGCACGGGCCGCGCACATGGTAAAAACGTGCGCCGCCATCGTGTTGCCGGGCAGTCCGGCCGACATCGACCCCGAGAAGTACGGCGAAGCGCGAGATCCGCGCACGGCGCAGTCCGATCCTGCCCGGGACATGCTCGATGAGCTGCTGTTGCAGGACGCGCACGCGATGCGCAAGCCGATTCTCGGTGTCTGTTATGGCGTGCAGTCGTTGAACGTCTGGCGTAGCGGAACGCTGGTTCAGCACATCGAGTCGGCGGTGCTCCACCAGCGGCCCGAAGGCGCACCGGCGGGAACCGTCATCAGCCACGATGCCGTTGTCCAGCGGAAGTCGCTGCTTGGCGAAATCCTCGCCGGCCATGTTGCGGAAGCGTCTGGCGAACTGTCACCCCAGCAAGTCAAAGGCAGACTTGCCGGGGACCCCGAACTCAAGCTCACGGTCAACTCATCGCACCATCAAGCGGTGGAGCGCCTGGGTGACGGCTTACGCATCGTCGCGCGTTCGCCGCGGGATGGCATCATCGAGGCCGTCGAGAACGCCTCCGCCGAGCACTTCGTCCTCGGCGTACAGTGGCACCCCGAGCGCAGCTACCATCAGGACGCCTGCTCGCGGGCGATTTTCGCCGCTCTGGTGGAGGCTGCGCGCCAATGGCACGAGCGCATGGCACGGGGCAACCACGACTTCGAGACGGCTGCTCCGGGTTTATAATTCGCAACCATTATGTCCGTCACGCTTGATCTGCAAGGAAAAGTGGCGCTGATTACCGGCGGGTCGCGCGGTATCGGTGCAGCCTGTGTCCGTCTGTTCAGGCAGGCCGGAGCGAAAGTTGCCTTCAGCTACCAGCGGTCGCGTGCGCTGGCCGAAGAACTGGTCCGCGAATGCGGCGGCGAGGGTTGCGCCGCGTTTCAGGCCGATCTCGACGCCGCTGCGCAGAGCGAAGCGCAGTTGGTGCGCTCGGCGGTAGAACGCTTTGGCCGGCTCGATGTTCTGGTGGTGAATCACGGCGTTTGGCCGCCGCGGGAGGTCCCGGTTGACGAAATGAGCCGCGAGCAATGGCGCTCGACCATCGCCTGCAACCTGGACAGTGTTTTCGAACTGGTCAAACACTCGGTCGCCGCCATGAAGACGAACCGGCAGGACGGACAGATCGTGCTGGTGAGTTCAACGGCGGGGCAGCGCGGCGAGGCCTTCCATTGCGATTACGCGGCCAGCAAGGGCGCTCTCATCAGCATGGTGAAAGGCCTCTCGACCGAATTGGCCAGCCATGGCATCCGCATTAACTGCGTCGCTCCCGGGTGGGTTAACACCGATATGGCCGCCCCGGCCTTGAACGATCCGGCGATGCGCGACCGCGTGTTTGGGGCAATTCCGCTCGGACGCGTTGCCTCGCCCGAGGAGATTGCCGCTCCCATACTTTTCCTGTGTTCGGCGCATGCAGGTTTCATCACCGGGGAAATCTTCAACGTGAACGGTGGCGCGGTGCTGGTCGGGTAGGGTGCGCCGGCTGAAGCTTATGGAGTAATCTACTGAACGTGATTACCCCGCGTGCTCGCCGGCCCTGCGCGCGACAGGGGCTGGGTGTCCGGCCCAAGGAGGCAGTTTGAAGAAGCGTGTCCCGGTTTCGCTGATCCTGAGTCTCTGGGTCCTGGTCGTCGCAGGCTGGGTGGCGAGTTTGCCGGCAATGGCGCAGACGGTGCCCGGCGCAGCGGCGGCGCCGGACACAGGCACGCAAAAGGCGCGTGCGCTGCTGGACAAGATGATTGCCGCTCTGGGCGGTCAGGCGTTTCTCAATTACACCAGCCGCACCGAGCAGGGGCGCGCTTACGGCTTCTACCAGGGCCGTCCGAATGGCGTTGGAGTCGAGTTCTGGTACTTCTGGCAGGATCCCGACAAAGACCGGACGGAGATAGGTAAGAAGCGCGATATTATCCGCGTTCATAGCGGCGACCAGGGATACGAGATAACCTACAAAGGAACGGCGGCGCTTGGCGAAAAAGAGATGCAGGATTACCTGCGCAGCCGCGACCGCTCGATGAACACAGTATTGCGGCAATGGCTGAAGGACCCGAACACCCTGCTGCTTTACGCCGGTCCCGGCATTGCCGACAACCGCATGACCGAGCAGATAACGGTGGTCAATGCGAAAGATGAGTCGGTGACGATTGCCGTGGACCCGACAAGTTACCTGCCCATCCAGAAGTCGTTCACTTATCGCGACCCCGTCGATAACCTGAAGAGCGAGGAAACCGAAACCTACGGGAACTATCGCTTGGAGCAGGGAATAATGACCGCCCACAGCATTGTGCGCGGCAAGAACGGCGACATGGCTTCGCAGCGCTTCCTGACCAGGGTCGAATACAATCCGCAGTTGAAGGCCTCGCTGTTTGACGCAACCGTGACCTACGATCCGGCAACTCAGAAGAGAAAACGCTAGAGCGGTTTCGCGAAAGGCATTCCCCGCCCAGCGGCCGAGTGGCACTTACGTGTCTTCCGTTCCACGGGTGTTGCAAACTTACCACATCCGAGATTCCTGGTTTCCTTGTAATCTATTCGTAGCAAATTGCTTACGCCTGAGAAGTGAGCTTCGAACACACAATTCGTTCGGCGATTGAATTCAGTGGTGTCGGCCTGCACAGCGGTGCGCCGGTGCAAATGCGAATTCTGCCGGCCCCCGCCGGTTCTGGGATTGTTTTTCGGCGGGTCGATCTGGATGGCTTTATCGTGGAGGCCGTTGGGAGAAACGTCGCCAAGGTCAGCTACGCCACCAGCCTGATGAAAAAGGGCGTGCTGATTTCGACCACCGAGCATCTGCTTTCGGCCTTCCTGGGACTGGGCCTGGACAATGCCATCGTCGATCTTGATAGCCTGGAGTTGCCGATCCTGGATGGCAGCGCTCTGCCGATGGTGCAAGCGGTTCTAAGCGCCGGCCTGCGCAGACAGCGTCGCAAACGCGTTTACATGTGCATCCGGCGCGAGGTTGAGGTGCGCGACGGCGGCAAATCCATTGCCGTTTATCCCGCCGATAGCTATCGAATTCACTACCGCATCGACTTCCCGCATCCGCTGATCGGCAACCAGGAGTTTACCGTCGAGCTCACCAACGGAAGCTACCTCCGGCAGATAGCGCCTGCCAGGACCTTCGGGTTCCTTCGCGACGAAGCTGCGCTGCGCAACATGGGTCTGATCCGCGGCGCTGCGGAAGAAAACGCCATCGTGCTTACCAACGACGGCATTAAGAATCCTCCACTCCGTTTTGCCGACGAGTTCGTGCGGCACAAGGTCCTGGACCTGATTGGCGACCTCGCGTTGCTGGGGCATCCTCTGTTGGGACGCATCGAAGCCGATCGTGCCGGACACGCCATGCATGCCGCGCTGGTTTCACGGCTGCTGCGCGACCATTCTTTGTGGGAGTTCGCCACGCTGCCAGCGGCAGGCTACGAGCCAGCTCACGCCGCTGCGTTCAGCCCTGCCGGGCAAACCGTCTAAGAGCAGTACCAGAGATACGGTATCCTGCGCTGCGGGTGTCATCGTGAGGAGGTTCGCCGCTTTTTGCGAACCGACGTGACGATCTATGCATTTCAGCGAGCGTGACTCGGAGCCGGAAAAAGCAAATACATGGACCCTTACGTCGCGCCGCCGAGTTCCTTCGCTACGCTCAGGATTTCGCCTGCGGGCTCAGAGCACCCCAGAAAGCCTGAAATCTGGCTTTCCGGGGACCCCGCAGACGCCCGCAAAACGGCTCAACCTCAGGGTGACACGCTGGAATAATCGTTCTTGGGATGCACCAACCCTAACATCGCTCTAAGAGACTTGCAGGAGTTCTCACTCACCGAATAGTGCGATATCCGCCGCTCCATTAGCCCCGTTCATATAGTCCGTGATTCCTAAAAGGTGAAGCATGGTGTGGAGCATATCCTGGAAATGGTAGGTGTTGCTCGTAGTCGAGCCTGCGACTACGTTGGGGCCAATCATTACGAACGCGACATGTCCGCCACAGCCCGAAGATTGAGACGGAGAACAGGAATTGTCGCTGGATTTATCGCCCGATTTTCCTTTTACCCTGGCTTCATCGAAGGTGACGATCAGGATTCCATCTCCGCCGGCCTGAAAGGGACCCGAGGAGAGTAGAGGCTTGATATTCGTCTTGATCCAGTTGTCGGCCGCGGACAACAACGCGCTGGCGCTCTGCGATCCCGTTCCTTCGGCATCATCGCGGAGATTGGGAACGATGTAGCCAAAGTTCGGCAGCGTATTGGTGTTCAAATCCACCGCAAGCTGGGTGAAGGGACACATGTTGTCCTGCTGGTTCAATGAGCCCGCGACATCGGAGTACCATTTGAACGGGTTGTGGTGCTGGGTATAGTTACCCGCACTTCCTCCCGTATAGCCACACTGTGGCATGCCCTCAAAATAGCCGCGCCAGGTTTTGCTCGCCTTATTCAGGGCGCGGACAATGTTATCTCCCTTAATCACGCCCGCGGAGGAGCATGCGCTGCCGCTGCAGTCGTACGGTTTCCCTTTCCAATCGGCGCCAGAGGTGGCGAACAAATAGTCCAGCAGTGAGCCGTGGGCGTTGGCATAAAAATGCAAGGCCACCCCGTTCACCGCAGCCAGGCTACAGAGATAAGGCATGCCGGAGGAGGAGCAGTTGGTCGCGCCTCCCGAGGGAAATACCTGGGAGAAACCCTGATTCTCCAGCATGATGACGAAGACGTGGTCTGAGCTGGGAAAGCCAGCCGGTGTAGTGGTTGAGGTTCCACCGTTTGAACCACCAGCAGAGCTTCCGGATGGTCCATCAGGAACAGGAGTGGAACTGGCGCTGCCTCCAGTGCTGCCAGTCTGAGTACCCGAATTCCCAGGGTCACCTGCCTGAGTAGAACTAGAACTTGCCCCTCCAGGAGATCCTCCGGATCCACACATGTAAAGACACGATATAAGTGCGGCCAGCAGACACAGGCTCATAAGCCTTCTGATCACGTTGTACCTGGTGCGGAACTTCGCCATCGGGCCTCCGTTACTGAGGAGTGACTTGCTGCGGTTCAGAGTGCTGCAATTGCGGCGGAGTTGCCCGACGCAGTTTCAGGGTGAGTACAAAACGACGTATGCCGCACGATTTGGCGGAGTTACACGTGTTCAGGGCGGAGAAGCAGGGGGTTGGCGGAATGTGCCATCTGAGAGGCAGACTGCGAGTTGTTGTACTCTCCTCTCACGGCAAA
>JBEKBO010000018.1:0-61967 GCA_050015355.1 Candidatus Korobacteraceae bacterium | reverse complement strand
AGCCTTGCCTTTGAAGTTGTACTTGTTGCCAGCGTCATCATAGTGGTCACTGGAATCCAGCACACTGCTTGCGCCATAGGTAAGCGCATCTCCACCATTGCCGCCCGCCCAATATGCTCGCCGGTTATCCAGATAGAGGTTGTCGATGCTTTGCAGCGTATGAGAAGCCCAGACGCATACCTGATCGAGTTGGCTGTTGCTGTTGGTGGAAGCCCAATAGACGACGGTTCCGCTTATGCGGGTTTGGCCATAAACTACCTGACGCGAGCCTGCTGCTTCGCGTACGGAGACGCTGTTCGTTGCGCCGCTGGCGAATTGCTCGGCGATTCCAGCCAAGATCATTGACGCGCCGAGGCCAAGGACTTCCGGCTCAATCGCAATAAGGAGGGGTATCAGTGCGGGGTCAAGGAAGGCTGCAACTCCCAGGCCAACGATCATTCCAACACCTTCGATTATCTTGGCCATTACTGCCCCACCTTCCAAGCACGCTTACACTGGCGAAGCGGAATCTTGTGCAGCCCCTTCGGTGTTACGAACAGGGTGTCAATTCCATTGAGGTGAGCAACCCCGGCAGCCAACCACTCGGAGCCTTGATAAATCACGAGGTC
Source organism: Candidatus Korobacteraceae bacterium (assembly GCA_050015355.1). Taxonomy (GTDB): domain Bacteria; phylum Acidobacteriota; class Terriglobia; order Terriglobales; family Acidobacteriaceae; genus CAWBRT01. The sequence goes on along the minus strand of JBEKBO010000018.1, from coordinate 61,359 downwards.
ACCGCGCTGGGCCAACAGGACTGTTTTCCACTCAGCCAATCCGTATTGCTTGGCAACATACGCAGCGGCATCCTCTACCGATGTACCACCCGTCACGGCCTTAATGGTTGCCATTGCACCGGCTTCGTCCGTGTACTTGTTTCGAAAGTCAGCGGCTAAATCTACCCCGGTAAAAGACTCAATGGCAGAAGCAGCGAACAAAGCACAGTCCCACTTCCCCCAAGCAAATGCCTGCTTGACGTTTGCCACGAGGAAGTTATGTAAGAGTTCCTGAAAATCGTATGCGTCCCCGTTTTCATCTATCCCGTGTTTGCGAATCAAACTCATCAGTTCCACCCCAAATGCATGTTCTGGATATAGGCGACCCACTTCAGCGAGCTATCATTGGGGTATCGGCTGCGTTGATCTTGATCGGTGAGCCGTCCACCCGGAGCACGCTGCATATCGGCAAAGCGGCTCTCCACAGAAATGGTGATCGTCACGGTTTCCGTGCTGATGTCGATGACGGGTTGGTCCACCAGCCCTATAAAGGCAGGAATGGGAGCGCCAACAAGGGCGCCACTGGTGTTCAGAAAGCCAAGTTGCACCTTGGCCAACTGCCCAAACTGGACATTGGAAAGCGAATCGTCTAGCAGGTCAGAGGGGATACCGGACAGCTTTAGCGTTATACCCTGCGCGGTTACGTCACTGCCTTCCTGAATGCTGGAAACAGTTCCGAAGTTCCCAACCCCGGTATAGGTGTTTCCGTCGTACGGGTTAGCAAAACTGCCTGCTCCCGTCCATGTGTAAACCGTTTCGGTGGCAAAAGCGATGGAGACAAAGAATGCGGGCCGAACCACGTTTCCGGTGATTTGCGCGACCGTGTTGGAATCAAGACTGCGCATTACCGGGCCTCTTCACACTTGAACGAAAGCCCAACTGTCTTGGTTTCGCGGAACGTGTACTCTCTGTCATTGCTGGCCAAGCGGAACAGCCCGGTACAATTAACGGTTATGATTGCGGTTCCGTCCGTAACCTGTTCACGCAAGCTGGGCCAGATATTAATCGTGGCGTTGCCACTGGAATCGCTGTTTACAGGGGCGGACACCACGTTATAGAGCCGACACCCAATCTGGATATAGTCACGAGGCAACAGGAGCCTGTTCGTAAGGGGCTTCCAACCACGAGTGTTCAATACCGTGGCTGTGGCTGCGTTGGTTCCGCTGACCAAGGGTGTCCCTGCTGGTCGTCCCGAAGGTTTCTTCTTTGACGGATCGCTGAGCTGAAATACATTGAGCCTGCCGCGACACTCCAAAAGGAACGAAACCCAAGCATCGGCATTCGTATTGCTCATCGCCGGCAACGACGCATTAACCAGCCAATAATCTCCGCCTGCCCAATACTGCGTTTGGCTCTGAATGGTGAATGGGCTTTGGGTCACTCCGACGCTGTCGTGAGCGGTAAAGTCCAATTGCTTCCATGCAGGCGAGCTTGGCATCGAGATAATGTCCCAGCCGTTGAAAGTGCCGATGATCATGTGAACGCAGTTCTCCCACAGCCCGTACACCAATGGACTGAGAAGTCAGAAACCCTTATGTACCTGTTGGATAAGCTGGAGTACTGGGGATAGCAGACAGCGTGCCGGCTACGACCTGTCGCAGAGCAGCCCGGTAAGTCACCCACTCTGTGGGTGGCGCAACTGCGTGCTCAAAGCAGCGAAGCATGGTGACATCACTCTTGTCCAAAAGTGCCTGAGCCTGAGCCGCAAGTTTGGCCTGAGCCTGAGCCGCTATGACGGCGGGGTCAACCGGGGTTGGTGTATTGCCAGCCGCCACCCACGCTAGATAAGCTGCGTAGTCGATGTTGGCCGGGTCGGGCGGGATGTTGGCTCCGTCCGAACGTAGAATTGCAGTGCCTTGTGTGAGGCTGTATGTGTAGCTCATGATTTATAACTCTGCCGATGCGTCTATCCAGCCTGATGCTGAATTAAAGTAAATAACTGATGCATTGCCTGCGACAAGACCAGACCCACCTGTAAATCCACCACCAATAGCCAAGGACCGTGTTGATGCCTGCCATGAGGCAGCCCCAGTGAATGCCGCACCAGAAGTGCCAGTGGCGTTGTAAGCAGAGACATGCGTTGGCGATGATATGTTGACAGTCGGACTTGTACGCATTTCTACTGGCAAGTCAAACACCGTGCCGAATGGGCTTGATGAAGATTGCGCCTGAAGCATACCAATATAGTCGGCTGTTCCTGTTGATACTCTGCGATAGTAGTACCTCTGCGCCAGTGCCAATTCCAACCCATACAACCGGCGCTCAAACGGAGTGGCGACGGTGCCAGCTTCAAGCTGGACGGCTGTGACGTACCAGCGATTGCCGCTGCTTGCTACCACACTAACAGCGCCAGTGGCACTCAAACAGTTAGCGGCTGCCCATGAGCCTGCTGTACCTGATAAGTTTGAGCCGACACCAAGACCAAAGAATACTTCCAGTCCGGAGGTATTGTCGGTTGCCCACGTACCTGTGGTGTCCCCAGCAATCGTCACACTTATCTTTGTCCATGTATCAGCCGTTCCGATAGTGTAGGTGAACGGGTAAGAACGATTAGCGGCACCGTTACGGATACTGCCACCAAAGGTTCCTGTCAGCGAAGAGCGAGTCCAGAACGACAACGTAATTGATTGAGCATTGGCTGTACCCCAAGCCAGATCAGCAACGTTCAACCCTTCAATAAACTGTCCTACACTAAAGTAATCACCAGACCCTACCGTAGCTCCAGCGGCACTAAAACCCAAGTAGTTAGTGAACCCAACTGGTGGTGTCAATGCGTCATAATTCTGCCCAATTGTAAACTTGGAAGCTTGCGATAATTGATACACCCATCTATCAACCAAATATGTGCCCGTGGTGGTGGGAGTAACTGATCCCCCAGAGTTCCTCTGGTCAATCCGCATGTCGCCGTTGATGATGCGATTGCGCATGGTGGGCTGACCACCATCAGCGATCACTTCACCTGTAGTGCTGCTGAAGATGGCATAGTCGCCTGCCACTGAGCTGCTTGGTCCTGTGACATTCCCAGCACCTGTTGGCGTCCCCCAGTTGCCGTCACCCCGAAGATATGTGGAAGAGCTTCCACCAGTAGGAATCTGAGCGATTGGCAGGTTGCCTGTGGTCAGGGCCGAGGCTGAAATTATCGGGTGAACGTGGTCTGCTCTTGCAAATCGTGTGCTTGTGCCCACACTCACACTTCCGTCCACTAATGGATTAGCCGAAGCCGCTTGGGCAAGCACAAAAGCATCAGTCGCCACTTTGGCGGTGTTATCGTCAACCCCATTAGTCGTTGCCGTTGTACCTGATGGCAAGGGGGTTGATGAAGTTACAGGGGTGACCAGCACCTGTGGAATGGTAGGCAGTTGTAGGCTTGGATCAAAGGTGTCAAAATTGATGCCGCCGTCTGGGACGGTAACACCAACTAAGACCACGCTTGCGCCGGTCGTGCAGTCTGTAATCGTGACGGTGTAATTCAGATTAAGCGGAGCCGATTCACCAGATGGCGAGACTTGATAACCAGAAGCAATTACACCAGTGGTGATCGCGGCGGACGAAGCCTCAATCATGAGACCGCCTGATGCCGCCAGTGCGGGAATAGGGTTGCCTTTTCCGTCTGTCGGCTGGAAGCTGATCTCCCCGTGTGCCAACAAGTTGCCACTGGCGTCTTGAATCTTTGTTCCGGTAATGCTTGCCCAAGCCATTGAAAGTCCTCTAGAAACTGCTGTATGCGTCTAAATTGAGTCCGGTAGTCGGAATCACGACCTTTGTTAACGTGGCGCTGTTACCCGTTACCGAGTTGGTGATCGTTATGTTGTAGGTGCCCTGTTCAACACTTACTGACACAGCACCAGCGGCGATTGCAGCGGTAATGCCCTCTACACAGAAGCCAAACGACTGAAAAGGCGTAACCGTCGGCTGAAAAGTGATCGTGCCGCTAGGCATTAGATTTCCGCTGGCGTCTTGAATCTTTGTTGCCGTTACGCTGGCCACGGTTAGAATCCTCTCGTCTTGCGTGGTCTACGGGCTTGCAGCTCGCGTTGATGCGTGATGTACTTCTGCACATCGGCCCGCCGAATGGCTGCAAGCTTTGTCTTATCTCCGAAGAATGGCCGGAGATGTGCCTCTAAATACCTATTAGTTTGATTCTTGCGAACGAACCCAATTCAACTTTCCTCGAAAACCGGTTTGGCTCGGCCCCGCCGAAATGCAGTGATCCCCCCGGCTCCAATCTTCGAACGACTATTCCCGGCCCTCGTCGACGCAGAACGGCCTGGGCCGTGAAAACCAATCAGCCAGCCACGGGGCTTGGTCTGACGCATAGTATCTGCTCACTCAAACCACCGAGCCCATCGTCTTCAAGCCGTCTTCGGCACACATTCCCATCCACCTTCAGCGCAACCGCGCTCCGGTGCAGGAACTGCGGCGGACCCCCTGCCGTCCCGCACTAAACTTGTGGAAGATACGGGTAGGGTGGAACGCCTTGAGCCAACATTTAACCCTCTGTGCTGCTCTATGTATGCACAGGAGGATCTATGAAACGGCTCATGAGCGCCATCATGTTGTGTGCCTTTCCTCTTTTGACCTACGCGCAGAGTAATCCGGTGACTGCGGCCGTCCGCGATACCTTACAGGGCAGGCAGAAGATGATCGTCGAGGCTGCGCAGGAGATGCCGCCGGACAAGTACGGCCAGACTGACCCTACTGCTCGCTTCAAATCGCCGCATAAGCGCCGGGCCGAGCGGCTTCAGCAGGTCGCAGATGGTGTCCGCGTGAAGCGCGGACCCGTCGTGCTATGGAACCGGAATCATACCCTTGAAGACGTAGGCCTGAAGTGTCGCAATAATGCCCATGACTGCCGTTAGAATCAGACTGTACTTGAGGACGGAGCGGAAAAGTTCGCCTTCCTTTCCAACCAGGCCGGTAGCTGAGGCGGCAACCGCCAGAGAAATTGGCGAAATCATCTTCCCTAGGCTGCCACCGGTACCGTTCGTTGCGGCTGCCAGGACTTCGCTAATGCCGACTTGACGAGCGGTAACAATCTGTAGATTTCCAAACAACGCATTGCTGCTCGTATCACTGCCAGTTAGGAAAACCCCCAACCAGCCCAGAAATGCGGAAAAGAATGGAAATAGTCTACCCGTCAGTGCGAACGCAATGGCCAAGGTGGAGGTCATCGCGCCGTAATTCATCACCCATGCGAATGCGAGGACAGCGGCACCCGTAAAAATGGCATAGCGCAGTTGGTGAAGCGTCTTCCCGAGTTGCCGGCCAACAATCAAAAGTCCCTTTGGCTGGAACACGGCGGAGAGGACCGCCGTCAGAAGCACCGCCGTTCCGGGAGAAGACAGCCAGTTGAAACCGAATACTGCAGGATACGGAGAAGCTTTGGGCACGATCGGCGGCATACGCAGAACGGCTTTATCCAGCCCAGCGATGGGAACGTTCACAGTCCAGTGATTCAGGATTTTCAGGAATCCCGGACTGCCCCACAACCCCACGATGGCGACGAGGATGAGGAACGGGTACCATGCATTGACCAGCTCACCCGTTGAATACTTGCGCGCCGCTCCGGCAGATAGAGCCGCACTTCCAGTTTCCTTTGGGAAACGCCAATCCTCCTTGGGACGCCAGACCCTCAACAGCCCGATGGCGAAAAGAATGGTAACGATCGAACCGATTACGTCCGGAAGATACGGTCCGATGAAATTCGCAACCAGGCTTTGCGTGGAAGCAAACACGACGCCGACGCCGATCGCAGCCGGCCAGACCCCCTTCAATCCCTGCCGTCCAGCCATGATCCAAACGAGAATAATCGGAATCAAAAGCGAGAGAATCGGCGTTTGCCGACCGCACATCGCGCTGAGTGCCTGCAGGGGCAGGCCCGTAACGGTTGACAGCATGACGACTGCGATCCCGATGGCTCCGAAAACCACCGGAGCGGTATTGGTGAGCAGGCAAAGCCTTGCGGCGTAGAACGAGTCGAAACCCATCCCCACAAGCATTGCTGCGGTAATTGCCACCGGGGTGCCGCCGCCTGCGATTGCCTCTAGCAGTGTGCCGAAAGCGAATGCGATCAGGATCGCTTGCAGCCTCCGGTCATTACTGAGCGAAGCCAGCGATCCCTTAATCACATCGAATTGTTTCGTCTCGACGAGCACATTGTAAAAAAGAATCGCCGCGACGATGATGTACATAATCATCAGACCGTTCAACACGCCCAAAAGAGTAGACAGGCCAACTAATTTGGCGGGCATCTTATAGACCAAAATGCCGACGGCGGCGGCAAATACCCACGAGACTGGAACGGCTTTGTGAGTCGCCATTCGCTTGATGCCCAGCAGAAAAGCCAAAACGAGTAGCGGCAACGCTGCCGCGAAGGTTGACAAGAACTGATTTTGGAGGGGGTCGTAACCCTGCATCCAAGGAACCATGTGTGTAATGCCTCCTTACAGTCGGTGTTAAAGTGGCCGCATACGAACGGGGCTTATTTCTTGGCGGCTAACTCTATTGCGTCACGAGCATCCGCTAAACATTTCTTAAATCCGGTGGTGAGCAGAGCTCGGTCTCCCCCTACGGTCATGAGCCTGCATCCCAGGTCTCTCCACTTTCGGGTAGAAGCTTGTATCTGTTCGGTGGTGATTTCAGAGAGCATTACCGCGATCATGGATACGTCTCGGGCCTTTGCTTTGCTCACCATCGTCTTGAGAGTTTCCAACACGAGTGGATGATCCAGTTGACCAGGAACCCCGAGAGACTGTGATAAATCAAACGGGCCCATCATTAACGCATCGGCATTGGGGACCTTCAGGATTTCATCAAAGTTCTCTGCACCCTCTTTGCCCTCGACGAGCAACCACGCCATCGTTTCCTCATTGCTCCACTTCACGTGCGCGGGCCAATCTTCGACGTTATATTTAGTCGCTCGGGTCCATGGGCAAGCCCCACGGATACCGCTCGGTCCGTATTTTGCCGCTCGGACAGCTTTTTCCGCCTGCTCTTTGGTTGAAATGCCCGGAACTAGCACTCCCATGGCTCCGGTATCGAGAACTTTCAGAATGATGGTCTCTTCAACACCCGGTACCCTGACTACCGGGGTCACATCTGCGGCCTCTGCAGCTCTCACCATGGATGGCACGGTATCGAATCCGAATTGCCCGTGTTCCATGTCGATAATCACGAAGTCGTAGCCCTGATAGCCAGCGGCTTCGACAACCTCTGGTGAGCCTATCTGTACCCAAGTCCCAAAGGCAATCCGCCCTTGCTGCTGGGCTAGTTTCACTTTGTTCACTTTGTGTGCCATAAGTGTCACTCCTGGAAGAACTTATTGGAGACTTTCGACAGGAATCTTTGTCAGTCCTGAATCGCCTGAATTGTACTGTTCGTGACTGATCTTGCAAGACCAAACTGCACTGACCGAATCAAAACGGGGCGATGCTGTGCCATTTTGGGGCTGGTGGCCCAGATCTCCTATCAAGCCCTGAAGGTGCCCCACATCTGCCGCAGTTAGCAGATGTGGGAGTTGGTTTGACGAAGGTGATACTCTTTCCGCATGCCGGACGGGCTGAAGCGCTGGTATTTCGTGTTCAAAGCACACTTGAATGCGTGGAGTCCTGAGCTGCCTCACGTTTACCGACAGAAGGCAAACATGGGCCACCCGCCCGTTTCCAAGAGTGCCCTGATTTTCGGCACTTCTGACCTGCCAATTTCTCCAAAGAACGTGATCGTTGTTCCATTGCTCTTGACCAAATTCTTACTTCGCCAGTTGCTTGCGGATTGCCTGGAGTTCGCTTCGCCGCGCACCGGTCATCTTGGGATAGTTCAATTTGAGACCTTGCAGCGCGTCGATGACGATGCGCGAAATGATGAGCCGTGCGTTGTACTTGTCGTCCGCCGGAACCACGTGCCACGGCGCTGTTCTTGTGCTGGTGGCGCTCAGACAGTCCTCGTAGGCCCGCATGTATTGATTCCAGAATTTCCGCTCGGCGATGTCGTCCAGGCTGAATTTCCAGTTTTTGTCCGGTTCATCGATGCGCGCCAGAAAGCGCCTTCGCTGCTCCTCCTTGGACAGGTGAAGAAAAAACTTGATGACCCGGGTGCCGTTGCGGTGGAGATGTTTCTCCAACTCCACAATGGAACGGTATCGTCCCTCCCAAGTCTCTTTGCTATCTTGCTCGTGCGGAATATGTTCACCGTGCAAAATTTCCGGATGCACGCGGACGACCAGCACCTCCTCGTAGTAGGAGCGGTTGAAGACCCCAATCCGTCCGCGCGCCGGCAGCCGGCACGTCGTGCGCCAGAGAAAATCATGCTCCAATTCTTCCGCGCTTGGATGCTTGAAACTATGGACCTCGCAGCCCTGTGGGTTGACGCCGGTCAAGACGTGGCTGATGGCACCGTCCTTCCCGGCGGCGTCCATAGCCTGAAAAATAAGGAGCACCGAATAGCTGTCGGATGCGTAGAGTAAACGCTGCAGGGCGCTCAGTTCCCTGACATCCGCGGTGAGCATCTCCTTGTAGTGCTTCTCCGACTTGTAGAGCGCTCTTATGTCGGTTGCCCATTTGTGGAGCCTAACTTTTCTTCCTCCCTGGACGCGGAAGTCTTCTGGGTCGATCTTCACTATGGTCTTCATATTGAATGTGCTCTCTAGGCAAACGGGGATGTTCCCCCATCAATGTGGAGGGGCTCCCACTGCGGAATCCCCCCGGCTTCTGAAACGCAGGCCATCAAGGACAACCTGTGCCTGGCCTGAAAAGCAAGTTTCCTAAAGCATTAGGCTACAACAACTTGCCCCAGGCGTCTCGCCATTATCTATTGCTTTGGCAGGTTTTTACCAGCCTGCCAGCCGCCGGTTAGCCAAATATTTTTTCAGGCAACTCGTCTTTTCATGAACTCCGGACATCACGCAGTGAGCTACCTGCGTCAGAGACATTGTCAGTGCCATTTCAGGTGCTGGTGGGCGATGTTTGCCTTGCCGTTTGATTTTCCAAGTGAGCGCAGCAGTAAGTAAGTCAAAGACGAAATGTCGTTGAGGCGGCGAAGCTATGCCCGGGCCCCAGTTGTTCTCGCCAATACAATCTCAGAACGATCTGTCCCAATCAACCTATTTTGAGCCCAGGTGGTACGCCGCCTACACCTATGCGCGTCACGAGAAGCGCGTGGCCGAACACTTGCAGCGAATCGGAGTGGAGTCATACCTGGCACTCTATACGGCGACGCGGCAATGGAACCAGCGACGCGCGCAGGTTGAATTACCTCTTTTTCCGGGCTACGTGTTTGTGCGCATTCCACTCGCGGAGCGCGTGCGCGTGCTGAGCGCTCCCGGCGTGGCATACCTGGTAGGCACAAGAGGGGAGCCAGCACCGCTGGCCGACGATGAGGTCGAGCCGCTCCGTGATTGCCTGTCGCAGAAGTTGCGCGCCGAGCCAGTTGCTTACCTGAGCGCGGGAAGTCGCGTCCGCGTAGTGGCAGGGCCGCTCAGCGGGTTGGAGGGGGTGATCGTCCGGCGTGATGGTGAAACCCGATTTGTGGTATCGATTGAACTGATCATGCGCGCAATCGCTATCAATGTTGAGGGACTCGATCTGGAACTGGTCGAGTCGAGCGTCACGTCGGCGCTGCGCACGGTGTGTGTGGGAGAAACGGGAGCTGGCAATTCTTCTAGGCATTTCGAAGGATATTAATGTTTCTCAACTTCTATGGTTTGAGCGAACAGCCGTTTGGGGTGACACCCGATCCTGACTTTCTGTACCTGGGCGCCACTCATCGGGAGGCTTTGGCTTCAGTCGCCTACGGGATCCAGTCAGGAGTGGGATTCGCCGCGGTTATTGCTAAGCCGGGGATGGGCAAAACTACGTTGCTGTTCGCCCTGCTGCGGCATTTCCAGAATTCGGCTCAGAGCGCGTTTGTGTTTGACACGCAATGCAACTCAAAGGAGCTGCTACAAAACCTGCTCGCCGAATTCAAGATCCCGCAAGAGAGCGGCAAAAACGATGCATCAGCACTGGCTTGTTTGAGGCAGTTCCTGCTGAAGAGCGCACGAGCCAACCAGCGCGTGTTGGTGGTGGTGGATGAGGCGCAAAATCTCGACATTCCGGTCTTCGAAACGTTGCGCCTGCTGTCTAATTTTGAAACGCCTCATGCCAAACTCCTGCACATCGTGCTCGCCGGCCAGCCTGAACTCGGCAGGAAACTGGCCCTCCCCGAACTCGAGCAGCTTCGGCAACGGATCACGATCGTGTCGCGGCTGGACGTTTTTGCTCCCGCCGACGTCATCCGGTACGTTGTGCACAGACTGAAGCGGGCAGGGTATCGAGGCGCTCCTCTTTTCACTCCTGAAGCTCTCGGCATACTGGTGGACAAGTCCCATGGCGTCCCGCGCGAGATCAACCGGCTTTGCTTCAATGCATTGTCACTCGGCTGTGCGTTGGGAAAGAAAGTGATCGACGGCCAGATGGTGCGCGAGGCCGCCGCGGATCTGGAATTCGGCTCTCTGCCAAACCAAGAAGAAACTGCCCAAGGGCGAGGGGTTTCAGAGACGACCGACGACGCACTTGCAGCATTGTTCAGCACCGCGCTCACGGCTCCAGCCCTCGCAAAAGAGGAAGCGGAGCGCATCACGGTGGGGCAGGAGTCGCAGAGAACAGAGAGTGAACACACGGTTATCGCTGGGACTGAGCAGCAACCGCAGACCGCGCCGCCCCTCGTCCCCGAAGAGTCGAAAGCGGGGCAGGAGGAGCGAGCGGGCTACGCTGCAGAATCCAGCGCCGTTTCTGCCTCGCTTAGCGGTGTCTCGGGAACAGCCGCCGCTTCCCAGCTCGGCGTGCGCAACGCTTTCGGGCAGATCGCACAGAAGATGCGGGGTTTGCGGGCGAAGCGTGAGGCTGTCCCGCCTCGTACGCGGCAGTCACGGCGGTTTGGATTTCGTCGGGTCGTCTGGCTGTGGAGTTTGGCAGTCGTGGCCGCGGCGGTCTTCGGCGGCCTGATTTGGTTAAGCAATCCCCAAAGTGCTACGACGCTCGCTTCTCAGTTTGTTTCGGCAACCCAAAAATCGGTGGGGCAGTTCGCTTCGGCAACGCAAAAATCATTTAGGCAATGGCTAACATCCCTGCAGCCGGCTTTCGCAAGCGAAAAAGAAAAGCCTCGCTCCGAGTTGAACTCTAGCGCTCCCGAGAGCGTTTCAGAGGCCTCGCCAACATCCCCAACGGTCAAGCCCGCTTTGACGGCCGAAACGGGAGATAAGGGCCTTTCCGCTGCGGGCACAACAGCATCTGTTAGCGTTACGCCGGCAGCGGGACCGGGGAACCACAATCAAAGAGGCTCGCAAGCTACGAGGCTGCTGAATGGACGGGCAGCCTCAACCGGAAGCAAGGTCCCGGCGACGCGACACAGTGCCGCGCTTGCCGGAACTCCGGCAATGAGTCACTTCGCCGCGTCTGCGGTTGGAGCGGCGGCGGGTACCAGTGCGACAGCGACGCCAGCAAGCCCGATCGTGAACGAAACGGCTAACCCTCCGGCTCCGGAGACGACGATTGCGGCGAAGCTGACCAAGTGGGTGGACCCGGTATACCCGCAGCAAGCGCACAGCAGCGGGATCTCGGGCGGCGTTGAGTTGAATGCGCACATCGACGAAGCCGGAAAGGTGCAAGCGGTGCAAGCTATTTCTGGTGATCCGGGGCTGGCGAGCGCGGCCATGGATGCCGTGCGGCAGTGGGAATATCAGCCATCGTCAGTCAACGGAGAACCGCGGCAGAGCGATGCGCGAATCGTAATTGTCTTCTCACTTCGGTAGAGGAGAGCGGCCAGCTCGCGATGGCGTGCTGGAGACGAGGCATGGGTACAGGAAAATGAAGAGCAGATTTGGACTGATGATGGTGATCATTTTGGCGGCCGTTCCTCTGTGCTGGTCGCAGGAACAGCGCAAAGACGCGCCCGATGCGAGCGCAACGAAGGAACAATTGGGTGGAGCGAGCGCGCCTCCGGGATTTGACGTAAGAAACCCGCGCTACCAGCTTTGCCCCGGCGACGTACTGGACCTTCACTTCGAATTCACGCCGGAATTCAATCAAACGAAGGTCACCGTCCAACCCGATGGCTTTGCCGCCCTGACCGGCGTTGGAGACGTTCACGTAGGGGGACTGACGGTTCCGGAACTGACGAAAACATTGCAGAGCGCGTACGGCAAGATCCTGGCGAAGCCGGTGATTACGGTGATGTTGCAGGATTTCAATAAACCTTACTTTATCGCCACCGGGCAGGTCGGCAAGCCCGGCAAGTATGACCTGCGAGCCAATACCACGCTGATCGAAGCGATAGGAATTGCCGGTGGCATGAATGACACCTCGAAGCACTCCGAGGTGTGGGTCTTCCATCGCCTGCCCGACGGCACCGTTCAAAGCAAGCGAGTGAACGTAAAGCAAATGCTGGTCGCGGGACGCCTCAACGAAGATGTCAGCCTGCAGCCGGGAGATACGATCTACGTTCCACAGAACATGGCTTCAAAGATCAAGAACTTCATCTCGCCGAGCATTGGCGCAGCCATTATTCCCAGCAAGCCATAACGCGAATCAGGGAGTTGTGAATGCAAGCAGAGCTTCAACCCGTAATATTGCAGCTGCCGGGGCGGCAGGCTGCGAAGTCCACTCCACGCATACTGCTGGCCATACTGTTCCGCCGCCGGCGATTGATGCTGACCACGTTTTTCGCGGTGCTCCTGCCGGTAGTGGCCGCGATGATCCTGATGCCGGGCGACTACGTTTCAGAAACGAAGGTACTGGTGCAAAGGCTCCGCTTCGATCCCATGATCAGCGCGGATTCGGCATCGAACGATTCCGCCACGCGGGAGTCAATGGCGCGCATGCAGGAGCAGGACGTCGATTCCGAGATCGACCTGATGCAAAGCGACGATTTGCTGCGGCAAGCGGCCGTGCAGAGCGGTTTGTCGAACCGCACATCGCTCTGGACAAGGCTGCTGCCGGCACCACCGGAAGACCGGCGCATTGCAAACGCCGCCCGGGTGATACGCAAAAATCTTGAGATTGAGCCGCCGAACAGATCCAACATTGTCACTCTGCGTTATCACTCAAACGATCCGCAGCAGGCTGCGCGGGTGCTAAAGGCGCTGACCGGCCTATACCTCGAGAGGCACGTCCAAGTACACCGTCCGGCGGGCAGCACGGAATTTTTCAGCCAGGAAGTCGAGCAGAACCGGCTTGCCCTGCAGCAGGCGGAAGCTCGCCTGAACGAATTCACGAAAACGCAAGGAGTGGTCTCGGCGGACGTGGAAAACAACACGCTACTGCAGAAGACCGCCGATTTCGATGCTTCGTTGCAGAGCACGAAGAGCCAGATCGCTGCGGTACAGCAGCGCATTTCCAATCTTAAAGCGCAGCTCCAAACAGCCAGCCCCCGGATCACTACACTAGTCAAGACTACGACGGTTCCGGTCGATGCCCTGAAGTCAACTCTCTACTCGCTGCAACTGAAGCGCTCGGAACTGCTCACAAAGTATCAGCCCGAGTACCGCGTGGTGCAGGACGTGGACAAGCAGATTGCCGACACCAAGCTGGCAATTGCCGCGGCTGAAGCGGCGCCGAGTGCCGAGCGCACGACTGACCAGGACCCGGTGCACTCGTGGCTCACCTCCGAACTGGCGAAAGCACAATCGGAACTCGCGGCCCTGCAGGCCAGCGGGGCGCAGATCGGGCGTACCGTAAGCGATTACCACACGCGGTCCGTTCGGCTGGAGGAACTGGGAAAACAGCAGCAAGACCTGACGCGGAACCAGAAAGCCGCGGAGGAGACTTATCTCGCATCGCTGCACAAGCAGGCTGACGCGCGTTTGTCTGAGGCGCTTGATCGCTCGCGGATTATGAACGTGGCAATCGCCGAGGCAGCCACGGTTCCCGTGCTGCCTGCCACCTCGCCTTTACTGAGACTTGTATTGGGCCTTGTTTTGGCGCTGCTGGTTGCGTTTGGAGCAGGAATTATCGCCGATTATTGGGACCCGTCTTTCCGCACGCCTTTGGAAGTCGAGGATGCTCTTGGCATTCCGGTGCTTGCCGCAATTCCTCTCAGAAAGTCGATTGGCGCCGGAATGGCTGCGATCGAGCGCAGCAACGTTTCAGCTTGACACCGTAAATGAACCACGCCATCGCACAGCCACCAGCGACCGCTCACGCCGCAAGGCCTAAGCCGGGGCGCTCTCCGAAGTTGCGCAGCGTCAGGCTTGAAGACTATGCACAGCTTGCCGCACTGACAGCGCCCTACGAGTTTCCGCCGTCGATGTGGACCTGCGAGCAATGGCGTCATCTTTGGGTCAACAATCCCGCTTACCCGCAGATGGGTGAAAGTTTTCCGCGAGGATGGGTACTTGAAGCCGGCGAGCGCATTGTCGGGCACATTGGTAGCCTTCCTCTGTTTTATCAACTCGATGGGCAACAGCTTCTCGTCGGTAACGGCCACTCGTTCGTTGTGGAAAACGAATACCGCGGATACGCACTTTTGCTGGCCGATCAGTACTGGAGCCAGAAGCTCGTAGACGTGGTGTTGGGCCACCAGACAAACCATGATGGGTTCAAGGCGCACGTCGAGCTTGGAGTTAAAGCCGTGCCCCTGGGCGCATGGGATCGAAAGGCCGTCTGGATCGTAAGCTATCGGGAATTTATTGCCGATTGGCTCGGTCGCAAGAGCCTGCCCGCCGCCGGCTTGTTATCATACCCGGCCGCGCTGGCGCTCTCGACCAAAGACACCTGGAATCGGATGCTACTGCGAGGACGCGCCCGCCGGGAAGCCGGCATTGAGATGTGCGCGGCTTTCGACGAGCGCTTCGATGATTTCTGGGATGAGCTTTGCGCCGAATATCCGCAGAGGTTCCTGGCATGGCGGACGCGGGCGGACCTGGAATGGCGGTTTCACTTCGTGCTGCGTGAAAAAAGAATTTGGATTGCCACATTCAGCCAAGGCGGGCGGCTGCGCGCGTACGCGATTTTCCTGCTGCAGAAAAACCGTGAACCGCAGGACCGTATCCGGCGAGTGATCGTGGCGGATTTTCAATCTCTCGACCGCGACGACAGCGTCTACTACGCGATGCTGCGAGCGGCGCTGGAGCAAAGCCGCAAGTCAGGCATTCATCTGCTTGTGACTATGGGCATCAGCGCGAGCGGAACGGACATGAGCGCGATGGCACCGCATCGCGGTCCACTGCCTCGTCATTCGACATCCCTGTTCAAAGCGCGGGATCCGAAGCTTTCGAGAGCGCTTGAGAGCCCGCAAGCGTGGTGTCCCTCTCTCTACGACGGCGATTCGAGTCTGTAACCAGATCCGATGAACTTCCAAGGTTTGAAAAGCATGCCAAGCAAAGAGCAAGATACTGTGTCCCGCAACATCAACGAGATTCACGCGATGTTCGACGCCGAACTTGCGGATGACATGTTTGCGCACCGCATGGTGTCGGCCGCGGCCTCCAAGCGTCCGGACGCCTTGGCGATTGTCTCCGCGCAAGGCCGGCTGAGTTATCGCGAACTGGATGCGCGAGCAAACAAGCTGGCGCAGCATTTCCGCGCGATGGGGATAGGTTCAGAAGACGTTGTTGCACTGTGGATGACGCGTTCTCCTTGGTTGATGGTGGCGGCCCTGGCCGCGCTCAAGGCAGGAGCGGCGTACTTGCCCATGGATCCGGCAAATCCTCGCCACCGGCTACTGTTCATGGTGAGCGATTGTGGGGCGAAGATTGTGGTGACCGAGTCTGCTTTGGCGGAGTGCTCGGGCCATGTGTGTTGCCCCGTGCTGAGCCTGGATCGCGCATGGAGAGAGATTGAAACGCGGGAAGCGCAAGCGCCGCAAGTGGAGCTTCGCCCGAACGCGCTGGCGTATGTGATCTACACCTCGGGGTCGACGGGTGTGCCGAAAGGCGTGGAAATTACGCATGCTAATCTGGCAAACCTGATCTTGTGGCACAACCGCGTGTTTCAGGTTACCAATGCGGATCATGCCAGCCATCTGGCGGGGCTCGGGTTCGATGCCTCCGTATGGGAGACTTGGCTCTATCTGGCAAGCGGAGCAAGCCTGCACCTGGCCGATTCTGAAACGCTGACCAGTCCCGAACGGCTTCGCTGCTGGTTGGTGGAAAACGGCATCACGATCGGTTTTGTGCCGACGCCGCTGGCGGAAAGAATCATCGATACGCCATGGCCAGAGGCAACGAAACTGCGAGTGCTGCTGACGGGTGGCGATACGCTGCATACGCGTCCGATCGCCGGATTGCCGTTTACGCTGGTGAACAACTACGGTCCGACCGAGTGTACGGTGGTTGCAACGTGGACAGCGGTACCATCGCGCCCGGGTCATGCGGGTTTACCCCCGATCGGCGCACCCATTGACAACGCGCAGGTTTACATCGTTGATGAGAACCTGCAACCGGTGCCGGACGGCGTCGCTGGAGAGATGTTTGTCGGCGGTGCCAACGTTGGTCGTGGATATCGCAATCATCCCGAACTTACGGCGGAGCGCTTTGTCGCCAACCCGTTCGTGCCGGGCACGAAGTTGTACAGGACGGGCGACCTGGGACGGCGCTTCCCGGACGGTCAGATCGCATTTCTCGGCCGAGTCGATAATCAGATCAAAATTCGCGGATACAGAATTGAACCGGGCGAGATCGCAGCAGCGATGAATGCGCACCCCTCAGTCTCCGCAAGCGCCGTGATGGCACGCGCCGATGGCGCGGACGAAAAGCATCTGGTAGGCTACGTCGTTGGCAATGGCGATCTCATTCGCGGCGAACTACAAGGGTTCCTGCTCGACCGATTGCCCGACTACATGGTGCCCTCCGTCTTTGTCGTGCTCGACAGTCTTCCTCTGACGGCAAATGGCAAGGTAGATTACAGCGCACTTCCGCTGGCCACCTCGGAAAACATGTTGCGTGATGAACCGGCGGCTGCGAGTTCGGCGACCGAGGCATCTCTCGCGCAGATCGTCTCGGGACTGTTGCACGTTCCTGAAGTCGCTCCCGACGATGACTTTTTCCTGCTCGGCGGGCATTCGCTGCTCGGGACACAGCTAATCGTGCGAATTCATGAAGCCTTCGGCGTCGAGGTTCCTCTCCGTACGCTGTTTGAGCGGCCAACGGTGCGGGGACTCGCGGCAGTGATCGAGGAGTTGCTGATCGCTGAGGCCAAGGCGCAGATGACATTGGCTGCCACGGCGGAAACGATTCTTGTGGAACCAGTTCCTTCTTTTTCGCAAGCGGCGTAGCTGAGCGCAGCGAGTTGCAACCGATCCTTTGGAATACGTTCACTCAACTTCCACCGCAACAGCGGGAGCTTGAATCATAATGCTTTCCTCGACCGAACAATTGCCGGCTAGCCGGCCAACCGTTCCTCCGCTCAGCCTGTATCATCTGCTGGATCCGGAAGTGCTGGCCAATCCTTATCCCTTATACCAACGGCTCCGGACCGAGGATCCGGTACATTGGGACCGCTATCTGCACGCGTGGGTGGTTACCCGCTACGAAGACGTCGTTACCGTGTTGCATCGATTCTCCGCCGAACGGACTCCCACGCCAGAGCAACTGAAGTGCATGGGCCTCGCGTCGCTCAGCCCCATCGCGGCGGTCATGGTCAAGCAGATGCTTTTTATGGATGCGCCCGCGCACACGCGCTTGCGGGCTCTGGCCTCCTACGCCTTCGGGCCTGACAGGGTTGCCGTTCTCCGTACTCATATCCAGGAAATCTGCGACAGGCTTATCGACGGGGTGTTGCCTCGCGGCAAGATGGACGTGATTGCGGATCTTGCGGCGCCGCTCCCGGCGATTGTCACCGCCGAAATGTTGGGCGTTCCGGTGAGCGACCATAACCAGTTGAAAGACTGGTCCGCCACTTTTGCGGAGATGCTCGGCAACTTTCAGCACAATCCGGGCCGTGTGCCGGGAGTGCTACGCGCCGTGGAGGGGATGACCTCTTACTTCAAGTCCACTATCCGCGAACTGCGGGTCAAGCCGCGCCCAGGTCTGGTGCATTCCCTGATGACGGCCGAGATTAACGGTGATCGATTGACCGAGGAAGAGGTCATTGCAAATTCCATTGTCACGATGGTCGGCGGCCAGGAAACGACAACTAACCTGATTGGCAATGGGATTCTCAGCCTTCTCCGCAACCCCGGCGAATTGCAGAAGCTCCGGGCGGATCTGTCGCTCATTCCGTCCGCGGTCGAAGAACTGCTGCGCTATGAGAGCCCCAGCCAGCACACCGGGCGACTCGCTCCGGCCGACGTGGAACTGGGGGGAAAACTGATTCGAAAACGGCAGGCGGTGATCGCAGTTATGGCTGCCGGCAACCGCGATCCCGAGCGCTTTCCCGATCCCGACCGCCTCGACATTACTCGCCAGGACAACCGGCATCTCGCCTTCGGCTGGGCCGCGCACTTCTGTTTCGGCGCGGCGTTGGCGCGCATTGAAGGCAAAGTGGCTCTTGAAACGATTCTGCGGCGCCTGGGTGAGTTCGCACTTGAGCCGGGTGCAGCGCTGCAATGGCGTTCGAACCTGGGGCTGCGCGGCCTGACTCGTCTGCCTATAACGTTCCCGGCCTCCGAAGAGCGGAAAGCCGCATGATTGGTCAAACATGGAGGCATTGAATCGCATCAAGCTCGGGCCTGACGACGTGCACGTCTGGCGCGCGAGGCTTGATGCGAGCCCGGCGGTGTTCCGTGGTCTGAGCAGGACGCTTGCGCCGAATGAAGTTGAACGGGCAAGGCAATTTCGTTTCCTGCGCCACCGCAATTTGTTTGTTGCGGCGCGCGGCATTCTCAGGCACATACTCTCCAGCTATATGCGGATGGCGCCACACGCATTGCTGCTGCGGTCCTCCGCGAATGGAAAGCCATTTATTGGCTATGACAAGTGCGGAGTCCATTTCAACCTCTCGCACTCAGGCACTTTGGCACTCTATGCTGTCGCACGGCACGAGGTTGGCATCGACATCGAACAGATCGATGCGCGGCTCGCCACTCCAGACGTTGCCATGCGGGTTTTCACCAGCGGGGAACTCGCGGAATGGTACGCGCTGCCGGTATCCACGCGCTTGCACGCCTTTTTCGATTGCTGGACTCGCAAGGAAGCCTGCCTCAAAGGGCGTGCTGAGGGTCTCTCGCTACCATTGAACGAGTTGGAAGTGTGGTCGGCAGGCGATGAATTACGAGTCTTGTTCAGCGGCGGCCAGGCTTGGTTGCTACGCTCGCTAGAATCTGCCGCAGGATACAGCGCCGCCATAGCCGTCGAGGGCGGATGCGCGGACGTCAAATACCTGGACTTTCGCTTGAACCATGGCGCTTTCGCAATCAACGACGTTGTGCCCGGACTTCAACAGCCAGCAATTCCTGGTTGAGAACGCTATGGAGCTGTTCCGCAACCTGTGAACCTCTAATCCTTTTGGAAAACACACAATGAGCCGAAATTTCGAATTGCTTCAGAATCTTGGGCGGGAACCAAAGCTGTTCTCTTCCGCGGCATTTCCCGCGCGGAACGGAACGGAGAGGCAAGCGCCAAAACTCTTTACGAGCGACTTCGGAGTTGATCCCGAAATCAATCAACTGTGCCAACGGCTGTTCGTTGGGGGAGCAAATGCCGCAGAAGCCAGGGTCGTGACCTTTTGCTCCGTACAACCGGCCGCCTCAGAAGGGCAGATATGCGCGTACACGGCAATGACACTGGCGGCGCGCGTCAACCGGACCGTATGCGTTGTCGACTCGAACCTGAGGTCGCCGTCGTTGCACAGGTTTTTCGGCGTAAGCAACCAAAGCGGCTTCAGCGAGGCAGCGACGAGCGATTCGACCCTCACTTGCCATGCCCGCCAGATTGGTGACAGCAATCTTACGCTGATTACCGCTGGCCGAATGCCTGATTCGCAAGTGGCGCAATCGGAAAGCACCGCATGCCGTCTGCGCGAACTGCGTTTGCATTTCGATTACGTCCTGATCAATGGCCCCACTGTCCCAGACCGTGGCCAAGCTATCTTCCTGGGCCGCCTTAGCGACGGGATTGTGCTGATCCTGGAGGCGAATTCAACCCGGCGCGACACGGCGATGCGAGTCAGGGCCGAAATGGAACAAGCGAATGTGCCTGTGCTCGGCGCCGTACTTAATAACCGAACCTTTCCCATCCCTGACTCGTTATATGCCAAGTTGTTTTGAACAGCACGTGTTCCTGATTGCGCGGCCTGGCGGCGGTGCTTTTGCCGACCTGCTGTTCGGGTCCCAATTCAGCGATTGAGTCGCGCCATCCAGGGCGGCCCGCGCCTGGGCAGGAGACTCTGCCGGCCTACTGCAAACGAAATCGATAACCAGCGCAGGATTCTAGCTAAGACAATGTCGACACCCGAAGTTCTCCAGAGATCCATTTCCGCCCCCTCCCTGGCTGTCTCCTCTGTTCGGAATCCCCATAGGCCTGGGCTTTCGGCGATGTTCGTCCTCGCCGCAGACATCGTGGCACTGCGGCTTGCCTTGTGGGCATTCTTAGGCAATACGATAATCAGGCGACACGCCGCGCCAACCCGCTGGTTGGATTTTGCGCCATTGTTGTTACTTTTTTTGGTCCTTTACTGGCTTTTCGAACTATATCCGGGAGTCCGCGTCAGCCCGGTGGATGAGATCCGGCGTGTATCGCTGGCCAACACCAGTGCTTTTTTCTTTGTCGCTGTAATGCTCGCGTTAGATGGAGCAGCACTTGTTCCACTGTTAATTTGTCTCTTAGCGTGTCTCGGTACATCCGTTGTGATACTCGTGATGCGGGCCGCAGTCCGACGAATCGGGTCGCGGTTCGACTGGTGGGGCTGCCCGGTCGTTGTGTGCGGAGGCGGAGAGGTGGCGCTCTCGGTGTTGCGCAGACTAAACAGCCAGCCGCACCTTGGCCTGCGTCCAGTCGCGGTGGTTACCGATTACATTTCCGACAGGCAGATAGAAGAGGTTCCGGTACTCCAATCCGAGTACCTGAGCCGGATCGCGTCCAGCGGCGTGAAGCACGCGATCGTGGCCGCGCCGGAATTGTCGCAATCGCAATTTATCGATGTGCTTGAACGGGCCGGCGACGCCTTTCCTCATCTGATCCTTATTCCAGATACCGATTTTTTCTGGAAAGTCGGGTCCCATACGCAAGACCTGATGGGAGTCCTGGGGCTCCAGGTCCGAAACAATTTGCTTCATACCGGATCGCGAATCGCCAAGCGGGTCATCGATTTGGCATGCTCCACGGTGTTAGCTCTCCTCTTGCTTCCGCTAATGGCAGTCATCTCGCTTCTGATTGCCGTGGAATCGGGATTTCCTGTGTTCTACTCCCAAAAAAGGTTGGGGCACGATGGCCGGACCTTTCACATTTGGAAGTTCCGAACCATGGTGCGGAATGCTGCGGAAATCCTTGAACTCTCTCTGGCGAGCAACGCTGAACTGCGGAGCGAGTGGGCCGCGAACCAGAAGCTTCGAAACGACAGCCGTATCACCCGCGTAGGAAAGCTGTTACGAAAAACCAGTTTGGACGAACTTCCGCAACTTTGGAACGTGATCAAGGGCGAGATGAGCCTGGTCGGCCCGCGACCGATCGTGGACTCCGAAGTAGCCAAGTACAAGGCGGCCTACTCCCTGTATAAGAAGATGACTCCCGGGGTTACCGGGCTGTGGCAGGTGTCCGGACGCAACCGCACGACTTACGCGGAGCGTATCGCCTATGACACCTACTACGTCCGTAACTGGTCTGTGTGGATGGATATTTATTTGTTCGCCAAAACGATAGTGGTCGTTCTAACCGGCGACGGTGCCTATTGAGCCCAAACACTCGATATGGGTCGGCTTGCGTTAGCCAAGGCGGCGCCAACGCCTTCTTGCCCCGAACCCTGAATTCTCCGAGCACTTTCTACAGATGACAACTTTTGTCGGAACTCCGATTGATAACACCAGCGCCGAAGCCAAGGCAGCCGTGCGCAGCCACATTCGCGGCTCCGGGCTGCTGCTTACCGGCCGGGTAATATCCCTCGCCCTGACGTCTCTGACCCAAGTGCTGATCGTGCGCCACCTGTCGACAGA
Organism: Candidatus Korobacteraceae bacterium; assembly: GCA_050015355.1. Lineage (GTDB taxonomy): Bacteria > Acidobacteriota > Terriglobia > Terriglobales > Acidobacteriaceae > CAWBRT01. Next base: position 39,264 of record JBEKBO010000018.1, on the reverse strand, counting down.
CAATTATGCAGCGTGGGCATACGCGTTTTCCGTCGTGCTACTTTTGCAGGTCCTGTCAAGCTTTGGTTTCCAGGAAGCTGTCCCGCGATTCGTTTCCATTTACCACGAGCGCCGGGACTACCCGAGAATGTTCGGCACGATGCTGCTATCGGTCGGCTTGATAGCCCTTTCCAGCGCAGTCGTTATCGCGGCGTTTTTCTATTTTCCCGACAAGCTGCTGGCCCTGTTCCACCAGCAAAAAGAATCTCTCGTCGTGCTCTCCGTTCTAATCTTCATGGTGCCGTTCGAAGGGTTTGACGGAGTATTGATGGGTGTCTTCGCCAGTCTGGCCAACCCACGCTCGATATTCTTCCGGCGCTATATTCTGGCGCCTTCACTGAGGCTGGCCGTCGTGGTGCTGCTGATCGCCGGAAAGGCAAGTGTGTCGTTTCTTGCCTACGGGTATCTCGCTTCTAGCGTGCTTGGCATCCTGATCTACACCTGGATTCTACTGCGGCTCCTACACCGTGAAGGTCTCCTGGCCGACCTCCGCCGTAACGGGGTCCATGTGCCCTACCGTGAATTACTGTCGTTCGTGGCGCCTATGATGACCTCGGATTTGCTGCTGGTCCTGACCGATTCAGGCCTCGCCCTGCTCATCGGCTATTACTGCGGTTTGCGGGAGGCAGCTCTCTTCCGGATTGTGATACCCTTGGCCGCCCTGAACCACATTGTGGGGAACATGACGGGAATTTTGTACATGCCGGCAGCGGCGCGGCTGTTTGCCAATAATGATCGGGACGGCTTGGGACACCTGTATTGGCGCACCGCAACGTGGGTCGCCGTGCTCACGTTTCCAGTTTTTGTGGCGACATTCGCTTTTGCGCGGCCGCTCACCATCGCATTGTACGGTGAGCGCTACGCCGATGCCGCGGTGATACTCGCGATCATGTCGGCCGGAAGTTATTTCCACGCGATGTGGGGATTCAACGGCGTGACGTTGAAAGCGCTCAACAAGGCGCGTCATGTCGTGGCTTGCAATCTCTTAACCGCCGCCATAACTGTAATTTGTGCTCTGATTCTGATTCCGCGATACGGTGCGCTCGGGGCCGCGATTACCGACGCTATCGCGGCGGTTGTTCTAGCGCTTCTCAGGCAGGCGGCGCTCAGGCTCGCCGTTGGCATCGAAATCTTCGACATTAAGTTTCTCGCCTTCTACCTGTTCATTGTGGCTGCGGCAGCGCCGCTGTTGATTGTCCGCTCGCTTGTAGGATCTCACTTATACGCGGGAGCGATCCTTGCGCTTCTGAGTTTGGTGGCTGTTCTGCTCATCACACGGAAGGAGTTGCGGGTTCCGGAGATTTTTCCTGAAAGCATTCGGCTCCCGCTGGTGTGGCGCTTCTTTGCGTAACCAGCTTGCTTGACGGGCAGGGGTAAAAGGCAGAGACGCTCGAACTGGAACGATACATCGGAAAATGATCAGCATCTGCAAATCTTCGTACTTCGAGGTCGCCGACTTGTCGGGCTTGAATGCCGCGAATCGAGACCTTCTCCGCGGCTCCGTGGTTGTGCTGGCGTATCACGGAGTCATCTCAGACGATTATGCCAACCATCCGTTACGCTCTTCCAGCATGGTGACCGTGACCGAATTTCGGCGGCATCTGATGGAGATCGTCCGCCTGTTCAATCCGGTTTCGATGGATGATTTCAGGGAGTGGTTTCGGGGCGGCCGCGAATTACCGCGCAAACCCGTGTTAGTCACGTTCGACGATGGCTATGCAAACAATCTGGTTCACGCCGCGCCATTGCTGAAGCAAATGGGAGTACCCGCCACCTTTTTTGTTTCCACGGGCTACATCGGCGATAACCGGTTACTTTGGCCCACTGAAGTGTTTTGCCGTTCTTATTACTGGCCGGGGCGGAGAATGCCGCTGCCGCGAGGCGAAGAAATCGTCGTGCCGGAAAGTCATTCCGCCCGGCTCGCGTTTGCCGACACTCTTGAAAGGACGTGCAAACAGCTTTCGGACGCCGCCTGCACGAAGTATCTTGCCCAGTTGCGCGCGGAGTGCGCGCTGGTGCTGGACGAGGCAGCAAAGGAGCTGTTTGGATTTCTGGATTGGGACGGCGTACGGGAGCTCAGAAAAAGCGGCTTCGATATAGGTTCGCATACCGTCGAACACGTTATCGTTTCGCGCGTCGACTACGCGCGGTTGGCGCAAGAGCTGCGGGCCAGCAAGGCGATGATCGAAAACGAGATTCGTTGCGATTGCCCCTGTTTCGCCTACCCGGACGGCAAGACCGATGACATCACTCCCGCCGCCATGCAGGCAGCCGCCGACGCCGGATACGATCTTGCATTTTGTGTTATGGACGGAGTATGCCGGCGTTCCGCCAATCCGATGGTGCTGGATCGGGTCTGGATACCCGGGCGAGTTGGCATGCACGAATTCCGCACCAGGATCAGCGGCACGCACGGCAAACTCAAGCAGTTGTTGCGGTACGCCAAGCCCCGGCGCGTTGCTTGATTTCACGCAATGAACTTTAACGAGAGATCGATGTCACAAGAATGGCGTGGCCTGCGTTGCGAGTTGGTCACGGACTTTTCTCGCTTGCAGTCTTTTGCTCCCGCCTGGGAGCGATTGAACAGCGAAAGCTGCGGCAGCGCATTCCAGAGCTGGGGCTGGGCGAGCGCCTTCTGGAAGACGCATGGCCATGCGCTTACGCTATGCACGCCAGTGATATTCGCCGGTGATGCAGTTGTGGGCATCGTTCCCCTGGCGATTCGAAACGGCACTGTGCGCCTGCTTGGAGAGCCTTACGCCGACTATAATGGGCCGCTTTGCCTGCCGCAGCACGCGCTTGATGTTCTGAATACCGCGCTCACTGCATTGCTCGATGCGCCGTTTCCCTGGACAGAATGCGTCTTCAACAACCTGCCCGAGGGCTCCCCGGTGATGCAATCTCTGGAGTCTCCGGCGTTGCAGTTGCGGAGGCATTTCCAGGCCGTCTTTCAGTACTCGTGCCCCACGGTGCGGGATGATGAGCCCGGTACGTTCGAGCGGCTGGCGCGCAAGGAAAGCCTTCGGCGTCGTGAGAACCGCCTTCGGCGTCAAGGAAACCTTGCGTTTCGCCACATAGAGGATCGCCAGGAGATTCAGCGGCATTTGGACGAGTTCTTCGCACAGCACGCCACACGCCAGGCGCTCAACGGTGTTCGCAGCCAGTTTCTCGATTCCACGCCGCGGGCCATGATGCGAGCTCTCGTAGAGGAACTCGATCCGGCGCACGAGTTGCGTTTTTGCGCGCTTGAACTGAATGATCGTGCGGTCGCGTATCACTTTGGATTCCAGCGCGCGGGCAAATTTGTTTTTTATGTGCCGAGTTTCGACGTGAACTACTGGGATGATTCTCCCGGGGAGGTGCTGCTGCGCAACCTCTTCAAGTATGCGCAGAAAGAGAAGCTGTCGGAATTCGATTTCACGATTGGAGATGAAGCGTACAAGGACCGCTTCGCCAACTGCGTGCGAAAAACGTGGTCGGTTTACTTCTATCGTTCACCGCGGCAGCCGCGGGTTCAGCTCCTGCGAGCCGGCCGAAGCGTGCGAGACATTGCGCGCCGTAACAACCGGGCGACGGAGATTGTTCGTTGGGCAAAACAGACAGTGAATCGCGGCGCACGATTGCTGCGGCCCGAAGCAATGCTGCGCTCGGCTGCCGTCGCGTTGGGCAGGGTGTTCGCCGTGCGGGAAGAGGTGGTCTGCCGTCGTATGTGGGATGTGAGCGACGCAACGGGCGCACAGGTTCGTCGCGCCGGATTGCGAGATTTGGCGCGACTAAAGGTACACGATGCGATCAGCCAGAGCGCACTGCAATCGCTTCGACACCGTGTACGGGGAGGCGAGGAAACTCTCTACCTGGTATCGTCACAGACAGCCGAGTACCTTTTCTGGCTCCGTGAGACGAGCGGCGCAGGCCCGCACGATGCAACCACCAAAATCGTATTCGAGGCGAGCACCCTGACCGGCCGAGGCATGCAAGATTCTGCCGAGGCGTTGGCTGCGCTGCTTTGCGACCGGCAAAGCAGCAGCCAAATCTGCCTCGAAGTCCCTCGCTCGATCGCGGTCGATGAGGCACTGCATCGCGCCGGATACGAAATGCAGTCTCGCTGCTTCCATATTTCCATGCTGGGCCGCTCTGTCTGTCGCTTCCCACAGCCTGCGATGTGTGTGCTGAAAGAGAAAGAGTGCGACTAGTGAACGCCTGCCTGCTTGCGAATACAGCCTGCTTGGAAAGTCCGATTCCGGAGCTGGAGGACAGGGTGATCGCGGTTGTGCAGCGCGGAGGCGCGGAACTGGTCGACAGCGTTGCCAGCGAGTGGCGCGAACTATGCGCCGAAAGCGAACTTGCGCCGTTTCATCATCCTGAATGGACTGCCGCCTATCTGCGCGCGTTCGCGCCCGGCGCCGCCCTCCGGCTGCTGACTGCTCGCACGGGCTCGCGGCTTTGTGCCGTGTTGCCGCTGATGGAGGAGAGTACATTTTGCGGCCTTCCCGCTCGCGTGCTGCGCAGCGCATCCAACGTCCATTCGTCCCGGGTTGATCTGGTTGTCAATAACGGGCAGGCGATTGGCTGCGTGTGGGATTGCCTAAAAGAAATGGATGACTGGGACGTTCTGGAAATCAGGGATGTCCCGATGGGTGGCGCGGCTGAACAGCTTCTGGCATTGGCGGCTGCCGATCACTATCCGGTAGGGCAATGGGAAACCGATGTTACTCCGTACGTTTCCCTGCGTGGAGCAACCAATGCGCTGCAAGTGATTCCCAGCGGTGAATTCCGCCGGAACCTGCGGCGGCATATGCGCCGCGCCTCCGAGAAGTGGCGTGTTGAGTTGTGTCGCACGGACTCGGCCGGCTCCGACCAGCTTCAGCAGTTCTATGCACTCGAGATGAGCGGCTGGAAAGGCCGGCAAAAGACGGCGATTGCATCCCGGCCCGCTACCCGGTTGTTCTACGATGAAATCGCAAAATCCGCGAGTGCGCTCGGATATTTTTCTCTGTATCTGCTCCACTTTGATGGAGTGCCGGTGGCTGGCCACTTTGGCCTGACGTATGGCGGTCGTTATTATGCTCCGAAAGTGGCCTACGACGAGCGCTACGCCTCCGTCGGACCCGGGCATTTGCTGGTAGAGGCGGTTTTGCGCGATTGCATTGCCCGAGGGATCACCGGTTACGATACCGTCGGTCCGAGCACGCCCTGGAAGTTGAAGTGGACTTCGACGACGCGCTCCCACGCCCACTGCTATGTGTTTCGGAAAAGCGCATACGGCAAAATCCTCCACGCCGCCAAATGCCAAGTGATGGCGCGACTCCGTTCGGCAAAGCAGTACCCGCTGTTAGCCGGATTGCGAGCGCTATTGAAACCAACACACGAGTGAAGCGCTGAACCTTCTCCCGCGCACTGGACGCTTTCTCACTTAACACCTTCGGTTCTAAAGCAGCATGGCTATCACAGATCAACTCGTTGGTGAAAGCAGCCGCAGACTGAGGCTTGTCCACTTTCTCGGTGTCATCGGGCTAGGCATTGGAGTTTTTATCTTGGCCGCGTCCGTCGATTCCAAGGCGCTCATCGCTGGTTTTGTCCTGATGGCGGTGCTTGCGCTGGTTCTGTGGAAACCGGACCTGGCTACCCTTGGTGCTGTCTTCTCGGTCTGGGGCAATGTCGCTGCGGCCGCGGTGCGTTTCCATCACGTTCCGGCGATCGCCGCTGTCGCAAGCTTTTTGGTGCTGGGCCTTCCACTCTTTTACTACCTCATCATTCGGCGTGAGCCAGTTCGTACCAATGGCGTGCTGGGCCTCCTGCTTGTCTATCTGGTCGTGCAAGTCGCATCGGCCGAGTTTTCCAGGGACATAGCGGCATCTTTCAGCGCCCTCAGTGTTTTTTCGCTGCAAGGGATCGTTCTTTATTTTCTGATTTTGAACACGGTGCGAACCCCCGTGCTGCTACGGCGTTGTCTTTGGGCAATGGTGCTGGCCGGCGTCCTGATGGGAGCTCTCTCGTTGGTTCAGCGTGTCACCCACACATACGGAAAAGACTACGCGGGCTTCGCGGTTAGCCATCCGTTTGCCTACCCCCCAGACTACGACGATACTTCTTCGTCCAGCGACGAGCCGGAGGGCCAAGCTTTCCAGGCTTTATACCCCAGTTGGCGTGCCTTGGGGTCCATTGGCGATGCAAACTACTACGCGCAAATCATGATTGTGCTGATACCCATTGCGCTGCTGCGGTTCTGGGCAAGCTCAAGCTGGCGTGAGCGAACACCCGCATTGCTGGCTGTGGCTACCATCAGCGCCGGTGTCGTGCTCTCCTATTCACGGGGCGGCGCGATCGCCGTCTTTGTAGTCGTCGCCGGGCTGATTGCGTTTCGGTATCTTCGCTTGCGGTACGTGCTGCCGGTGATTATTGCCGCACTGTTGATTCTGGCGATAACTGAGCCGATGTTCATCCGTCGAATCCAAACTCTCGGCGGCGGCGAATCTGGAAATCCGCGCGCGGTCGACCGCTCGATTCTATTGCGCAGGACCATTATCATCGCAGACTACCATATCTTTCTGGATCATCCTCTGCTTGGCGTGGGTTATGGCCAAGCGCCCAAGTACATTCCGTGGTACGGCAGGATGTATGGCTACGCTCAACCGGCCCACGGTGCCGGCGCCCACAGCATGTACCTTGAAATCCTGGCCGAAACGGGCATCGCGGGCTTCGGGGTATTCATGCTGGTCATATGGGCAGCGGTGAAGCCGATGGTCGTGCTCCGCCGCTATTGGGCGCGAAGCCGTCCTGAGTATGCGCATACGCTGGCGAGCCTCATGCTAGGACTTCTGGCGTTCCTCGCGGCCGCCACCTTTTTGCATCTTTCGTTAACCCGTTACTTGTATCTCTTGCTGGGATTGTGTGGCGCGGCGTCGGCAATTTACGCCCCTCAGGCCGAGTCCCCGGCGACAGTGCCGTTGAAGCCGGCGCGCACATCTCGAAGCGAAATTGGAGCCGCCTGGTATGAAGGTTAAACAGCCGCGCAAGCGAATTGCATACATAGTCTCGCGCTTCCCGAAAATCACCGAGACCTTCATTCTGTTCGAAATCCTCGAACTTGAACGGCTCGGGACGGAGGTGAGCGTTTTTTCCATCCTTCGCGAAAACGAGGGAATCATGCATGCCGAGGCCGCGCCAGTAGTGGAACGCGCCCACTATTGCAACGCTTTCTCCTGGCCGGTTCTGGCATCGCAACTGTTTTGGTTATGGCATGCGCCCATCGTCTACCTGCGTTCCTGGTGGCGCGCTCTGAAGGGAAACGCCTCCTCGCCCAGCTTCTTTGCCAGGGCGCTGTACATTGTGCCGGTAGCCGCCCACTTCGCGCGACAGATGCAAGAGGCCGGCATCGAGCACGTACACGCAAACTGGGCGACGCATCCGGCACTCGCGGCCTACGTGATTCGCCTGCTTGCCGGGATTCCTTACAGCTTTACCGCGCACTCGCATGAAATCTACGTGGATCGCACGATGCTCGGCGAGAAAATCCACGAGTCGGAGTTCTTCATCACCATTTCCCAATACAACCGTCGTCTGCTGACCGAACTGTATGGCCCGGAGTGCGCCGGGAAGATGCACGTGGTCCATTGCGGCGTGGATACCTCGCTCTTCAAGCCGCGGGATGCAATCAGGGCGAACAAGCGGTTCACAATTCTTTGCGTTGCCGGCTTGGAAAAGCATAAAGGCCAGCGATACCTTATCGAAGCTTGCGCGGAACTGTGCAGGCGTGAAGTGGACCTTCGTTGCCTGCTGGTCGGCGGAGGCGAGGACCGTCCATTGCTCGAACGGCAGATACGCGAGCTGGGACTTGAAGGGCGCGTGCAAATTTTGGGCCGCCAGCCTCGCCACCGTGTCCTTGAACTCATGGCCGAGGCAGACGTACTCACGCTGCAAAGCATTATGACCCCGAGCGGCATGAGCGAGGGAATCCCCGTAAGCCTGATGGAGGCAATGGCGTCAGGCGTACCGGTCATCGCAAGTTCAATCCGTGGGATCCCGGAACTCGTCGAACACGGCCGCACAGGACTGCTTGTGCCGCATAGTGATGCCCATGCGCTCGGCGACGCGCTGATGAAGATCTACACGTCGCCCGAACTCGCCCGCGAACTTGCTATCCGGGGCAGGGAAAAGGTCATCCGGGAGTTTGATCTCACGGCGAACACTCTCGCAAAGCAAAAACTGTTTGAAGGCGTCGACGCCGCCAACGAGCCAGTCGAAGTGACACAACGCGCATCATGACCACGAAGGTCGCCATTGCGACGCCAGATGCCGCTTGTCTTGCTCCGCTCTGCGCGGCAACAAGTTCATAAAAATTCCCCCCAATCAAGTCCCATGACTGCAACCAGACCCCAAGATGAAAGCACTCGGTAAGAGCCGTTGAAAATGTCAGGCGCTGAATGGATCTTCTGGCTATCGATAGCCGCCGTGGCGTATCACTACGCAGGCTATCCCGTGCTGTTATTTATCAGTTCAACGATCGCCGAGGCGGGGCGGGATCTCCGGTTTCTGCTCTCGCGGCGCAGTCGCCGGTGCCGCGACGCAAGTCACCTGCCGAGCGTCGCTATCATCATTGCGGCGTTCAATGAGCAGGAGGTCATCGAAGCCAAGCTGCGGAATACTGCTTTGTTGCACTACCAAGCCGGCCAGTTTGAAGTGCTGCTTGGACTCGACGCTCCGACCGATGCGAGCGCGGAACGTGCGCGCAGTGTTTCGATACCCGGCCTGCGTATTTTCGAATTTCCGTTGCGGCGCGGGAAGCTGGAAGTGCTTCGCGATCTCGTGCAGCGCACAGAGGCGGATGTCCTGGTCTTTACCGACGCCAATACGATTTTGGATTGCGAGTGCCTTCATAAATTAGTGCGGCACTTCTCCGATCCCCGGGTGGGCGCGGTCAGCGGAGAGGAAATGCGCTTCGGAGGCGAAGGATGTTCTGGCGAATCGCTATACTGGCGCTACGAATCCGCAGTCAAGCTGCTGGAGAACCGCCTCAACTGCCTTTTGGGCGCAAACGGGTCAATCTATGCGGTTCGCCGTGAACTTTTCAAGCCAAGCGCGGCGTCTCTTGTAGAAGACTTGCAGGTTCCGCTTCAAATCCGGTTTGACGGTTATCGCGTGGTGTATGACCCAGAGGCCATTGCGATGGAGGATATTGTCCCGAGCGTGGAAGGGCAGTTCCAGCGGAGAGCCCGCATCGGCGCCGGAGCTTATCAAACGCTATTCCAAAATCCTGGATACCTGAACCCGCTTAAGGGCGCGCCGGCGTTCGCGTTCTTCTCGCATCGCCTATTGCGTTTGCTGGCGCCCTTCTTGCTCCTGGCGGCCTTAGCAGCGAACTTTATGCTGGCGTGGCGCCCGTTCTATGGCGCAATCCTAGCGTGCCAGCTTCTCTTTTACTCGATGGCGGCAATTGGATGCCGGCTGCGGTTCGCCGGAAAGGCGGCTGGACCGTTTGCTCTCCCCTTGCAATTCTGCCTTATGAACACCGCCTACATTGTTGGCCTGGCGCGCTATTTGACGGGCAAACAGGCGCTTACCTGGAAGGTGACTCCGCGCCAAAGCTCCGCACCCGAGGCTGCAAAGTCCTGACATCAGTTGCTCTGAAGCCGCCAGAAACGATGCTTCGTTGATGGAAAGGCTTTAGCTCATTGTCGAGGACACCGGAGCGGATCGTAAGACCACAACAGCACCCATGCCGTATCACACAGAAGAACTCATTGCGCGTGCAGATGGGACGACGCCGGCAAGGCGCTTCATCCTCAGAAAACCCAGCCGGTGGGCTCTGGGATGTTTGGTTTTTGTTCTGTTGCTGATTTCGTGGTTCCTGGGACCTGCAAATTCCGCAAGCTCACAAATAGCACGTGCGGGAACAGCATCTTCCGTCACGGCGTTCTACTCTGCCACCAGTTTCTGGAATACGCCGATTGCGGGCAGTGCGGCGATTGATCCCAACTCCGCGGGCATGATCGCCTATGCCCTCTCAGCCTATGCCTCCAACGCCGTGCTCGCCAACGACAACGCCTGGGGCATGGGATACATCTACGCCAACTCCACCTCCAAGTCCTACACCGTTGCCTGCACCATGTACTGCACCGGCGACACCATCGTCTTCCCCATCCCCGCGGGCGCCAAGCCCAGCACCGGCTCCGATCATCATCTGGCGGTCATCAACGGCAATCAGGAGCTGGACATGTGGGAAGCCTCCTATGACGCCGGCAACGATAGCTGGTCGGCCGGGACGCGTACCACCACCGACGTTACCGGCTGGGGAGCCAACTGTCCCCAGGGACAGCACTGCAATAGCACTGTGGCCAGCGGCTTCGCCTTGCTCGGCGGTTCGGTGCGCCCCGAAGAGATCGCTCAGGGACACATCGACCATGCCCTCGCCCTGACCACGCCCGCCACCCAATCCGGCTACATCGCCTGCCCGGCGACCCACACGGACGGTGCCAGCAGCAACGCCAACGCCATCCCCGAAGGCGCGCGGGTGCAACTGGATCCGGCGTTCAATGTCGATGGGCAATCGTGGCCGGCGTGGGAGAAGACCATCGCCAAGGCGTTGCAGACCTACGGGGCCTACGTGGTCGACACCAGCGGCGCGCTGGCTTTCTATGCGGTGACCGACATGAACCAGGGCAACACCACGTGGTCTTCGGTCGGCATGACCAAGGCTCCGAGTTTGTCCAACCTGCCCTGGAGCAGCTTCCGCGTGCTGCAAGTCCAGTCCTGCAACTAAAAGCGTCTCCAACCCTAGAGCGATTCCGATTTGCAGTAGAGAGGAGGCCGGGAAACCGGCCCTTTTTATTTGCGCATAGCTTGCAGGGTCAGTTCCCGCATTGTGTCATCTGAATCACCTGAAATTCACTCCACGGCAGGAACGATAGGCTTTCCCCGGCGTTAGACATGCCGACTGAGGCCCAGGTTGTGTTTCCGGAGTTCATATCATTGACCGCGTACAGAGCCAGCGAACCGCTGGTGTCGGACACATAAGCCCCGTAGGTCTGAAGCGCGTAAGCGATGGTTTTCTGCCATGTAGACCACGATTGCGCGGCTACGTTGAATGAGGGGTTGAGCTGAATTCGAGCGCCCTCTGGAATGGCGTTGGCGTTGCTGCTGGAACCATCCGTATGCGTGGCCGGGCAGGCGATATACCCGGACTTGGTGGCTGGAGTTGTGATCGAAAGGGCGTGTGGGATCAGTCCCGCCGCGATTTCTTCCGGACGAATGGCACCGCCCAGCATCGCAAATCCAGCGGCTACTTCACCGTTACAGAGTTGTCCGAGGGCGCACATAGCTCCCCATCCGACGGTGGATGTAGTGCCGAGTGATCCTGCCGACCAGGTGTCGTTACTGCTGTTATAAGAGGCCTCCCACATATCCAACTCCGTGTTGGTGGTGGTATTGATCACCGCCAGATGGTGGTCAGAACCAGTATTTGCCAACGTCCCAGCAGGGATCGGGAAACTAATCGAACTGCTGGTGCAATACTGCGTACAAGCTACGGTGTAGTTCTTTGAGCCAGTTGCAGTGGTGGTGACGTAGCTCATGCCCCAAGCGCTCGTGTTGGCCAGGTTGGCGCCATTTGCGTAGGAAGCAATGGCGTATGAAATCATGCCCGCGGAGTTGGCATCAATCGCCGCATTGGCCGCAATCGGCGTGTTCCAAAAGCTGGTGGGAGCATACCAACGGGTGTAGCCCGGAGCGGTGCTCTGAGCGGCGACGATGAGATTGAGGCTGGCGGTTGCCGTGGCGACGGTTGCATCGATCACTTCCGCGGTGAAGGGGAACGTGCCGGTGGTCGAAGTGGTGCCGGAAATGACGCCGGCGGCGGAGAGGTTCATGCCGCTGGGTAGTTGGCCGCTTGCCAGAATCCAGGTGTAAGGCTGAGTCCCGCCGGATGCCGTCAGAGTCGCGCTGAAGGCTGTGCCTGCCGTTGCCGTCGGCAAGCTGGCCGATGTGATCGCAAGGCTGGATTGACCGCTCGATGAGCCTGAAGTCGATGTGCCTGAACTATTGCTCGATGAGTTTGAAGTCGATGTGCCTGAGCTATTGCTCGACGAGGGGCCGGCCGAGGCAGGCGTCGGACCGGTGGGTGAGGAAGAGTTCGCTTGTGTTGCTGAGGCCGACGGGGCTTTTGAGCCGCACCCGAAGGCACTTAAAAGGCACAGAGTCGCAACGAACAAAACAATTCTTGACACCGGGTCTCCTTGGGATATCAGTCGATCCCAAGGAACCTTAATACCGAATGATTACGATTGCAGTCGAGTGTCCGCCTGAGGTCTTGGCAGGTGAAGACTTACATCTGTTCAGGAGTCCCACTTAGTTTTGCAGATGAATCTTTATCTGGCGACAGGGATACTCACGCGGATTCCTGGAAAAGGCGAAAGGCCGGGATGCGCCCGGCCTTTCAATCTGTAAAGCGTTTTCTCAGAACACACTCATTCGCGCGACTATTTTGCGGGTACTTCTTCCACAAAAATCCTGTCGGCGCCGTTGGCCTGAGGCGGAGTGAAAAAGGCAAAGATTTTAAAATCGTCACTTACCGGACGGATGGCATGGATGAAACCTCTGGGGCAGAAATGGATTTCGCCTGCTTTCAGTTTTACCCATTCTCCCTTAATTAATTCTTCGCCCACGCCTTTATAGACGTAGATGATTTCGTCCGATGAGCCATGGTAATGGGCTTTCAGTGCGGGCTTTTGCGCCAGGACCATTTGGTTGCGAGGCGTTCCTATCGGCAGATCCAACCTCATGGTCTGGCCCGGCGGTATCGCGTGGCCGGCATACCATTCATCCGCATTGATGTTCGCGCCCATTTTGAACTGGGAATCGATCAAAGCCCAGTCTGCAACGACGTCCCCGGGTTTGGCTTTGCTTTCCTTGGCGTCAATAAATATTCTGTCGCCTCCCGGAGGCAGAGCCGGAGAAAAGATATCGAACGACTGAAACTCCATACCTTCCTCGCACGTCAGGCCGTGCACGACTCCGCGCGGATTGTAATGAATATCTCCCGGTTGGACCCACGCCCACTTGCCATTGACGTACTCTTTGCATTTGCCCTTGATCGGAACAAGAATCTCGTCGGAACTAGTGTGATAGTGCAGGGGGAAACTTCCTCTTATGGTCATCGCCAGCACCACAACACGCGGTGTCTTAAAGACCAAGTCCATACGGGGCCCCTTTTCGCCCGCGGGCAGAGGATGCGCGGCAAACCACTCTCCAAAATTCACGTTGAAGGGGCTTGGATAATCGGTGTCAAGCTCATGTGCGTCGCCGACATTAAGGACGGGCGGAGCGGCCGTAAGGCTCACCACGCCCAATGTCAACAGACCCAGAAACATTAGAATCGAGATACGCTTCATTGTTTGAATTCTCCTCCCAAAAGTGATCGCTGACCTGCTATTCCTGCTATTGCGCAATGATATTCAGCCGCGTGCGGCTGTCGCCGGATACAGCCAGGAAACCCAGCGAGAATGAGGGTCCAGCGGCGGCCTTGGCAGCTTCTCAAAAAGGTCCGCTGCTCAAAGACAAGCACCGACCGCTGATTGCCACACTCTGCGTTCCGCCCGTTCAGCTCCGTTTAAGCGCCGCTTTCACGCGATCCGGCGTCATCGGGAGCTGCAGCAGTCTGGCCCCGGTGGCGTCATGAATCGCGTTTGCGATGACCGAGCCCATGGTGATGATCGGCGGTTCGCCCATTCCGTCGGGTGGGAACTGGCGATTGTCGACCAATACCACCTCCATCTTCGGCATTGTCGAGAAGCGTGGGATCTCGTAACTGTCGAAGTTGCGAGCCAGCACCTCTCCGTCCTTGAAAAGCACTTCTTCGCTCAGCGCGTAGCCCAAGCCCATGGTGATGCAGCCTTCAACCTGCTGACGCGCGCCTTCCGGATTGACCACGGTGCCCGGGTCAACTGCGGTGACGACCCGCTTAACCTGCACGGCCCCGGTGTTCTTGTCGACTTCCACCTGCGCCATGCTCGCGACGTAAGTGCCGTAGATCAAACCACAGGAGACGCCCACCCCCCGGCCGCTAGGTGTTTTCCCGGGCTGCCAGCCGAACTGCTTTGCGGCCGCCTCGAGCACGCCCCGCATGCGTTTGTCGCTTAAATGCTTTAGACGGAACTCGAGCGGATCGATACCAGCTTTGCTTGCCAGGATATCCATGTGCGATTCGCGGGCAAATGAAATTGTATTCGTGCCCGGCATCCGCCATGCGCCGACGTTGAATGGATGTACTCCGCCGGCGTTGTCTCCCCGGCGCCAGGCGAGTTCCGCTATTGGTGCCGCCACCGTCCGGTTGTTCGGAACATCGTAGAAGGTCGGGGATCCCCAGTCGCCGGCGGCATATACCGTGAAATCCCACAACGCAAGCTGGCCCTCCTTCGTCATAGCCGAGCGGATTTTCACCACGCCAGCCGGCCTGAAGCGGTCATACATGAAATCTTCGGAACGGTCCCAGACAAGTTGGAGCGGTTTGCCGACCAGCTTCGCCAGTCGTGCCGCTTCGACGGCATTCTGTGTGTAGTTCTTTCCGCCGAAACCGCCGCCCACGTAGGGAGTGATCACCCGCACGTTTTGCGGGGTGAAGCCCAGAGCCTGCGCCACGGCATCGCGAACCCCGAAAGGCCTTTGCGTGCTCGCCCACAAGGTGGCCTTGCCTCCCTCGATCTTCACCAGGGTCGAGTGCGTTTCCATGTGCGCATGCGCGCCATAGCTGTGCAGGTATGTCTGTTCGAAAACTTCGCCAAGCTTTTCGCCTTCCGCCAGGCTCCCCTTCTCGGCCACTACCTTGGTTTCCACCTTGGCCGCAACCAGGTGATCGAAAATAGATTTGTTGTCTAACTTGTTCGGTGAAGGCTCGAATTGCGCTTTGATGAGCCCTAGTGCCTTGTCGGCAATGTCGGGTCGGTTGCCGATCACGGCGATCAGGTTGCCATCCTTAACTACCTGGACATTGGGCACCTTCTCGGCGGCGCTGGTGTCGACGCTCTTGAGGGTTGCTCCGTGTGCCGGTGGTCTGAGAATGCGTGCGAATACCATTCCCGGAAGCACGAAGTCGGCGGTGTATTTGGCCTTGCCGGTAACTTTCTCGATCGCATCCTTGCGCCGGGCCGACGTGCCCATCACTTTGTAGTCCGTTGTGGATTTCACCGCAACCTTGCCGACCTTGCGCTCGATGCGCTTTCCCTGAACCAACTCCGCGTAGGAAACGCGCTTACCCTGCACCGGATCGGTGACGACGCCGTCCTTCACCTGCAGCCGTTCGACCGGAGCATGGAGGCGTTCGGAGGCCATTTGAAGCAGGACAGTTCTGGCCTCGGCCGCGGCTCCACGCAGGACTGGCCCTAATTGCCGGTTGGCCAGAGAGCCGAAAGTTCCGATGTCCCACGGGCACAGGTCGGTATCGCCCATGATCATGTCGATAGAGTCGACAGCGACCTCAAGCTCCTCGGCAAGGTTTTGCGCGAGCGCGGTCTGCAGGCCCTGTCCCATCTCGATCTTGCCCACCATGCAGGTGACGCGGCCGTTAGCTCCGATCTGTATGTATGCGTTGAAGTCAGTGCTAACCGCGGGCGGAGCCTGGCCGAAGACATCCATCGGGCCAGCCCAGAAGTACACCACCAAGCCGGTTCCAAGCTTGAGAAAATCGCGGCGGTTGACGCCGCCGTTGGCCGTTACAGTCGTCTCATCTTGTTTCATCACGCCCTTCCTTTCATCGCCACGGCCGCATCCTGGATGGCCTCGACGATCCGAACCTGCGCCCCGCAACGACACAAATTGCCATCCATATGGCGAACGATGTCGGCGGCGGCCGGTCGCGGCGTCTGCAGCAGAAGCGCGTAGGCGCTCATAATCATGCCCGGGGTGCAATAGCCACACTGAAAGGCGTTGTGGTTAACGAAGGCTTCCTGGATGGGGTGGAGGTGTCCGTCCTTGCTCAATCCCTCGATGGTCAGGATTTTCTTGCCGGCGATTTCCTTGACCGGAACCGAACACGACCTGACGGCCTGGTTGTCCACAATAACGGTGCAGGCGCCGCAAATGGCGGTTCCGCAGCCGAACTTGGCGCCCGTCAGGCCGAGGTCATAACGCAAAACCCAGAGCAGCATGCGCTCGTCATCGACCTTGATGCGCGTCGGCTTGCCATTGAGAATGAATGCAATTGATCGTTCCATTAGAAGTTCCTTTGACTGTCGTCACAATTAGCCCTGGAGCGGGGATATAGCTTTCGCATAAGGGTTAAACAACGTCCAATCAGCCCCTTACCAGCGACAACGACGAGAAAACCGGTTCGGCGAATTACTCCCCGACTCGCGGCACATCGTTATCACGGGCAGTTTTTCACCTTATGGTTTTGGGCTGGAGTATCTGCCTGTGCGCACCGACTGTCAAGCAGAATCTCGGGCTGTGCCGGTCGTCAGGCACCGAGGTGGAAGCGTTTGAGAATAAAGGTCTAACAGGGGAAATCAGCGACGCCGATGAAGCTTGTCCGAAAGCCGGCGGACGGTCATTTGCCAGCGTCCAAACTTGCGCTTTTTGAGCCTTTCGGACACGAAAAAAAGTGTCTGGCACGTCCGATAATGCGAAGGAACGGCTCCGGCACGTCCGATAACGGTGCAACGAGGAACGATCACGCGCACGATATATACTTTCCATTCGTTGACAACCGTGAAGTGCGAGGTGCAGCCAGATGAGAGGTGCAGCCAGATGATTGACAAGCGCGTTGCAACCGTAGAGGCCGCCGTGGCCGACGTGCGGGATGGTTCGACGGTGATGATCGGCGGCTTCGGCCTGGCCGGAATGCCCAGCGAACTGATCGATGCGCTGATCGCCCGCGGAGCGCGCGATCTCACCGTGGTCAATAACAATGCCGGTAACGGCTATACCGGGTTGGCGGCGCTGCTACAGGCGGGGCTGGTGCGCAAAATCATCTGCTCCTTTCCGCGCCAGGTTGATTCCGACGTGTTCGACGGACTCTACCGCGCAGGGCGCATCGAACTGGAACTGGTTCCGCAGGGCAATCTGGCCGAGCGTATACGGGCGGCTGGAGCTGGAATCGGCGCGTTCTTTACTCCCACGGGATACGGAACGATTCTGGCTGAAGGCAAGGAGACCCGCAAAATCAGCGGCCGCGACTACGTGCTCGAGTATCCGATCCATGCCGATGTGGCATTGATCAAAGCCCGGGCGGCGGATCGCTGGGGGAACCTGGTCTACAACAAGACGGCGCGAAACTTCGGGCCCATCATGGCCACGGCGGCGCGCTGCACGATCGCGCAGGTGGACGAGATCGTGGAACTCGGAGAGTTGGACCCGGAGAGCGTGGTCACCCCCGGCATCTTCGTTCAGCGGGTGGTGGCGGTGAAGTCGAAGGTAGGGGCCGGAGCACGCGGGAAGGAAGTGCGATGAAAAAACTGAATCGCGATGAAATGGCGGCGCGCATCGCCCGGGACATACCGGACGGGGCGTACGTGAATCTCGGCATAGGGATGCCGACGCTGGTGGCGAATCATCTTCCCAAGGACCGCGAAGTCATTCTGCACAGCGAAAACGGAGTGCTGGGCATGGGACCGGCGCCGCCGCCGGGCGAGGAAGACCCGGACCTGATGAACGCGGGCAAGCAGCCGGTTACGCTGTTGAAGGGCGGAGTCTACTTCCACCATGCCGACTCGTTCGCGATGATGCGCGGAGGACACGTCGACATCTGCGTGATGGGCGCTTTCCAGGTGTCGGCCACGGGAGACCTGGCGAACTGGCATTCCGGCGCGCCCGACGCGATTCCGGCGGTGGGTGGTGCCATGGACCTGGCCATCGGCGCCAAGCAGGTGTTCGTGATGATGGAGCTCCTCACCAAGAAAGGCGAGAGCAAGATCGTCGAACGCTGCACGTATCCGCTGACCGGCATCGGGTGCGTGTCGCGCGTCTATACGGACCTGGCGGTCATTGACATCACCCCGCAGGGCCTGAAGGTTGTGGAGACCGTCGAGGGTCTGACGGCGGAAGAATTGGAGCGCATCACCGGGCTGTCCTTCCCAGCACGCGCAACTACGGCGCGTGCCGGGGACCCTCCGTTGATTGCGCCGCAGGCGCGATGAATCCGCTGGCTGGATCGCCGTTTTCAGCGCATCTCGGTTTGACGGTCGTCGAATGGTCTCCGGGAAGGGCGGTGGTTTCGCTGGAAATCACCGACGCGCTGAAAAACCGGCGCGGCGTTGCGCATGGAGGCGTGACGGCAACCCTGCTGGACGCGGCGCTCGGCATCGCCTGCCGAAGCCACACGGACGATTGGAAGAGCGAGGGCACGGTAACCCTGAACGTGCAGTTTATCGAGCCCGCGCGCGGCACTTTGCTGGCGGAAGCCCGATTGTTGAGAGCGGGAAGAACCGTGGCCTTTGTCGAGGGAGAAGTGCGCGACGAGAGCGGAGCAATCGTGGCGAAGGCGACGGCAACCTTTAAGATAGAACGCAAGCGGAAACATCCGGCGCAGGGTCACGCCAGTTCGTCGTGAGCAGGAACTACCCCACTCAAGCGAAAGAAGCTTGAGTGGGCCACCCGCCGAACTGGTGAGACTTGTTCCCACAAGTCGTCGCGGAGCTTGTTCCTGAGATGAACGGCCAGCAATCTCGTGCACACCACTACGTGCCGCAGTGGTATCAGAAGAGGTTTCTGACGCCGGGCAAGACCCGATTCTTCTACCTAGACCTGACCCCGGAAACCGTGGTTTGCAACGGAGTGCCTCACCAGCGTCGTGCATTGCTCCGCTGGAGTCCTGAGAGGTGTTTTTATCGCGATGACATCTATACGGTGAAGCTGGGAAGTTGGACCACCGACCAAATCGAGCGCAGCTTCTTCGGCGAAGTGGACCGTCGAGGCCGCGAGGCAGTCATGCACTTCGCCGAATTCGAGCAGATCATCGAGCCGACTTGGGGTGCGGGAAGAGATCTCGCGCCTTATATGGACGCGCAGAAATTCAGGACTCCGCGAGGCCTCGACTTGTTAAAGAAGCGCACGGGCAGCCTGGATCACACCGTCTTACTTTTTGAGATGCAGCGCCAATTCCAGTTCAGCACCATGTGGATGGAGGGAGTTTGGGAGATCGTGCGCGCGAGGCACAGCCCGACGAAGTTCATCGTCACTGATGACCCTGTGACCTTCTACTGTAAGACGGTGTTCCCTAGTGAATGGACGTATCCCAATGAGGTAGCGCTCAGGCAAGTCGGGACGCGTACCATCTTTCCCCTGGGACTCGACTCATGCCTTATCGTCACACACCTGGAGTTTGTGAGGAATCCCTGGTCCGTTCCCACAATGCATCGCACGAACGCACGCTCCTTCGAGTCGGCCACGAAGCACCTTGGCCACATACAGTTCGGGCGCGAACTCGAAGAGGACGAGGTGCTGCGCATCAACTACGTCATGAAGAGACGCGCTGCCCGCTATATTGCCGCAGCCGAGGAGGAGTGGCTCTATCCCGAGCTTCGCGTATCCACAACGGAATGGACAAGGATGGATGATGACTGGTTCTTATTGCCGCACCTGTGGCGGGTCCCGTTCTCGCGGGAGATCATCGTGGGCCACCGCGATGGAACCGCGTCCGCATGGGATGAGTACGGACGCAGGCCTTGGCAGCGCGGCTACAAGGACGAGAAGCAGTTCAACCGGGAATGGCAAACCTGTGAGTTGGCGAAACAAGAGTGGGCGAGGAAACGCATGGGGAGGTCGAGAGCACGGACCGACGACCGCATGGGAAGGGATGTGGCAGACGAGTTGATGGATGACTATCTGCGTAAACAGGGCCTGCTCCCCAGTTCTTCGCCGGAAGTTCCTCCAGTAGTGTGAGTTGTTTTTATTGTACGGGATAAATCCGATATTCTGCGTATCTTGCATGACACTTCGAAGGGTGTTGATGGCACTCATGAAGGGTTTTTTGGAAATGCCACTTCAGCGGCACCCGGCCATCTTACGCCCGCTATGCGGGCTTGTTTTTTCGACGTCGAAGCCTACCCCAGGCTTGCGCCATGGGGCTACCATCTTTTGCCCGCTACGCGGGCTGTCCCGTCGTGAACCTGGGCACCCGGCTCATTGAATGTTTCAGGGTGTCATTCTGTGCGAGCATAGCGAGCGAAATTGAGGCGTTGAGGCGGCGTCTGAGCCGCCTGCCGAAATCCTGAGCGAAGCGAAGGAACACTGAATCCCAGCGCGGCATGGGGCTGCGGCGCAGTCGACGGATTTTATCGAAAAGCCCGGAGCCGCGCGGGTTGGGACAGTTTCCCTGGGATGCTTCGCTGCGCTCAGCATGACACTCATGAAGTGTGTTTAATTATTCTAGGTGCCGAGAAGGAACTACCCCAGGTTAGCCCAATCACCCCAGCGAGCGGCGCTCGCCGGGGACCCCGACGCGGGCGAACCTGGGGCACCTGTCGAACCTGAAGTTCGCGCAATAATCTGTTGAAGTGTCATTCTGAGCGACCGAAGGGAGCGAAGAATCTATGCATTTGATTCGTAATACATAGATCCTTCGCTACGCTCAGGATGACACTCATGAAGTGTGGGCGGTCCCTCAGGGGCTGAAGCCCGCATTGCCGTTGGTTCTGGACGGCGCGGCTGAAGCCGCGCCCCTTCAAAACCGAGTTGTGAAACAACTCGTAAAGCCCTGTCCAATCCACTGGAGCGCCCCTACGGCAGCAGCTTGCCGGGGTTCATGATTCCCAGGGGATCGAGTGCTGCTTTGATTTTGCGCATGGTATCCAGTTCGGCGCCGCCGCGCCATTTCTCCATCATGTAAGGCTTGAGGGCACCGATGCCGTGTTCGGCGGAGAAGCTGCCGTCGAACTGGCGAACCACTTCATTGACGACCGCCTGAATCTCGTGGGTGCGTTCCTTGAAAGCGGCGTTATCTCCGCCGAGGGGCACGGTTAGATTGAAATGGGTATTGCCGTCGCCGAGGTGTCCGTAGGCCATGACGCGGATGCCGGGGAACTGGCGCTCGCACTCGGCGGTGGCACGGGTGATGAACTCCGGCGTTTTGGAAACCGGCACGGTGACGTCGTTCTTGATGGACGTGCCTTCGCGCTGTTGGGCGTCGGTGACCTCTTCGCGCAACTGCCAGATGGCGGCACGCTCGGATGAGCTGCCGGCGAGCGCGGCATCGAGCACGATGCCTTTGTCCATGGCTTCGGCCAGCAGTTCTTCCAGCTTTTCGCGCAGGCCGGCGTCGGGCGAAGCGGCGGCCAACTCGACCCAGGCATAGTGCGCGGCGGGTTCGGCTAGAGGGTAGCGCGTCTCGGGAAAGTGCTTGCGGATGATTTCCATGACATGGCCTTCCATGTACTCGAAGGCGTTGATGGAGTCGTGAAAATGGGCGCGGCAGAGCACGAGCAGGTCCAAGGCCGCTTGCGTGGAGGAGACAGCGCAGAGGGCGAGCGCCAGATCGCGCGGGCGCGGCACCAGTTTCAGCACAGCCCCGGTGATGATGCCGAGAGTGCCTTCGGCTCCGACAAAGAGCTGGCGGAGACAGTATCCGGTGTTGTCTTTGCGCAGGCGCCGCAATCCGTTCCAGATTGTGCCGTCGGGCAAGACGACCTCGAGACCGAGAACGAGGTCGCGCGCGTTGCCGAAGCGCAGCGTGTTGTTGCCGCCGGCGTTGGTGGAGAGCACGCCGCCGATCTGCGCTGAGCCCTCCGAGCCCATGGTGAGCGGCACAATGCAACCTTCGGCGAGAGCGGCTTCCTGCGCGGCCTTAAGCGTGGCTCCGGCGTCGATGGTCAACGTGAGGTCGACGGGGTCGAGGTTGCGGATGCGGTTCATGCGGGAGAGCAACAAGACGATCTCGGTGCCGTCGGCGCTGGGCGTGGCGCCAATCACCATATTGGTGTTGCCTCCCTGCGGGACGATGGGGATGCGGCGTTCGGCGCACAGCCGGACCACGGCGGCCACCTCTTCGGTGCTGGCGGGGCGGACGACGGCCGGCGTGCTTCCCTTGCGTAGCTGCCGCCAGTCCACGCAGTAATCGGCGGTGTCGCCTGGGTCAAAGAGACAGCCCTTTTCGCCAACGATATTCAGCAGCGCCGAACGGACTTCCGACCATGCGCTGGACGTAGCAGTTGCTTCAGTCATTGCGGGTTCCTCGAAGCCGCTCCGGGCTTCTTCTATAAAATCTTTTGGCTGCACCTGAGTCTCACGCCGTGCTGGGATTCAGTGTTCCTTCGCTTCCCCCACCCCAGCAACGGCAAAAGCGGCCGTCGCCGGGGACCCCGGCTCGCTCAGGATTTCGGCAGGCGGCTCAGACGCCGCCTCAACGCCTCAACTTCGCTTCGCTCAGAATGACAGCCACTACCCAACTTGTGATTTCCTCAGGGGCTAAAGCCCCGTTCGAGCTACACCTCTGAGCGGCGCGGCTAAAGCCGCGCCCTACCCAGTACTGCGCCTCTCAGCGCACGAGGCACGGGCGCTTGTTATCGAACTTCCAGCCGGGTATCAGAAATTGCATTGCCATGGCGTCGTCGCGCCCTCCCAGCCCCATCTTTTGATAAAGCCGGTTTGCCTTCTCGATTTGCGCCATGTCCGGTTCCACTCCCAAGCCGGGTTGTTCGGGCACGTTGAGCATGCCGCTGCTGATCTTGAACGGCTCCCTGGTGAGGCGCTCCTGATGCTCCTGCCAAATCCAGTGGGTGTCGATGGCCGTGATGTTGCCGGGCGCGGCGGCGGCGGCATGGGTACACATCGCCAAGGAAATATCCAGGTGATTATTCGAGTGGGAGCCCCATGTCAGTCCCCATTCGTGGCACATCTGCGCCACCCGGACGGAGCCTTGCATCGTCCAGAAGTGCGGGTCAGCCAAGGGAATATCCACCGACTGCAACTGGATGGCGTGCATCATCTCGCGCCAGTCGGTGGCGATCATATTGGTAGCCGTCGGCAGTCCTGTGGCGCGACGGAATTCGGCCATAATCTCGCGTCCGGAGTAGCCGCGTTCGGCGCCGCAAGGATCTTCGGCGTAGGCCAGCACATCACGTTTGTCGCGGCACAGGCTGATGGCTTCCTGCAACGACCAGGCACCGTTGGGATCGATGGTGATGCGCGCCTCCGGAAAGCGTTCGTGCAGCGCGGTGACGGCCTCCATCTCCTGCGCGCCGGGGAGTACGCCGCCCTTCAACTTGAAATCCTTAAAGCCGTAGCGTGCTTGCGCGGCTTCGCCCAGGCGCACGATCGCCTGCGGCGTCAGCGCTTCTTCGTGACGCAAACGCAGCCAGTCATCCGGCGCGTCAGGAGCGCTGAGGTAGGGCAGGCCGGTCTTCTTGCGGTCTCCGATGTAGAAGAGATAGCCGAGCACCAGCACCTGCTTGCGTTGCTGACCCTGGCCGAGCAGCGCGGCCACGGGCACGCCCAGGAACTGGCCCAGCAGGTCGAGCAGAGCGGCTTCAATGGCGGTGACGGCATGGATGGTGATGCGCAGATCGAAGGTCTGCAAGCCGCGTCCGCCGGCATCTCTGTCGGCAAAGCGCTGCCGGACGCCGTTCAAGATGCTGTTATAGGCAGCGATGGATTGCCCCACCACCAGCGACTTGGAATCTTCCAGGGTTTGACGAATGCGCTCACCGCCAGGGACTTCGCCAACCCCTGTGCGGCCCGCATTGTCTTTCAGAATCACAATATTGCGGGTGAAGTAGGGACCATGCGCGCCGCTCAGGTTGAGCAGCATGCTGTCATGGCCGGCAACCGGGATGACAAGCATCTCGGTAACCAGTGGCGCAGCAGATGAATTGTCGCGGGTCATGCGATGATCATAGTTCCGGGCAGGTGAAATGGGAACTCACTTTTGTTTCAGCTTCGATTGCTGACCTGATGCACACTTCGAAACCAACTACCCCACGTCAGCCAAAAGCGGGCGGGACGTGGGGCACCCGGGGATTTTGTTTTCAGGTGTGCGGGGAAAGCAGATCCTTCGCTGCGCTCAGGATGACACGTGTGAAGGGTGATGACACTCACGCTTTTGTTTCAGCGGCCTTCGGGCTTGACGATCATTCCACGGCTGCTCTTGCCGTTCATGACTATCAGCAGGGGAGATTCCAGTCGGAGATGACGGACACAGCCCTGTGCTTCGAGCGCGGGTTGCGAGGCGAGCCACTCCCAGTCGACAAATCCCTCCCCGGCATCGCTGTTGATCGTAAAATAACCGACCTGGAAGGCGACGAGATTCTGGAAGAAGTGACTGCCTTGCGATGGCGTCACTCGCAGGTCGCTTAATCCCGTCTCGACGATCACGCGGGCGCCTGAGATCTGGTCCCAGGTAACCGGGATTCCGAGCCACGGATCGGTGGAACCCCAGCGGCCGACCCCAATCAGCAGATAGGAGATTCCGGCCTCGGAGAGCTTGGCGTTCAGGTGGGCGAGGTGGCGCGCGACTTCCTGGCTGCGAGCGCGTTCGAAGCGCTGGAAGTCGACGACAACAATGTCCCTGAGGTCCTGAATGCGGCCGTTTCCGAGCACCTTTGAACTCTCGCACAGCAGCCTGCCCGGTTCGACATCCTCCATGCGGACTTCTTCCCATTCGCGCGAGACGACGAGCGGGCGCATTTGCAGAAATCCGAAATCGGCAATCTCGTCGGGAAGCTGAGGCAAGCGGACCGCGAATTCGAGTTCAACGGGGCGTCCCAGGGCTTCTTCCAGTAGCTTGGTGAGCTGGTCGACGATGCTTGCCAGCGGAAAGGCTCCATACTTGAGAATGGGGGCGAAGGTGACTACGCGCGGGCCGGGCCTGCTGACTCCGTCATAGATGGCATGATTGTCGATTGAATAAGTGGAGGCAAGCCGGTGCAGCGTTCCGTCTGTCTCGGCCACGCCGAGCCCATATCTCACCTCGCGCAGATCGGAAGCCTTATGGTGGTGGCCCGCGGCGTGATCCAGCTCCAGAGCCCAGAACTCGGTTTGAGAGTTTGCCAGGATGTCTTCGACCGAAGAAAACTGAATCAGGTTCTGGGGATAACGAGGACAAAACGCCAGGCTCTTGCCACCTTCGACGACTTCCCGACCTAGTCCCAGGGCCACAGCCGTGACTCCATCGGCGGCGGTCATGGGAGCGACAGGGTAGAAATTCTGCGATCGAGCCACTCCCGAAAAGTCCGGATAGAAGCGCTTTCCGTGAGTTGCGCCAACCACTTGCTGGATGATGACCGCCATCTTCTCCTCTTCCAGCCGATATGGCGTCGCACGTACGTAGGCCTTGGCGCGCTCGCTGAAGGTGGAGGCGTAGACGCGCTTGATGGCTTCGCTCAGTTGGTTGAGGCGCGCGGGGAGATCGGGGTGCTGGTTGGGGAGCATGAAAGTTTCGTACACACCCGTGAAGGGCTGATACTGCGAGTCCTCCAGCAAGCTGGAAGAACGCACCGCCAGCGGGTAGTGCAGCTCGGCGAGAAAGGCCAGCAGACTCTCGCGAACGTGGGCCGGCAGAAAGGCCGCCAGAAAGCGCTGCTCAATCTCCGCCTCGTCGGAGCTGCGGATCGCAAAATCCAACAGGTTGTTTTCGGCGAGGAACTGGTCGTAAACATCGGTTGCCAACACCAGCGTTGAAGGCACCGCGATGCGGACGCCGGAGAAGCGTGCGGCAATCTGGCGCTCGCGAAACAGGTGGCGGACGAAAGCGAGTCCGCGCGCTTTGCCCCCGAGCGAGCCGCCGCCGATGCGCAGAAAAAACGTGTCGTTGGGCTGGAACACGGAGGGACTGAAGTCGCCGATCAAAGCTTGCCGCTGTTCGCGCCGGTATTCGGCGATGGAGTCGATGATGTCCTGGCGCAAGTCCGCCAGGGTAGCGAAGTCGGAGACTTTGCGCGGCCTGAGTTTCTGGGCGAGGGCAAATTCCGTCCGCGCTCTCAGCCAGCGTGAAAAGTGGTTGCGTTCGCTGTGGTAGGCAAGGCTCTCGGCG
This sequence comes from Candidatus Korobacteraceae bacterium, assembly GCA_050015355.1. Taxonomy (GTDB): domain Bacteria; phylum Acidobacteriota; class Terriglobia; order Terriglobales; family Acidobacteriaceae; genus CAWBRT01. Next base: position 13,277 of record JBEKBO010000018.1, on the reverse strand, counting down.
GGAACCTGGTGCAGCAGTTTTTCCAGCGTGGTCAGGTCCTTGGCGCGCGCAATTTCGGAGCGGTCCGGCCGGCGGAAGATAAAGTCGCCAAAGGCAAATTGCTCGGTGAGCAGGCGCCGCAAGTCTCCCAGCATGGTGGGCGAACGTTTGCGCAGAAACGAATAGCCCTCGGCATGGGCGCGCGCCATGAACTTAGTGCGGCTGGAATGGAGCACGATAGGGACATCGGGCGTCAGACTGCGGACCATGTTCGCCAGCTCGAACCCCGCATCCGGCGTCAGTTGGCCGCCGAGGGGAAACTCCACATCGGAGACGACGCCGAACAGGTACTCCCGGTACTTGATCGCTTGCGCTACCGCTTCCTCGTAATTGGAACACAGCAAAATCTTGGGCCGGGCGCGCATGCGCACCAGCTTATGCGCCACGTTGAGGCCTTCACTGAAGAGGCTGCGCGACTGCGTGATCAGCTCGGTATAAATCACCGGCAGAAATGACGAGCAGTAGCGGATATTGTCTTCAACCAGAAGAATGACCGGAACCCCCATCGCCGACGTGTCGTGGAGGACGTTGCGCTTGTCCTCGATGTACTTGATGAGGGCGATCAGAATGCGGACATTGCCCTGCCAAAGGAAGATACGGTCGATATCGGTGACCGGATTACGGGCGACGAAATCCTTGATCTGACGGTAATCGTAGGCCAGCACGACGACAGGCACATCAAGTCCGGCTTGTTTGACCTGCCGCGCCAGCTCGGCGGCGCTCATGGCGCCAACCGTCAGATTGGTGACGATGAGGTTGAAGCGCGGCTCCGAGCGTGCCAGTTCAAGCGCCTCCGGACCGCTGGAGACATGCGTGATTCCGGGGATGTGCTGGAGGTGCAGTTCCAGGGAGTCGCCAATCAGCAGTTCGTTGAGCCGTCCGTCCTCGCGAAGAATGAATGAATCGTAGAGGCTCGATACCAGCAGGATGTCGCGCACCCGGAAGGGCATGAGCTCCTCGAATGCCTCGAGGAGTTTTTCCGGATCGGTGATTGGCTCGGGTGATGAAAGCGGGTCCATTGCTATCTTTGCGGCGGGGAAGATGCGGGGGTGGAACTCGTCCACCCCCTGTGAGTCAGCGTGCCGGGCCGGACGTTACACCAGTCCCTGGTCCATCATTGCATTGGCTATCTTCAAGAAACCGCCGATATTGGCGCCGTTCACGAGATTGCCGGGAGTCCCGTAGGTCTCCGCGGTTTCGTAGCAGTTCTTGTGAATGGCGATCATGATCTGGTGCAGCTTCTCGTCCACCTCTTTACGGCTCCAACTCATGCGAGCACTGTTCTGAGCCATTTCCAGACCCGAGGTTGCCACTCCGCCGGCGTTCGCCGCCTTGGCGGGTCCATAGAGGACCTTGGCCTCGATGAACAATTTTGCGGCTTCCAGGGTGCTGGGCATGTTTGCGCCCTCGGCCACCAGACCGACGCCATTCTTGATGAGATTGGCTGCGTCTCTGGCGTTGATTTCGTTCTGCGTGGCGCTCGGGAAAGCACAATCGGCCTTGAGGTTCCAGATCGGATTGTGATCCAACCGTACGTCGGTGGGCATAAAGATAGCGTGCTTGTAGTGGTCCGCGTACTCTCTGATGCGGCCCCGGCGGACGTTCTTCAGTTCCATGACCCAGGCCAGCTTCTCCCGGTCGATGCCATCCGGATCGTAGATCACGCCGTTGGAGTCGGAGAGGGTTACCGGCTTCGCTCCCAGATCGAGCAGCTTCTCGACCGTGTACTGGGAGACGTTTCCGCTGCCGGAGACAAGACAAACTTTGTCTTCGAGCGTTTCTTTCCGGGTCTTCAACATCTCGGACGCGAAATAGACGCAGCCGTATCCGGTTGCTTCGGGACGAATCAACGAGCCGCCCCAAGTCAAGCCCTTGCCGGTCAGTACGCCGGTGAATTGGTTGGTGATGCGTTTATATTGGCCGAAGAGGAAGCCGATCTCCCTGCCGCCCACGCCGATGTCGCCGGCCGGGACATCCGTGTCGGCTCCGATGTGCCGACACAGCTCGGTCATAAAGCTCTGGCAGAAGCGCATCACTTCATTGTCACTCTTGCCCTTGGGGTCGAAATCCGATCCGCCTTTGGCGCCGCCCATGGCAAGCGTGGTGAGCGAATTCTTGAATGTCTGTTCGAAAGCCAGAAACTTCAAAATGCCAAGGTTGACCGAAGAGTGGAGGCGCAGCCCGCCTTTGTAAGGTCCGATTGCGCTGTTCATCTGGATGCGGAAGCCGCGGTTGATCTGGATGGTGCCCCGATCGTCAACCCAGGTTACGCGGAACATGATGACGCGCTCAGGCTCGACGATCCTGTCAAGGATGCGGGCGGAAATGAATTCCGGGTGTCTGTCGAGCACGAGCCGTAGAGACTCGAGCACTTCCTGGACGGCTTGGTGAAATTCGGGTTCCGCAGGGTTTTTTGCCTTTACCTGCGCCATTACTTCCTTAATGTAATCGCCCAGCATCTTGATTGCGGGCGGGTTCATAATTCCAGCACTCATTGCGTTTTTTCCTCCGAAGCTGCGTTACCTTTTTCTGTGCGAATGGTCTTATCTTTCAACATCTTCTTTTGACTTGTTGGAACATCTGATCCCGGCAGCCGGGTCAAATTAAAGGCACATTCCGCCCCCCTGACCATGATTTGCGTCACTTAAGGATGTGATACGTCTATAAAGCGTTAAGAGGCCCGAGCCCGGACGCAGATCCTTCGCTGCTCCTTCCCATCAACGGCAAGAGCGGTTGTCGCCGGGACTCCGGCGGCGGTCAGGATGACACTCACGAGGTGTGTCTGGCTGTATCATTTTGACCACACCTGCCAGATGCAGCTCCGGTTGACAACGCTCTGAGAGGGAGTTACCTTCCGATTACGATCATTTTCAATCAAATACATAGATTCTTCGCTTGCTACGCTCAGAATGACACTTCAAACAAACATTGCGCGAACTTCCGGGACGCGAAACAAAGGAACCATTTAATTCAACAAGCTTGTAGAACCTAAGGAGTTGGACATGGGTGTAACTACCAAAGCTGCACTACTAAAAGCGCCATACCAGATTGAACTGATCGAGCGTCATCTGGCGGTTGACGATGATGAAGTGATCGTCAGAAACCATCTCGTCGGCATCTGCGGCTCCGACAAGAGTTTCTTTAAAGGGCAACTGCCGCCGCAGACGGCGGAGTTCCGTCAGGCTCCGACGTTCCCTTTCTATCTTGGCCACGAGAGTGGAGGGACAGTGGTGGAAGTGGGCGCCAAGGTGCGGGAATTTAAGCCCGGCGACAAGGTCATGTGCTTCGGGTGGAACAACAACTTCGCCGAGTATTTCAAGGCGAAAGTGTGGGAGCTGCAGGCCGCGCCTGTCGGGCTCGAAATGGATCTGGTCAGCCTGGGCGAGCCGATCTCATGCGCCATGTTTTCGGGGCTGAATTCCGGGACCAATATCGGCGACGTAGTCGTGGTCATGGGCGCGGGCTTCGCCGGCCAGGTGATCGCGCAGTGTGCAAAGAAGCAGGGCGCGGCGACGGTGATCGTGGTCGATGTCGATGACACCAAGCTGTGTGTGGCGAAAAAGCTCGGGGCGGACATCGGCATTAACACCACCAAGCAGGACCCGGTTGCATTCGTGAAGGATTTCACCGGCGATGTCGGCGCAGACGTAGTGGTCGAGGCCGCCGGGACCGAGGCGAGCTTCAACGCGGCCAGCGAACTGATCAAACACAACGGCCTGTTCGTCTTCTATAGCTGGGTGACGACGCCGATCAAACTGCACATTAACCGGTGGCACGATGACGGCCTGGAGTTCCGCAATACCTGCCTGGTTCACCACACGCGGGAGCAGCGCGTGGTGTGGACGCCGTGGGCTCTGAAACCGGTGGTCAAGGGAATCGTGGACATCAAGTCTCTGATCACCCACGAGTTCAAGCTCGACGATATCGCTGCCGCATTCGACCTCGCGGTGAAAGACGACAGCGCAATCAAGATCGTGCTCAGACCGTAGAGAGTAGTGGAAAGAGTTTGTGCGGTGAACGAAAAGCCCCACCCAAGCTCCGCTTGAATGGGGCACCCGCATCATATTAGCCCACGCGAAGAAACTGCCCCACTCAAGCAAAAGAAGCTTGAGTAGGCCACCCGCCACCCAATCTCCGCTTGAATGGGGCACCCGCATCATATTAGCCCGCTCGAAGAAACTGCCCCACTCAAGCAAAAGAAGCTTGAGTAGGCCACCCAGCCTGCTAGCTATACACGCTTGGAGTCAAGCAACTACCCCACGTTAGCCAACAACGGGCGAACGTGGGGCACCGTCGAGCCCCTATTCGTTCGGGGTGGCCCACCCAACGTGGTTTTCGTTGAGTGGGGTTGTTCCGCCGCTTTCGCGGCAAGCCGCAGCGGATTATTTGCCGGCGATGCTTTCGTTGAGGATGATGACGCCATCCTCGTCGGCGTAGATGCGGTCGCCCGGATTGCAGGTGTGGCCGCCGATTTCAATCGGAATGTTGACCTGCCCTTCGGCCCGCTTGAATGACCTTTTGGGGATGTTGCCGAGGGCTTTCACTCCAATGTTCAAGCCGGCCAGGGCGGCCTTGTCGCGCACGTAGGCAAACATCACGAGTCCCTCCCATCCGTTCTTAACCAGGTCGGCGGCAATCACATCTCCCAGCAGCGCACAGCGCGGACTTCCGCCGCCGTCGACGACGAGAACCTTCCCTCTTCCGGGAGTGGCGCTCAGTTCCTTGATGCGCGAATTGTCCTCGAAACATTTCACCGTGACAGCCTCGCCATGGAAACTGATGCGTCCGCCGAAATCGCGAAAGATCGGCGTGAACACACGTACGGTTTTTTCAAATTGATCGCAAAGGTCAGTTGTCTTGAAACTCATATCGGCTCCAATCTTCCGGGTAAGCCCCAAGGTCGCGCCGGTTTTGCGCGACCGAAGGATCTGCTTTGCTGTCAACGCTCGCAAACAGCAGATCCTTCGCTACGCTCAGGATGACACCCTCGGAGAACGGTTTTTCAGCAGCCCGCTAGAACGGGGCGCACGACAACAACCCCACATTAGCTTCGCCTGCGGCTCCGCAAATGTGGGCCACCACGGAAAGGTATATCCCATGAAGCGGCCGGCATCAAGATCTTACGTTGCGGGGCCGCTCCGTAGTAGTATCAAGCCATGCAAATTCGTCTCTCCAGCTATGGCCAGGCTTCGACCCACCCTTCACCGGTGAGCCGGTTATTGTCCGAATTCGCTCATGACTTTCGCGATGGCGTAGATGTCAATCTAGGGGTTGGCTACGTCAACGAGAAGACCATTCCTGTCCCCGAGTTGACGGAGGCGCTGCAGGCGGTCGGGCGCGACGGTGTCAAATACCGGCAGGCGTTCAACTACGGCTCTCCCGTGGGCTCGGCGAACTTGATCGCGTCCATTCGCCGGTTCCTTGCCACCATGAGGATCGGGCAATTGGACGAGGCCACGATCGAGCGCAAGCGGTTGACGATCGGCGCGTGCGGCGCAACCAGCATCCTCGATGGACTTGCGCAAGTGCTGCCGCCGGGGATCGTGGTAACCTCGGACCCCACGTATTACATCTACGCCGATGTCCTGGAGCGCAAGGGATTCCAGATTCTTCCGGTTCCCGAGGACGCGGAGGGCATGGACGTAAACCTGCTGGAACGCAAACTGCGCGCCCTGGGTTCGGCGGCTGACCAAATTTCGTTCTTCTATGTAGTGACCGTGAATAATCCGTCGGGCACGATTCTGTCGAACAAGCGGCGGAGGGCATTGTACGAGGTCGCCGCCCGCGAATCGCGGCGGCAGAACCGGCTGATTCCGATCTTCTACGATCTTGCCTATGAACTGCTGCTGCACGACCCGGCGGCCGAACCGTTTGTCTCCGTCTTGCCTGAAGACGATCTCGGCATCGTTTACGAAATCGCCACCTTGTCCAAGATTCTGGCGCCGGGTTTGCGCATTGGCTACCTGCTGGGGCCGAATAGTCCATTCATGCACGCGATGATCGAGAAAACCAGTGACAGCGGATTCAGCGCGCCGCTTTTCGTGCAGGAGATGGCCAGCTATCTTTTGGATACTCGCATTCAAGAACAGATGCGGGTGGTGAACGCGGCATACCGCCAGAAGGCGGTCGCGGTGAAAGCCGGCATCCAGCGCAGCCTGGGACCCTATCTCCAGGAGCAGCGCGGCGGCAGCGCGGGGTTCTATTTTTACCTGACATTCCGCGACGTTGAGACTCACCCTACCTCGCCTCTATTCCGCTTCCTGACCCGTACGACCGGCGATGCGGCGGTGGATGGTTCAAAGGAAAACCGTTTGCCGCGCGTCATCTACATTCCGGGAGAGTATTGCGTGCATCGGCGGGGCGATCTGGCGGAGGTCGGCAAGCGACAGTTCAGGTTGTCGTATGGCTTTGAAGAGGCTCCGCAGATTCTGAAGGCCCTGGAGCTGATGAGGGAGGGCGTCGAGTTCGTGCAACGAACCGCGAACCTGGTCGGGAGCGCGCGCTAGAGCGACGTCACAGAATCAACTTTCCCACATCTGCCAACGACAGGCAGATATGGGGCACCCGGCCGTTCTCTCAGAAAGAAATTACCCCACCCTAGCCAACAGCGGGCTAGGATGGGGCACCCGAATAAGAAGCGGCGGTCGATGAACTCAACCGCCGCTTTGATTTTGGTCCGCAGATTTCTGTTATACGAACTCGCTTTGGCTATACGAATTCGCGTACGGCGTTGATGGCCGGTCCCATCGAGCAGTCGGCGTCGGTAGCCACCATAATGTCGATGAGGTAGGGGACCTTGGATTTCATGGCACGCGCGAACGCTGCCGGAATCTCCTTGGCATCGAAAACTCTTTCACCTTCGCCGCCAAAGGCTTCGGTAAATTTCACCAGGTCAGGCAGAATCGGATCGCTCTGGTTCTTGTAGCGCAGACGGATGCCGTGCTCGTAGTTGTAGGCGTACTTCTGATTCTGGCGGATGAGGCCCAGGTTACCGTTGTTCACAACCACGACGATAATCGGTATCCCGTGCTGCCCGGCCATGCCCAGCTCTTCGCCCATGAAGAGGAATCCGGCGTCGCCGGTCACTGCTACCACCGGATCATTCGGGCACGCGACTTTGGCGCCAATAGCGGCCGGAACCTCGTAGCCGAGCGTTCCCGCTCCACCCGAAGGCAGGTAGCGGCGAGGCAGTCCGATATCCTGCAACTGACCTGACCATATCTGGGTAATGCCGCAACCCGCGGTGAAGATGGTGTTCGGCGGGAAGAACTTGTTGAGTTCGCCAAACACACGGTGCGGGCGGATGGGCGAATCTTCGGCGTCCGTCTTACGCGCCAGCGCCGCGCGGCATGCGGGCAGTTGCTTAACCCTTTCCGATGGCGCGGGATGATATCCACGCTTCTTCGCTTCCGCCAGCAGGGCGACCAGCGCGGCCTTGGCGTCGGAAACGATACCGAGATCCGCTTTGATCACGTTACCGATCTGGGAAGGCGAAATATCAATGTGGATGAACTTGCGATTGCCTGTGTAAACATCCAGCTTGCCGGTATGGCGGTCGGTAAAGCGGCAGCCCACGCCGATGACGAGGTCGGATTCGAGGAAGGTCTTATTGCCCATAGGGCCGCCGACCTGGATGCCGGCGTGTCCGGCGCTCAGTGGATGATTGTAGGGCAGGCCGCCCTTGCCCATGTAAGTCATAATCACGGGGATTTGCAGGTATTCCGCTAGCGCCCGGAACTCGGCGGTCGCGTTGGAGAGGATGACGCCGCCGCCCAGAATCATGATGGGAGCCTTGCTCTCCATGATCATGTCCATCGCCTTGCTGATGGCTTGCGGCTCAGCAACCGGCCTGGTCCAGGGGAGCGGGCTGTCCTTGGCGGGGTCGTAATCGATATCGGCCATCTGCACGTCAAGCGGCAGGTCGATGAGCACCGGTCCGGGACGTCCGCTGCAAGCCGTGCGGAAGGCCTCGCGCATGACTTTCACCACCTCGGCCGGATTGGTGACGCACCAGGTCTTCTTGGCGACGGTCTTGCATATCTCCGCGATATCGACGCACTGAAAGGCTTCCTTGCCGAACAAAGCGACATTGGCATTGCCCGTAATGGCGATCAGCGGAATCGAATCGGCATGCGCCGTGTACAAGCCGGTGACAAAGTTCGTTGCCCCCGGTCCGGAGGTGCAAATCGCCAGGGCCAGCTTGCCGGAAGCGCGGAAATAGCCGTCGGCGGCATGCACCGCCCCCTCTTCGTGCCTGGCAACGTAATGCTCAATCTTCGAGTTCTTCAGGTACCCGTAGACCGGATTGATCGCGGCGCCGGGAATGCCGAACGCAGCCTGAATGCCCTCGTCTTCAAGAATCTTGACGACTACTTCTGCAACTTTCATGAATCCCTCTCATGCGAATTAGAACTTTTTAGAACTTTGCGGCCATTCTAAGGGTCTTACATCGATGAACATCATCTCTAGGACAAACATCACAATGCAGTGTGCGCCCGCCGACGCCGGTAAATCCGCACGTGGCAACAACGATCATTTAGCTACGGTGATTTCATTCATAGTACTTTGAACGGGCACGGCTTCACAAGGCCGCGGGAAGCGATATCATGAAAAGGGAAGTAATTACGATGACAACTAATCTCCGCATTGCGATGGTGCTCGGCGATCCGGCCGGGATTGGTCCCGAGATCGTTGCCAAGTTACTTGCAGATGCCACGTTGCGCCAGCAGGCCAACATTCTCTTGATTGCCGACCGCGCTGAGGCGGAACAGGGCATGCGCTTTGCCGGCGTCAGGTTTCCGTACAGCGTTATCTCTTCGCCCGATGCTTTCACCGAGGCCGCCGGCGATGTCCCCGCTCTCTACGACTTCCGCGGAAATACCTCGGGCGCCTTTGCCCTCGGGCAGTCGAGCGAAGCCGGGGGACGCTATTGTCTGGACACGCTAAAAGTGGCGATTTCTCTGGCGCTGGCAGGCAAGGTGGATGGAATCGTCTACGCGCCACTCAACAAAACTTCTCTCCACCTGGCCGGGATGAAATCCAACGGAGAGTTGCCCTGGTTCGCCGAGCAAGTCGGCCACGCCGGCCCATTCTGTGAATTCAATGTGCTGGACGACCTCTGGACCTCGCGAGTCACTTCGCATGTGGCGATCAAGGATGTGTCCTCGCGGCTTACGCAGGAAGCGATCATCGAGATTGCCAATTTGACTCACCGCGCCTTGCGGCAGACAGGCCTGGCGGAGCCGCGGATCGCGGTCTGCGGTCTCAATCCGCATAATGGGGACAATGGAAGCTGCGGCCGCGAGGAGCTGGACATCATAGCTCCGGCTGTTAAGCGGCTTCAGCAACAGGGAATGCGAGTGGCCGGTCCGTTTCCCGCCGATACGATCTTCCTGAAGGTGCAGGGCGAAAACAAAGAGTACGACGCAATCGTCACCATGTACCACGACCAGGGACAGATTGCCATGAAGCTCATGGGCTTCTGGCGCGGCGTCACCGTGCAGGGCGGCCTCTCGATTCCAATTGCCACAACCGCTCATGGCACCGGCTTCGATATCGTGGGCAAGGGCCGCGCTAACCCCGGTTCACTCCGCCAGGCTTTTGCCGTGGTGTGCCGGATGGCGCGCACCAGGCAACAGGCTGCTGCCCGGTAATATCTAGGCAAGCGATAGAAAACTACCCCACGTTAGCCAAAGACGGGCGAACGTGGGGCACCAAGCAATTCAAAAACTACCCCACGTTAGCCAAAGACGGGCGAACGTGGGGCACCAAGCAATTCAAAAACTACCCCACGTCAGCCAGAAGCGGACGAACGTGGGGCACCGGCGCGAATAGACACTAGTAGGGGAACGTCAACAACCCCGCCCTAGCTCGTTTTTGGCCGAGTGACATTAGTCACAATTGCTGGTGATGATAGTCACGGCTCCTCGGGTAATGGTCAATTTATCTTGAGCTTGCAGTCGAGTAATCACCCAGCAAGCAACTACCCCACGTTAGCCAAAAGCGGGCGGAACGTGGGCACCAAGTTCGCCGGGGGCCGTAAAGGGCCGAGAGCTGCTGAAGGAGAAGCCATGAATCAGGCGGGCGCAACGCAGGAATACAAACCGAGACTGGTGTTCTGGGAGGTCACGAAGGGATGCAATCTGCGCTGCATTCACTGTCGCGCGACCGCCACGGAACTGACTTCGCCTGCCGATCTCCCCACCGCTAAGGCGCTCGACATCATCACGCAGATCTCCGAGTTCGCTAATCCGATCCTGGTGCTGAGCGGCGGCGAGCCGCTGTATCGCACAGATATTTTTCAGCTCGCAAGTTTTGCCACGGAGCGCGGATTGCGCGTGGCGCTGGCAACCAACGGAACCCTGGTGACGAAAGAAATCGCCCGCAAGATTGTGGACGCGGGCGTGAAGCGCGTCTCGATCAGCCTGGATGGCGTGAATGCGGAAACGCACGACACATTCCGTGGCATTCCGGGCGCCTTCGATGCCGCCATTTACGGTTTTCGCAATCTCAAAGAGATCGGCATGGCGGTGCAGATCAATATGACGATCGCGCGGCACAACGCCAAACAATTGCCCGCCGTGCTTAACCTGGTTCGCGACCTCGGGGCCGATGCCCTGCATACTTTCCTGTTGGTTCCGGTGGGTTGCGGGGTAGACATTGCCGACGCGCAGATGGTGCCTCCGCAGGAGTACGAGGACATTCTCAACTGGTTTTACGATCAGGAGCAGATTGGCGATATTGAGCTGAAGGCCACCTGCGCTCCGCATTACTTCCGTGTGGTTCGCCAGCGGCGCGCCGCCGAACGTAGAGCCGAGGGATACGGCGCCACGCCGGCCAAGGCTGCCGCCGAGCCGGCAATCGGCGCCACGGAAATGACCATGCCGGGTTCGACCGGCATTGCCTTCAAGCCAGGAGCGCGCGCCGGTGGTCATCCCGGAGGTCACCCTGGTGGCGGCAAGCATCCGGATGGCCTGAACGCAGTGACCAAGGGATGCCTGGCAGGAACGGGCGTCTGCTTCGTCTCCCACGAAGGCGAAGTTTTTCCCTGCGGCTACCTGCCGGCGTTGGCGGGAGATCTCCGCAAACAGTCGTTTGCCGAAGTGTGGACTAATTCACAGGTATTCGGAACCCTGCGCGACAACAACAAGCTGACAGGGAAGTGTGGTTGCTGCGAATTTCGCAACGTCTGCATGGGCTGCCGGGCGCGAGCCTATGCGGCAACGGGCGATTACATGGCGGCAGAGCCATTCTGCGTCTATGAGCCTAAAACGCTGCAAGCGACGAAACCTTAAAGCAAGTTCAAAGTAGCTGGGTATTTGCCCCGGTCTTGCGTCGGCGCGAACCGGCGCGAACCGGAGCGGAGCCCCAATTTGGCACGCTTACTAAAGCGGTACAATCCCTATCTTCAAATGTAGCTTTAGCCTTGTCGCGGCAAACGTGCGGCACTATAACGATAGCCACTGGAATTATTGGCCAGCTCTGTCTGGTTGCTACGTGGGCAACGCCAGGAGGTCAAATCTTGCCGCTTGCGCTCAATCCCGTGACCAACGCCCGGCAGACGCTTCTCATTGAGGTCGATATGCCGGTGCGGGTGTGGGGCATGACGGCTTCTGGAGAACCGTTTCTGCAGAGTGCGCACGCCGTCAGTGCCGGTCCAAATCGCGCCTCCATCGCCGGTATCGAGCATGAAGTGGCCGCCGGCGAGATCATTGGAGTGGAATATCGCGGCTTTAGAGGCCGTTTTTGCGTTGTCTGGGCCGGGCAGGCAGGCACCGCGGAAGCCGGCAAGATCGAGATTCGGCCCTTGGATATCGTGCAAAACTTCTGGGGCATTGATTTCAATCAGGTCAGCGAGCTGCAACGCTTCGTCGAGCGGCGGGCCGCACCGCGCTACCCTTGCAGAGGCTCGATTTCGATACGCCAGCCAGAAGGCGCTGGGTCGATTTCCGCGTCGGTGCCGGACATCAGCTTGAGCGGCTGCTACATCGAGCTGATGGAGGCATTTCCCGTGGGGACCAGGCTTGCTTTGTTGCTGAACGCCGAGTCAATCTCAATCCGTTTTACCGCGGAAGTTCGCACCTCTCATCCCGGTGTCGGCATGGGTGCGAAATTCGAGGAGATGAGCGAGAGTGATCGGGCCGCTTTGGAACGGCTGATCGCGAAGTTGAGGCGTTAAGGCAGCGTTTGAACAGGTCCCAGGAAAGCTTGACTTCTGGCTTTTTGACGAAACCTTCGGCCGCGCCTTCGCTCCATGCCGTGACGGGATTCAGTGTTCCTTCGTTTCGCTCAGGATTTCGGCAGGCGGCTCAGACGCCGCCTTAACGCCTCAACTTCGCTTCGCTCAGAATGACACCACTGATATCGAGCTCGTGAATTCTTGAAATGCACTCCGTTGCCCCCGAAAACAACGCCCCACCCTTCGCCAAAACCGGGCGAAAGGGTAGGCGACCCGCCGAGCAGTGGTTCCCCTTTTAAGCAAACAAGCGAGAAGGCCTGTTAGCGACAGTCATTCGCAAGAACCCCAAACAGTACGAGAGTTTACCGCCTCGACGGAATTCAGTATGATGCTCACGAATGCAAGCACCCGCCTCAAACGGATACATGAATAAGCCACAAGGCAATGGCTTACCACAATGGGCCGTGTTGGGATTATTCGCAGGGCGATGTTCATCGGCGCACAGGAGATTGCTGGTCGCCTCCTCATAGCAGTTGAGGGCACGGTTGTATCAAGCCAAACGACTACGGGCAACCGCCCGGTCACCTATTACGTAATTCACGGGTCTGACGGTACGGAACGCAAATACACTGCTGGACCAACAGACAAGTCTCTGCCTGGACACATGCCAACGGGAACGTACCTCCGAAAAAGCAAATACGAGATCTCGTATATCCGGAATGGGCAGGTAGTTAATGATTTTCCATGGGGTTTCTACGTTGGTGCGCTGGTCATCGGCCTCATCTTAGGAGTACGGAGCCTGTCGCAATGGCGCAAGACTCGCCGCCGCAGTTAGCAGGACTCGCTTTCCTTGCGAACACCGTGATTACGTAACTGTCGCAAAATCGCCTTACCGTAAGTTTCGGCCAGCAGTTCCCGTTTTGGGTCAAACGAGTGGTAAGGCCTGTTCTATAAAAGGGGATGTCAAGAAACATTTTTCTCCCTCCGCCGGAAACGCGAATGGTTGCCGCGATGTCCAGCCCCGCTTGCCATAACAGTGCGGCTTGGCCCTGGTGCTGCC
>JBEKBO010000017.1:0-64531 GCA_050015355.1 Candidatus Korobacteraceae bacterium | reverse complement strand
CGTCTGCTGGAAGCCCTCGAACAGGCTGCTGCTCTGGCCCTCGCAGCTATCACCCCGGACAACGCCGCAGCTTGGTTCAAACACTGCGGATACGGTATATAGCTTCATGGGAACCGCTCTAAAGGCGGCGGTTTGCCGGAGAACTCCCACATCTGCTGACTGCGGCAGATGTGGGGCACCAGCTCAGGCATTTGCCGGGGAGTTCCCACATCTGCTAACTGCGGCAGATGCGGGGCACCGGCAACCGCTTTCGCGATTCCGGGCGGCATGGGATTGCGCGGATCGGCTTCAGGCTGTAAGATACGCGGCCAAACGCTGGTGCACACCAAATCTTGCCAGCGGGTGTTTGTGGGGGAACCAGATGCAATCGACCATGATGAGCTATCCGTTGACGCTGCCGCACCTGCTGGAACGTGCGGGCCGGTACTTCGCCAATTCCGAGATTGTTTCGCGGCTGCCCGACCGCTCTCTGCACCGCACTTCGTACGGCGACTTCTACCGGCGGGCGCGGGCGCTGGCCATGGCCTTGACGCAGGCCGGGCTGAAGCGGGGCGACCGCGTGGCTACCCTGATGTGGAACCACTACGCGCACCTGGAAGCATACTTTGGAGTGCCGGTGGCGGGCGGAGTGGTGCACACCCTGAACCTGCGCCTGCATCCTGATGAAATCGCTTACATCGTCAATGACGCGCAGGACCGGTTTCTGATTGTCGATGACGTGCTGTTGCCGCTGTTCGAGCTGTTTAAGGATCGCGTGACTTTTCACCCCAACGCGCCAAATACGGGCGCGTCGGGGACCCCGCCCACCCTGGAGCGGATCTTCGTGGTGCCGCTTACCGGCAAGCCAATTCCTCCCGGCTATGAGAGTTATGAGGAGTTGCTCAAGAGCGCGGGAGCCCCGGCGAACGAAGCTCCCGGGGGTAATGAGACAAGCGCTGCGAAGGCAAGCGGCGCGGAGTTCTGTTACCCCGAACTGGATGAGAACGAGCCGGCGGCGATGTGCTACACCTCGGGAACGACCGGGCGTCCGCCGGGCGTGGTGTATTCGCATCGCTCCATCGTGCTGCACGCTTTCAGTATCCTGCTGCCCGACTCGATGGGGGCGTCGCAACGCGACACGGTGATGCCGGTGGTGCCGATGTTTCACGTGCTCTCGTGGGGGATTCCGCACGCGCTCGCCATGGTGGGCAGCAAGCTGGTGTTTCCAGGGCCACACCTGGACGCCGAGAGCCTGCTGGACCTGATCGAACGCGAGCAGGTGACCTTCGCGGCGGGCGTGCCGACCCTGTGGCTGGCCCTGCTGCAACTGCTGGAGCGCGATGGCGGCAAGCATAAATTCGCTCCCGGGCTGCAACTGCTGGTGGGCGGCTCGGCCGCGCCTGAGGCGATGATCCGCGGTTTTGACCGGCTGGGCATCGAGGTGGTTCACGCCTGGGGCATGACCGAGTTGTCGCCCGTGGGCACGATCTCGCGGCTGCGGGCTCACATGCGGGATCTGCCCGAAGACGAGCGCTACGCGGTGCGCTCCACGCAGGGAACCGCGCTGCCATTCGTCGATCTGCGCGTGGTGGGCGACGGCGCCAAAGAGGTGTGCTGCGATGGCAAAACCATGGGAGAACTACAGGCGCGCGGCCCCTTCGTAACCGGCCGTTATCACAACCGCGCGCACGATCCGGAAAAGTTCACCGCCGACGGCTGGCTGCGTACCGGCGACGTGGCCACCATCAACGCCGACGGCTACATCAAGATATGCGACCGCACCAAGGACCTGATCAAGTCCGGCGGCGAATGGATCAGCTCGGTGGATTTGGAAAACGCCATCATGGGTCACCCGGCGGTGGCCGAAGCAGCCGTGATCGCCGTGCCGCACCCTAAGTGGGACGAGCGTCCCTTGGCGTGCATCGTTCTGAAGCAGGGAGCGACGGCGAGCGCGGAAGAAATCGAACGCTTTATCGCCGACAAGTTTGCCAAATGGTGGTTGCCGGACCGGTATATGTTCATGGATGCGATTCCGCGAACTTCGACCGGCAAGTTTCTGAAGCGCGCGCTGCGGCAGCGCGTCGCATCTGAGGCGACAACCGCGAGCGGCAAGGAGGGCTAGAGCGGCACGAGTGAAATATCCGAAATAAACTCAGACTGTCATGGCGAGCGAAGTCGAGCCATCTTTTGTTCCTACTTGTCCCTACAGCAAAAAAACAAAGGGTGGCTCCACTCCGCGCCCGAACAGCTTCTTGCTTCTCTACCGGCGCTCGGCGCTCCGGTCGCCATGACATTCCCTAGGAAATTCTTGGATATACCAATGAGGAATTGCGTTCGGCAGGCACGAGTGGAACCCTGTCAACCCCGTTCCGTGCTACTTGGAAGCTAAGCTGCTGAATTTACGAGGAGAATAGTTTGAGAAAAATGTCGCGAAAACTACGCAAAAACTAAACGCGCATTTTGCCGGGAAGATCGGCTATGATTTATTAACAGGGCGTTCACAGGGAAAGTCTCCTGGGAAGCAGGGTCGAGCAGGCGGCAAATTGTTGCCGCCTGTTGCTTTTGCAGCGATGTGGATGCGCCGGCGAGCACCGACGAAAATCACAGCTTGAAGCCCTGAAACTTACTTCACTTTCTCTTCCAGCGCACGCCGTCTTTGGTGTTTTCCAGAATCACGCCTTGCTCGGCCAGTTGATTTCGAAGCGCGTCGGAGGTCTTGAAGTCTTTGGCCTTGCGCGCGGCGGTGTGCCTGGCTACCAGCTCTTCGATTTGGGCGTCAGTGAGCGCGGCTGCTTTGGCCAGTTCGCGGGTTTCGGCTGAGATTTTGTCGCGCAAGCCTTCGGCTTCGGCCCACTCCACCACGCGGCGGATCTTGGCGGCGTCATCGTCGGCCAGCACGGCGAAGATCTCGTCGAAGCGGGCGAGCGCCTGTAGCATCGCCGGCACGTCGCCTTTGTGCACCTCGCCCTTGTCGGCGGCGGCGTTCACGTCGCGCACCATGTCGAACATGGCTCCCAGGGCCTGTGCCGTGTTGAGGTCGTCTTCCATGGCGGCGCGCATGGCAGCGACGGTTTCGGCGGCCATCGCGGAAACGGCCTGGTTCGTGCCTTCGGGGAGTTGCTCGGTTTCCAGACGCAGCTTGAAGTTGCGCAGACGATCCACCGAGGCAGCCGCCTGCTTCAGTCCGTCGAAGGTAAAGTTAAGCTGCTTGCGGTAAGGAACAGAGGCCAGCAGGAAACGAATGGAAGACGGCTTGTGGCCCATGAGCACCAGGTCGCGCAAGGTGTAGAAGTTGCCGAGCGACTTGGACATCTTCTCGCCTTCGACCAGCAGGAAGCGCGAGTGCACCCAGACGTGCGCGAACTCCTTGCCGGTGAGCGCCTCCGACTGCGCGATCTCATTTTCGTGATGCGGAAAGATCAGGTCCTCGCCGCCGAGGTGTATGTCGAAGCTCTCGCCGAGGTACTCCATGCTCATGGTGGAGCACTCGATGTGCCAGCCCGGACGCCCGGGGCCGATCTCGGTGTCCCAGCTCTGCTCGCCGGGCTTCGGGGCCTTCCACAGGGCGAAGTCGCGCGCATTGTCTTTGTCGTACTCGTCGACGTCGACGCGCGCGCCGTCGGTCATGCCGGCGAAGTCCTTCTTGCTGAGCTCGCCGTACTGCGGGAAGCTGGAGATGCGGAAGTAGTACGAGCCTTCGTCGGTGCGGTAGGCGTTGCCCTTGGCGACCAGATTGGCGATAAAGTGCGCCATCTCCGGGATATGCTCGGTCGCCCGCACCAGCTTTTCCGGCGATTGCAGACTGAGCGTCTGCATGTCGTCCAGGAAAGCCTGGGTGAACTTGGCGGTGTAGTCGGCGATCGGCACACCCTTCTGCATGGCGTTGCGGATGATCTTGTCGTCAACGTCGGTGATGTTCATGACGTGCTTGAGGCTGTAACCGCTTTGCAGCAGGAAGCGGCGCAGCACGTCGACCGCGATGAAAGTGCGGAAGTTGCCGATGTGGCCGTAATCGTAAACGGTGAGCCCGCAGGCATACATGCGGACGAGGTTGTCCTGGCTGGGTTTGAATTCCTGAACTTTGCCGGAGAGCGTGTTATAGAGTTGGAGCGCCATAGTGCGTCGTGTTCCTGTTCTGAATCTTTGATTTTAGGGTGAGGGCGCGGCGGGGTCAAACCGGAGATGGGATGTCGGGGACGGGTCAGCGAATCTGAGGCCCTCGCTTTGTTTCATGTACCATAGCTGCGGGAGTGGTGTTTATGCGGCGTACGACGACGATTGCAATTTCTCTTCTGTTGCTGATGGCCGCTGCCGCGGCTCAGATCACGTTTAACCCCAAGCTCTACGATCCTGAGGCCAACGCCAAAGCGGAGATCGACAAGGCGGTCCGTGAAGCCGGGCGGGAGCACAAGCGGATTCTTCTCGTGTTTGGCGCCAACTGGTGTCCCGATTGTCACGCGCTCGACTATCGCTTCCACCAGGAGCCGATCAAGGCGCTGGTGGAGAACAATTTCATCGTGGTGCACGTGGATACCGGCGAAGGCGAGGGAAGGTATGCCAAGAACGTCGACTTGGCGGAGCAATACCAGATTCCGCTGAAAAAAGGGATTCCGGCTATCGCCGTGCTGTCGGAGCGCGGCCGCCTGCTGAGTAGCCAGCGGGATGGGCAGTTCTCATCCGCCCGCCGGCTCGACCCGCAGCAGATTGTCGAATTCCTGAATCAGTGGAAACCGCCGAAGAGCAGCACGTAGCCGCTAAGAATACCCCACATTAGCCAACAGCAGGCAAATGTGGGCCACCAAGGCGAAACCTCCTGCTGTGCTGGGAGGCGAGGTCCTTCGCTTCGCTCAGGATTTCGGCAGGCGGCTCAGACGCCGCCTCAACGCCTCAACTTCCAACTCCAACTATAGCCCGCGTAGAGCAGGTTGGAGTCTGCGCCCGGGTTTCTGTCGGCCGAGTTGGCGTTGGAAATATGGTGGAATTTGTAGCCAATACTGACGGACTGGTTCTCCCGATGCCAGATCTGCACGCCCGCTCCCCAGCCGACCCCGAAGTTAAACTGCGACGATCCGCTCACCGGAACCTGCTCGGCGAAATACAGGACGCCCGCCGTCCCGTTGATGTAGGGCTGAAACATGCGATGGCGGCGGAAGTTCACCTGTAACCCTATGGGAGAAGCGCCTCCTCCGTAAATGGCACGCTTGGTGCCGGCGGCGTCGACCTGCACCACCAGATTTCCCTGCACCACATTGACCTGCCGCGGCTGGCTTATGACGGCCACCGGAACCATCTCGACCATATACTTCAGGGCCCAGTTGTCGCGGGCGACAAGCACCCGCGCATACTGAAAATTCAGCTCGAAAAAAGGGCGGTCGGTGGTGATGCCGATCAACGTCGGATTGTTTGGCGAATACCCGGCCCAGAAGCCAAGTTCATTGGTGCCGCGATCGAGCGAGCGCCCGTCGGATGCGGCGAAGCTGGCCGCGGCCAAGAGCAGCAGGCAAAGTATTATAGCAGCAGGTTTGCGGGCAAGGGCTCTCATCTCTTTCATCTGGCGTTCCACCTAGTCAGCTTACCTGTAGCGGCAAAGGCGCGCCAAACAAAAAACACGGACTTTCCATGGCATGTTTGGCGGCGCGGCTGGCGGGCGATCTGGTACTATTCGTCTTTCCATGAATCGCACTGGCGCAAATGTCGTTCGCATGGAAGCGGAAGCCTTGCGGCAGTTGGCCGACCGCATCGACGGCCCCATGGCCGGGACGTTTTGCCGCGCCGTGGAACTGCTTTCCGGCTGCGCGGGGCGCGTGGTTGTGACCGGCTTGGGAAAGAGCGGCCTGATCGCGCGCAAGATCGCCGCCACGCTCAGCTCGACCGGGACACCGGCGCTCTACCTGCATCCGGCCGAAGCGCTGCATGGCGATCTGGGCATGATCGTGCGCGGCGACATCGTAATCGCGCTCTCGGCCAGCGGCGAAACCGAGGAGATCATCGAGCTGCTGCCGAACATCAAAAGGCTCGGCATCGCGCTCATCAGCTTTACCTGCGACCCGCTCTACCCGCCGAATGGCAGCCGCAGTTCGCTGGCGCAGGCCGCCGACATCGCCCTCGACTGCTCGGTTGCCAAAGAGGCCTGCTCGCTAGGGCTGGCGCCTACCACCTCCACCACGGCGATGCTCGCCCTGGGCGACGCCATTGCCGTCGCGCTTGCCGAGAAACGCGGCTTCCGGGAAGAGGACTTCGCCAACCTGCATCCGGGCGGGAAGATCGGCAAGCGGCTGATGCGAGTGTCGGCGCTGATGCATACCGGCGACGCAATCCCGAGGATTTCGCCGCGGGCGCGCATGGCCGACGCGATCTTCGAGATGTCGAGCAAGAAGCTCGGCATGACGGCCGTGGTGGAAGGCGATATCCTCGCCGGTGTTATCAGCGACGGCGACTTGCGCCGCCTGCTTGAACGCCGCGGCAAAGAGATTCTCGACCTGACGGCGGGCGAATGCATGACCCGGACACCGAAAACGATCTCGCCGGACGAGTTCGCCACCGCGGCCCTGGAGGTCATGGAGCAAAAGAAGATCACTTCTCTCGTCGTCGTAGACGGCGAAGGCCGGGTCCAGGGCGTGCTGCATCTGCACGATCTGTGGGGCACGCAGATGATTTGATCTTTCGCGAACTGGTGTGCGTTCCGCAAATTCGGGCAATAAAGGTTTAGGGGTGTCATTCTGAGCGACCAGAGGGAGCGAAGTTGAGGCGTTGAGGCGGCGTCTGAGCCGCCTGCCGAAATCCTGAGCGAAGCGAAGGAACCCGAAATCCCAGCGCGGCGTGAGCTGAGGCACAGCCGAAGGAATTTATCAAAGAGCCCAGAGCGGCGCGGAGTGGGACAGTTTCCCGGGGATGTTTCGCTGCGCTCAACATGACAGAGTAGTATTTCCGGGACACCGCACCCTAGCGCAACTGCGCACGCAGGACGACCATTCATGACTTATGTGCAGCAACAGGATATTCGCATCACCAACACGGCGGATTATCGCGAGCGCTACGCCAACAGCGTGCAGGTGCGCGTGAACGTCTGGGATTTTTTTCTCGTCTTCGGCACGCTCCAGCCCAGCGAGACACATGTCGAGGTGCAGAATTTTCAGGCGATCTACCTGAGTCCGCAGCAGGCCAAGGCGTTGGCCGGGCTGCTACAGCAAAACGTCGCCAATTACGAGCAGGCGTTCGGGGAGATCAAGCTCGACCCGAAGATGGCACCTGGGCCAGTCCACTAGAGCGGTTTCCGGAGCAATGGAACGGGAGCCGCAAAGCGCTTTGCCCCCTTCGGCGCAGGTGAGGCCAACCGGCGAAGTCGCGGCCAGCCCGGGCACACTGTGGCTTCCGCCGGGTTTTGACTTCGCCCTGATCTTTTGCGCGATTTTTATCCTGCACGCGCCCCTGCTGCGGCTGCCTTATTTCTCCGACGAGGCCGGTTATTTCGTGCCGGCCGCCCGCGACATTCTGCTGCACGGAACGCTGATTCCGCAGACTACGCTCTCCAATGCGCATCCCCCGCTGGTGATGCTCTGGGTTGCGATGTGGTGGAAGCTCAGCAACTTTGCGCCGGCAGTGACGCGCACGGCCATGTTGATGCTGGCCGCCTTCGGGCTGCTTGGGTTTTATCGGCTGGCGGAGCGCGTGGCTAACCGGCAGGTGGCGCTGGCAGCCCTCGGGCTGACGGCGCTTCATCCGGTAATCTTCGCGCAGAGTTCCCTGCTCCAGCTCGATATCGGGGCATTCGCCTTTACCGCGTGGGCCGTCTACTTCTACATCACGGGCCGGCGCCTGGGTTCAATCAGCTTCTCCGCTTTAGCCACGCTGTCCAAGGAAACGGCATTCATCACTCCCCTGGCGTTTTTTCTCTGGGAGATTGTTGGCTATCTGCGAGACCGCGCCGCTCTGCAACCCCAACAAGCCAACAAAGGGCTTGTCGGGGACCCCGGAGCGAAGCAGGAGCCTTCACCCCACCACGCGCAACTACCGGTGGCGGCGGCGTTCGCGCAACTGCTGGCCGGAGTTCCGCTGCTGGCGTGGTACGCCTATCATTATCGGCAAACCAGCCGGGTCTTCAACGCAGAGTATTTGTCTTACAACGTGTGGAGCGCTTTCCAACCTCTACGCATTCCGCTGACGGGGTTGATGCGCCTGTGGGATGCGGCGGGATGCATGAACCTGTTCCTGCTGACCATCCCCGCCCTGATCGTGTGGAGACTGCGGCTAGCGCCCGACGGACGCGGGCCGGTCATCGAGCGCCGCGTGCAGGCCATCTTTTGCGTGCTGATTGCGGCCTATGTGCTGGCGCTGTCGTTCGTAGGCGGGGCGGAGCTGGCGCGCTACATGATTCCGGTGATTCCCCTGGCGATTATCCTCGGGGTTGCGGAACTCTACCCCAACCCGCGCAACCAGGGGACGCACGACCAGGGCGCGTACCAGAGACCCTGGCGACGCCCGATATCACTCTGGCGGGCCTGGTGCGCGGCCTGTGCGGCGGCTTTCGTGCTGGCGCTGGTGATGAGCGCGCCCTGGAGAATCGCCCCGGAAGATAACCTCACCTACGCGCGCTTCGTCCGCCTGCACGTGCAAGCCGCCGCTTATTTGGAGCGGCACTACGCGCACGATCGGATTCTGACCGCCTGGCCCGCTTCCGACGAGCTGAACCGGCCCTTTCTCGGCTACGTTTCCAGTCCTCTCGCGGTGGTGCGGATAACGAACTTCACCGCCCCGGAGGTGTTCAAGGCAGCGCAGCAACGGCAAGCCTTCGATGTCGCCTTCGTGTTCTCCACCAAGTATGATCCTGCGGCAAACCCGCTCGGCCATTTGGCGTGGTGGAACCGGATGGAAGAGCGTTTTTTCGACCATCACCACGATCTTTCGCCGGCGATTGTGGCTGCGCTGCTGCACGGCCGCATTGTCTGGGAGCAATCCTCGGGCGGCGAGTGGGCGGCAATTATCGAACTCGATGAGATTCGCAACGCAAGCGGTCATCCGCCACCGGAGTGGACGCCAGTTTGCGAGCGGTCAGGAATATCTGCTCGAACATCGCAACCGTCAACTTCCCGGTTGCAGTGTTCTGGTTCGAAGGATGATAGGAAGCCAGCAGGATGACTCCGTTAGGCATGGTGTAGGTGGCGCCGTGAGCAAAGCTGTAAGCGCTCTTGCTCGTCAGCACACCGACCCTTTTCAGATGATTCAGGTAGGCATCGAAGCCGATCCTGCCCAGAGCGACGAGGACTTTCATCCGCTTCAGGGCTTGCAATTCGCGGTCGAGAAAAAGTGCGCAGTTGGCGATTTCACCCGGAGACGGCTTGTTATCCGGAGGAGCGCAGCGCACGGCGGCGGTAATGTAGGCGTCCAGCAGGCGCAGTCCGTCGTCGCGGCTGTCGGCATTAGGCTGCGACGCGAAGCCGATGCGGTGCAGGATTGGGTACATGAAGCGTCCTGAGGAATCGCCGGTAAATGGACGGCCAGTGCGGTTGCTGCCGTGTGCTCCGGGCGCGAGCCCGAGGATGACTGCCCTGGCCCCAGGATTTCCGAAGCCGGGAACCGGCTTGGCCCAATAATCGTGATCGAGATAGGCGCGGCGCTTTTCGCGTCCGACGGCTTCGCGGAACTCGACGAGACGCGGGCAGCGCCGGCAAAGAATCACTTCACTATTGATGACATGCAGGGCAGACGGCATGAACCTATTCTAGGCTCTCCCGCACAGTTCCCTCAGGTCTGAAGCCCGCTGCAAGGCTCCGGGGGAGCCCACCGCTCTGGGCCATTAAACATCTCGGGGCGGCAACTCTCGACCAGGTTTATAAAATAAGTCTCTCAGTATCCGAACTAAGCACGAAAATTCCTGAGACAGCTCTGGTTCAAGCCACCCCCGGAACTTGAAGCAGACATCCTACCCTTCAGACTTGTACGCCCGGGCTGTTCCCCTTCCCTTGCAGTTCCCCCTTGGCGTTCGACCGATAACCCACCTTCCGACACAAGAGGAGCTAGCCATACATCGCATCCACCGATACTGGTTGTCACCGTTGAGCCTTGTACTCTTGCTCAGCCTAACTGCTGTTGCAACCGACTTCCAAACGAAGCACACCCTGTATGTTGGCTGCTCTGAACCGTCGTCCTACAGCCAACTGACTGACGCGGTAGCAGCCGCCAAGCCTTACACCTTGATCAAAGTCTGCCCGGGACAGTACGCGGGCGGCTCGGTAAGCAATACCGATTACCTCAAGATCAAGGGCGAGGGCAAGCCCGGCTCAGCGGTCGTCAACTGCAGCCTCGGAGGAAATAGCGGAATCGTCCTCAACGGCAAGTACAACTGGGTCGACCCTCGAGGTCAACAACTGCTCCAACTTTCTCTACTTCGGTATTTACTCCAACAAAAACTCGAACCGGGTCTCGAACTCGATCTTCAATAACGACTGGCAAGCTGTATTTATCGTGGACTGCGACGGTTGCCAAGTGACCAACAACAAGTTCACTGGAGCCAGCACCGCGATCTACGACTTCACTACCAGCGGGGATGTCATCAGCGGAAATCAAATCATCAGTTGCAATGACATTGGGATCTATCCCGAGTCCGCCAAGAAACTTACGGTCACGAAGAACAAAGTGACGAATTGCATATGCGGCTACTACGACCAGTATGTCGATGGCAGCGACATCTCCGACAACGACTTCAGCGGCAACACTCAGTATGGCATCTACCTGGGAGGGGGCGATACCAATAACACCTTCAAGGGCAACACCGCCAACGGCAACGGCGAAAATGGGATTTGGTTAGATACACCCAACGGAGCGGACCTAAAACCCCATGCGCCAAACAAACTCACCCAGAACACGGCGAAAGGGAACCCGAACTACGATCTGTACGACGCCACCGTGGGCGAGGGATGCGGCGATACAGACGGCACTTGCAACACTTGGGACAAGAACAAGGCCCACGTGTGCTACCCGTCAGGCATCTGCCCGTAGTCATTCGGTTGTTGAACTCTGAGGCGTTGTCAATATGGCAGCGCCTTTTGTTTTGACCTGAAATCTGAATCCGGCAAGATGACGCAGAGCACGGAAAGCAAAAGGCCCATCCCCGTCAGGGTGGGCCTTCTCGTTGGGCAGAAAACAGTTCCGCCGGGGGTTACGGCTTGGGCGGCTTCTTCAGCGATCTTGTTGCGGCATCGAGCATCGCGTTTTGCTGCGCGGCGGCGTCCAGCGAGCTTTTTTGCATTTCAGCCGCGCGTTGCACCCCTTTGATAAACAGGTCGGTGAATTCGGTGGGGAGGTTTTCGGTCGGGGAGGAGTTCGGGGCCTCGGGGTTCCCCGGGGGCTTGCTGGTGGAGCTCATAAACACCTCGTATCAGCGTGCTTGACGTTAAGCGTCCAGCAGGCCGAAGGTTCGCATGACAAATACGGGCCGCCAATCGGCAGCCATCAGTCCACGGACGCGTACAATAGGCAAGGGGAGTAGTCCGTTCAACCGGCTCCGCAAGGAAACAGGAGTTACCTCCTGGGTGGACGGGTTTGACCGGGTTCGGTTGCCTCTCTTAAACTGTTTTTTCGCTGTTTTTCCTTGGCTTGCGTCGGCTGCACTGGGCGCGAACCTGGAGTCCCGGCGCGAGCCGTAGGTGGCCAGCCTTTTTGGCGCACACTTTACACTGATCTGAAGGCACTTCCTTGAATTCAACAGAAGATAGCAAGAACCAAAGTCCTAACCCCTGTCAGCGAGAGGTTTCCGTCGAAATCCCCGCTGATGTGGTGGAAAAAGAAGAACAGTCGGTTATCAGCGAGTTTCAGAAGCATGCCCGGGTCCCGGGCTTCCGGCGGGGCAAGGTTCCGGCCGCCATCATTCGCCAGCGCTTCAGCCAAGACATCAAGAGCGAACTGGTCGAGCACCTGGTTCCGCGTTACTTCCGGCAGGAAACCGAAAAGCAGCACCTGGTTCCGGTTTCGCAGCCACAGGTGACCGACATCGATTTGGCCGGAGGCAAACCGATGCGTTTCAAGGCGAGTTTCGAGGTCTTGCCGGAGATCGATGTCACCGGTTACCAGGAGATTCGTCCTGAAAAGAATGAAATCTCGGTGACCGACGAAGAGGTCGAGCAGGCACTTGGGAACCTTCGCGAGCGACATGCGACCTACGAAAACGTGGAAGAGGAGCGCCCGCTCCAGGACGGCGACTATGCCCAGGCCGGGTTCAGCGGAACGTCGCAGGAAGCCGACGCCAAGCCGATGAACGTCGACGACGTGCTGGTGGAGATCGGCGGCAGCGCCACGATGAAGGAGTTCAGCGACAACCTGCGCGGCGCCAAAGCGGGCGAGGAGCGCCGCTTTGACGTCACCTACCCGCAGGATTTTTCGGACAAACGGCTGGCAGGCAAAACGATTCACTACGAAGTCAAAATAAAGAGCATCAAACGTAAGAGTACGCCGGAGCTGACCGACGGCTTTGCCAAGGAAGTCGGGAGCGAGTTCGAGTCGCTGGAGGATCTGAAAACTCGTATCCGGGAGAGCATCCAAACGGGTAAGCAGCAGGAAGAGGAGCATCGGGCCAAGGATAAGCTGGTGCAGGACTTGGTGACCAAGTTTGACATCGCCGTGCCCGAGTCGATGGTCGAGCAGCAGATTGACACCCGGCTGGAGCGGGGCCTGCGCGCCTTGGCCGCACAGGGAATGCGGACCGAGGATCTGAAGCGCATGGACCTGGGCAGTTTACGCGAAGGCCAGCGGCAGGCTGCACGCCGCGAAGTTCAGGCATCTTTACTGCTCGATAAGATTGCCGACCTGGAAACCGTCGAGGTCAGCGACGAAGAGCTTGATAAAGAGATCGAATCTCTCTCCAAGCAGATGCAGCAGACGGTGGAAGTCGTCCGTAAACGGCTGGAGGAGAACGGCTCGGTCGACCGTATACGGGCACGGATCAGGAACGATAAGACTTTAGAAATGCTGTATGGCAGGGCGGGATAATAGTTTTTTGCTGGAGTAAAACCACGAGCGGGGAGTTCCGGAACGGGAGCTGCGTATCCGGCAGGATTCCCCGGAGGCAGTGAATCGCTAGTATTATGTATCGGGGCGCCGGGCTGGAATCGGCGGCTTACACCCCAACAAGCCAACAGCAGGCTTGTCGGGGACCCCGGCGGCTCCCTGCAAGCCGTTTCAGCCGAGCAGGATTGAACGCGCCGACGCCTTTCGATGTCGCGACCGTGGCGGGGGGCGCATTGACGATAATAAAGGAGCGAACCAATGCTTGTGCCCATGGTAGTGGAACAAACCAGCAGGGGCGAGCGCGCGTATGACATTTACTCCCGCCTGTTGCGGGACAACATTATTTTTCTCGGGACTCCGATTGACGACCAGGTGGCTAATCTCATCATTGCCCAATTGCTTTTCCTGGAGGCGGAAGATCCCGAAAAGGACATATCGCTCTACATCAATTCGCCGGGCGGCTCGATTACGGCCGGCATGGCGATCTACGACACGATGCAGTTCATCCGGCCCGACGTGGTGACCATTTGCATCGGGCAGGCGGCGAGCATGGCTGCGTTGCTGCTGTCGGGCGGCGCCGCGAAAAAGCGGTTTGCGCTGCCGACGTCACGCATTCTTATTCATCAGCCGCTCATTATGGGCGGCGGCATCTCCGGCCAGGCGACCGATATCGATATACAGGCGCGTGAAATTCTCCGCATGCGTGAGCTCACCAACCAGTTGCTGGCCAAGCACAGCGGCCAGATGCTGGAGAAGGTCGAGCGCGACGTGGAGCGCGATTTCATCATGAATTCTCAGCAGGCCAAGGAGTACGGACTGATTGACGAGATCATTTTCAAGCATCGCTAAGGTATTGCGTTCAAGCATCGCTAGGGTATTGCGCTGCCTTCCCGGGTCGGGTAGTTACGGTAGTTACCTAAGTCCAGCAATAGTGCAACAATGGAGACTTCCATTGGGAGCAAAGTTGTAGTTCAATAGGCCAGCCTGGATCAGCGTGGAAGATCAGCGATGGACCCCAGCGGCGTGACAGCGGCGCTGATGTGGGGATGCTGGTTGCGCGATGGCACGAATTGAGGCGGGAGCGTTTCCGCACAGCATGGCGAACCAGGCGAAGCAAGAGATCGGCAAGTGCATGGTAAGTATCGAGGAGTCAAATGAGACGGTCAGGTTCCGATGAAGTTTTGCGATGCTCCTTCTGCCACAAATCTCAGGACGCTGTCGCCAAGTTAATCTCTTCCCCCAGCGACTACCCACGGGCATACATCTGCGACGAATGTGTCGCGGTCTGCAATTCGATTCTTGAGGACGACCGCAGCGAAGCTCAGCCTTCCGCCGCTCCGAGTCAATTGCCCAAGCCGTACGAGGTAAAAGCCTTTCTCGACGAGTACGTCATCGGCCAGGAACAGACGAAGAAAAAGCTCTCGGTGGCGGTTTATAACCACTACAAGCGCGTCTACATGAACAAACAGCGGAACAGCGATATCGAGCTCTCGAAGTCGAATATACTGCTGATCGGTCCGACCGGCACCGGCAAGACGCTGCTTGCGCAAACCCTGGCCAAGATGCTCGACGTGCCCTTCGCCATTGTTGACGCGACCACGCTTACCGAGGCGGGATACGTCGGCGAAGACGTCGAGAACATCATCCTGAAGCTGCTCCAGTCAGCCGACGGCGACGTGGCGCGGGCTCAAACCGGAATCATCTATATCGATGAAATCGACAAGATCGGGCGCAAGGACGAGAACCCTTCGATTACCCGCGACGTGAGCGGCGAGGGCGTGCAGCAGGCTTTGCTGAAGATTCTTGAGGGCACGGTCGCCAACGTCCCCCCGCAGGGCGGGCGCAAGCATCCGCACCAGGAATTCACCCCGGTTGATACGACCAATATCCTGTTTATCTGCGGCGGCGCATTTGTTGGGCTGGAACGGGTGATCGGCCGGCGCGTCGGAAAACGGGCGATGGGATTCCGCGCCGACGAAGCTCAGGGGGGCGGCCAGCAGGAGCTGGTCGGCGCCGCCAAGCGCGACAGCGAATTGCTGCGCAAGGCCGAACCACAGGATCTGATCAAGTTTGGGCTGATTCCTGAATTTGTGGGCCGCATGCCGGTGATGGGGATTCTTGACGACCTGGATGAGGATGCTTTGGTCGAAATCCTGACCCGGCCGCGCAACGCGATCACCAAGCAGTACCAGCGGCTGTTCGAGTTTGAAAACGTCAAGCTTTGCTTCACCGCCGATGCTCTGCGAAGCATCGCTCACGAGGCCACGCTGCGCAAGGTGGGCGCCCGCGGACTGCGAATGATACTGGAAGAGCTGATGCTTGACCTGATGTATCATCTGCCGAGCCAGAAAAAAGTGAAAGATTTTGAAGTGACTCGCGAGATGGTCGAAAAACGCGACTTGGCCATCGCCATGCTGGAAAAAGCGGGTTAATCAGTTTCGCCTCCTGTCCGGACCAAGGGCTTGCTTCGTGCAAGCCCTTTTCTGGCTGCGGCGGCGATGCTCCCTGTTTGTGGTCATTACTAAAGGTCAGTTGCCCAAGGTTTGGGGAAAAATTTCCTGGTCAGAGCCTTCCCGAATCAGAATTCATCATCGAAACAATCAGGGCTGTATCTCCGGC
This sequence comes from Candidatus Korobacteraceae bacterium, assembly GCA_050015355.1. Classification (GTDB taxonomy): domain Bacteria; phylum Acidobacteriota; class Terriglobia; order Terriglobales; family Acidobacteriaceae; genus CAWBRT01. Next base: position 48,934 of record JBEKBO010000017.1, on the reverse strand, counting down.
GATATTACAGTCAAGGCCAGTTGTTGCCGTAGGATGTCTCATGTAGTAGGCTCAAACTAGCCGTGGGCCCCGGAGTGGAGTTGAAGTCGGGCCACAAACAGGGAGCTGTACCGAGTGAGTTCTGCCAAAGAAAAATTCGAGACCAAAAAGCTGCCGATGATGCCCATCCGGGACGTCGTCATCTTTCCGTTTATGATGACGCCGTTCGTCGTGGGGCGTGAATCGAGCGTTCGGGCGCTGGAAGAGGCGTTGGCCCACGACAAGAGGATTTTCCTGGCGACGCAGCACGATGCCAGCGTTGACGAGCCAAAGCCGAACGAGATCTACCAGGTGGGCACGGTCGTCAACATCGTCCAGAGTCTCAAGCTCCCCGACGGGAACATCAAGGTGCTGGTCGAAGGGCTCGAGCGCGGCAAGACGTTGCAGGTAACCGAGGTGGAGGGCTATCTCGAGGCGGCCGTCCGTACGGTGAAGAGCACGACCGAGGTGACGCCGCAGATCGAAGCCGCCATGCAGCGCGTGATTTCGCAGTTCGAGCAATACGTAAAGCTGTGCCAGTCTCTCAACTACGAAACCATGGCCGCCACGGTCCGGCCGGACGATATTGCCAAGCTGACCGACACCATCGCCGCCAACCTCCAGCTCACGATAGAAGAGAAGCAGGAGCTGCTGGAGATCTTCGATCCCGCCGACCGTCTGAACCGTGTCCTCGACGTGCTGGACATCGAGATCGAGAAGCTGAACATGGATCGCACCATCCAGTCGCGAGTGAAGCGGCAGATGGAGCGCGCGCAAAAGGAGTACTACCTTAACGAGAAGATCAAGGCGATCCAGAAGGAACTCGGGCGCGGCGAAAAAAGCGAGTTCGACGAGCTGAAGAAGAAGATCGACAACTCCGGCATGCCGAAGGACGTTCACGAAAAGGCGCAACAGGAGCTCAAGAAGCTGGAGGCGATGCCTCCGATGTCGGCCGAATCCACCGTCTCCCGCAACTATCTGGACTGGCTGCTGGCCGTGCCCTGGAAGAAGAAGTCAAAGGAAGTGCGGGACATCGAGTTCGCCGAGAAGATACTGAACGAAGATCATTACGGACTGGAAAAGATCAAGGACCGCATTCTCGAGTTCCTGGCGGTGCGGCAGTTGGTGAAGAACCCAAAGGGTTCGATTCTCTGTTTCGTCGGACCTCCCGGGGTCGGCAAGACCTCGCTCGGCATGAGTATTGCCAAGGCAACGGGGCGCAAGTTCGTGCGCATGTCGCTGGGCGGAGTTCGTGATGAGGCGGAGATTCGCGGTCATCGGCGCACCTACATCGGCGCGCTGCCCGGACAGATCATCCAGATGATGAAGAAGGCCGGCACGAAGAATCCGGTCTTCATGCTCGACGAAGTCGACAAGATGTCCGCGGACTTCCGCGGCGATCCGTCATCGGCGCTGCTGGAAGTGCTCGATCCGGAACAGAATTACATGTTCATCGATCACTACCTGGACGTCGAATACGATTTGTCGCAGGTGTTCTTCATCGCTACGGCGAATGTGTTGCACACGATTCCCGCCGCTCTGCAGGACCGCATGGAAGTGCTGCGGCTGCACGGCTACACGGAGCCGGAGAAGCTCGAAATCGCCAAGCACTTCCTGGTGAGGAAGCAGCGCGAGCAGGCCGGACTGACTGAGCCGAACATCAGCTTCACCGACGATGCGATCACCGGAATTATCCGCTATTACACGCGCGAGGCCGGGGTCCGTAACCTGGAGCGGGAAATCGGCAACATATGCCGCAAGGTGGCGCGCCGGGTGGTGAAGGACGGTCAAGGCTACTCGATCGCAGTTACCGGAGAAACCATCAAGGACTTCCTGGGCGTGATGCGCTTCCGCGACACGGCGGTCAACGAGAAGAGCGAGATCGGCCTGGTTACGGGGTTGGCGTGGACCGAGGTTGGCGGCTCGATCCTGTCAACGGAAGTAACCGTGGTGGAAGGCAAAGGCGGCAAGCCGCTGCTAACCGGCAAACTGGGCGATGTCATGCAGGAATCGGCGCAGGCGGCGATCACGTACATCCGCTCGCGGTGGCAGCAACTCGGTCTGAACCACGACTTCTACCGCAACATCGATATTCATATCCACGTGCCGGAGGGCGCGATCCCGAAAGACGGCCCCTCGGCGGGCATCACCATGGCCACCGCGATTGCCAGCGCCCTCAGCCGGATCCCTGTGCGGCGCGACGTCGCCATGACCGGCGAGATCACGCTTCGCGGCAAGGTGCTGCCGATCGGCGGGCTTAAGGAAAAGCTGCTGGCGGCGAATCGCGCCGGCATTATGGAAGTGATTCTGCCGCAGGACAATGAGAAGGATATGGCGGAAGTGCCGGAGAATCTGCGTAATGCCATGAAGTTTCACTTTGTGGACCATATGGACCAGGTTTTGCAGGTCGCACTCGAACGCTCGTTGCCCGAGTCTGCCGAAGAGGCGCCTGCGCTGTCGCCGCCGCCTACCGTGCCCGCTCAGCCGACCGCGCGGCAGTAACAAAGTTTCTATCGAGCCCGCCGAAGCGGCGCCTCAGACGAGATTTGATCTATGATCGTTGAGGCCAACGCGGCGGGCTTTTTCTTCGCAGCTCGTGTACTTCCGATCCCGTTGTGCTCAAGCGATAGGCCCGCATCTAAATGTGCAGTTCAGGGTTGATGTAGTTAGTGCCAGCAACGCCGGGCAGAATGTCACCCCAGCAGACGCCAAGCGTTTGCCGGGGGCCCCGTACGCCCGGCTCCTTCGCGGGGGATACCTTCCGCGAATCTGGTCTAAACCCTGGTGGAGTTGGCTGGATGAAGGTCCACACACGGTTTCTCTTAAGCGCACTGGATGAACGGCAATTCCCTGCCGCGAGTGTGCCGGAAATCGCGTTTCTGGGCCGGTCGAACGTGGGCAAGTCCAGCCTGATCAATGCGCTCGCCGCAGTGAAGATTGCCAAGACCAGCAACACGCCGGGCCGCACCCAAGCGATCAATTTCTTTGAAGTGCGCTGGCCAGGACATCCGAAGCCGGATTTGCTATTTGTGGATCTGCCCGGATACGGCTACGCGCGTGTTCCACGCGAAATTACCAACCGTTGGCAGGGCTTTGTCGATCCGTATCTGGCGCATCGGCCGACGCTGGCGCTTTGCCTTTGCCTGGTTGACGCCAATGTTCCACCGCAGAAGAACGACGCGCAACTGATTGAGTTCTTGCAGCATGTGGACCGTCCCTTGCTTGTAGTTGCGACCAAAGCCGACAAAGTTGGTTCCCGCCTGCACTCCGCGCTGGAAAAGATGCGGCAGGGGCTCGGCGTCGACAAGATTCTGCCGTTTTCCTCCAAAACCGGCATGGGCAAGGACGAGTTGTGGAAGCTGATACGCATGGCCGTCGAGCGCTCAGACGAAGAGTCTGGCGGCCTGGCAGGGGCTCCGCGAGCTACCGGGTGAGAAAGCGCCGTGTCGGGTAGGCAGCCTGGCTACTCCGGCCGCTGGCGCTCGTCACTTCGGTCGGGATGACGCCTCGGAAATCAGCGGCACGAAGCGGCATCCGCCGAGGTTGGTCGCGGTGATTTGGCCGCCGGCCTTGCGTAGCACCTGCAACTCCTGCAAATCGGCGCTGCCGACAGGCAAGACGAGCGTCCCGTTTTCATCGAGCTGCTGGAGCAAAGGCTCAGGCACCGCGGGAGCGGCAGCAGCCACAATGATCCGCTTGAATGGCGCCGAGAGCGGCAGTCCTTGGTTCCCGTCTCCTACACTGACTTCGATGTTGCTATATCCCAGCCGGGCAAAGTTTGCCTGGGCCCGCATGGCGAGCGACGCAACCCGTTCCACGGTCAACACACGTGTCGCGAGGCGCGAGAGCACCGCCGCCTCATATCCTGTTCCTGTTCCGATCTCCAGTACCGTATCGCCGGCTTCGGCACTGAGCGCTTCGATCATGAACGCGACGATGAAGGGCTGCGATATCGTCTGGCCTTCGCCGATGGGGAGCGGGTGGTCCTCGTAGGCTTCGCCCCAGTCCTCCCGCGGTACGAATTCGTGGCGCGGAACGGTTGCCATGGCCTGCAGCACGCGCTCATCGCGAATACCGCGATCGCGGAGTTGTTCCGCGACCATCCGGAGTCTCGCGTTGACGAACGGATCGGCCGGGCTGAAGTGGTCCATTGGCATGAAGGCGGGTCCTCACCCCAGCGAGCGGGGTTCGCCGAGGGGCCCCGTGCGCGGATACGATTTATGCCGCCATGGCTCAGCGCTTCCGGCGGCGCACAAAGACGTCGAAGCCTACCACGCCGTTCTGATCCCGCACTCCGACAAGCGATATGCTCGGCGTGATGTAATACTCAAATTGTAAGATCTGCTGCGCCGATTGAGCGAGGTTTGTGATGTAGGTCAAGGTGACGCGATTGGAGACCGTTTGCTCGATTGTCAGGCGGGCATTCGCCCCACTTTGCTGGCCGGCAACATTGGGATCTATCTTGATTCGGCTCACGCCGAACAACTTCTGCAGGCGGCTGTTCACCGCCGAGTTGAGAGCCTCTCCCAGAATGGCGGTTGAGGCCGACTCGGTGAGATTGGACGCGCCCGGCGTTGAACCGGGAAGCTGCGCGATTTCTTCTTCGCGGGTTCGCCCCAGCGCCAGCAATGAGATGATGTCCGACGACGATAACGGTGGGTCAGATCTGTACGTCATGTTCATGCGACTGAGCGGCCCCTGCAAACCCAACGTGATGTCGTAATCGCGGACGCGGGCGGATGCCTCGATGTCGATGTTGGCATCGATACTGACCGGGTTGGTGAAGGAAATATCGCCGCGATCGAGCCGGTAGGTTGTGCCGGCAAGCGTAATATTGCCTTCCAGAATGCCGATTCGCCCCAAAACCGAGGGCCGCGCGGCTGATCCGCGGATGTGCAGGCTCACATTGCCGGTGACCCTTGCCAGTGAAGTCTGCACCTGGAGCTGCGGAGTAGAAACTACCCGCACGTCAAGCTTTACATTGTTGGCCGGGGCTTTGGGATTGGCCGGGGCAGACACAAGCTGTGTCTTGATGAGGTAACTTGCGAAATCGAACTGCGGATTCAAGGCGAGCCGGCTGACGGTCACTTCGCCCGAAAGCAGCGCGTTGCTGGTAGTACCGGAAAACGCCAGGCTGGCGTCGACACCGGAGCTTATGCCCTCGGGATATCGCAGGCGAATATCGTGGCCTTCGGCGGTCAGGTTGAAGACGATCTCCTGCGCGTAACTGACCGAACCGCCCAGCTTGAGGCGGCCACCTCCGGTAACAGCCGTGAGTTCCTGGACCTGCAATCTGTCCTGATTAAAGGCAAGGACGCCGTTGATGTTGCTTAAGCCGTTCGGTAGATCGATGTAGGAAACGGCACCTTCGGTAATGCGCACCTGCCCGCTCAAGGAGGGCCTGGGAATGGTGCCGCGAACTCGAAGGGTGAGGTCGGCGACGCCCCGCGAGCTGAGATCGGGTGCAAGCGTTTGCAACAGCTTCAAATCGATCTTGCCGTCAGCATCAAGATGGTAACGCTGGTCGCCGGAGGGGTGGACCTGTCCGTGAATCTCGACAAAGTGGGTCTGCTGCCCTTCGAGGCGAAACTGATCGACGGTTACCACCTGATCCCGCATGTGCAGGAGAATTGGGCCGGCATTGCGAACGGGAAGGCCTTCCAGTTCTCCTTGAACTCTTGGGATATTGACTTCCGCGCTAAGTGAGAGCGGCGAGCGGGCGTCGCCCTGCACCAGAATCTCGCCGTCAAGTACGGCGTGAGCCGCATGTCCGGCCGGAAAGAAGCTTTTGATCAACGGATCGAGGACGAGATTGCTGGCCACCAGTTTGGCTTGCATCGGCATTTCGCCTCGCAGGTGGATGCTTCCATCGAGTGCAACCGCGGCGTTCTGGAACGCTGAACGTGCGGTCAGCGTGAGGTCCGCGCCATGGGTGACGGCGACGGCGTTGAAGTCGCCAATGCGCTCTCCGTTGACAACCAGGTCACGCAGTCGAAGAGCGGCGTTGATTACGGGAGTTTCCGCCGTGCCCGAACCTTGCGCTTCAAATCCGAGCGCTCCTTGGATGTGCACCCTCCTGACTTGCAGTTGGCGGACTCGCTCCAGTTGAAGGTTAGCCCCGTGAAGCAGAAAGCTGAACTGCTTGCTGGAAACGTTGTACTCGCCTCCGCCAGTCACCTTGCCCCAATCATTGGCCGCAACCAGATTCTGGATCTTGAGATCACTGCCCTCGAACTTCAAATCGGCGCCGGCCAAACGAACCGCATGCCCATAGGCCACGACGTTCGCCAGCGTGAGATGTCCCGTTCCGTTCAACTGATGAAGGGGACCGTCGATTTGCAAGGCGGTATCCAGCCTGCCGTGGATGGGGTAGTTCGTTCCGATTATCGATTGCAAATCGGCGAGTTCTCCGTCGCGAACCTGCAAACGGCCGTGAAGCTGCGACGATTCCGCGAATTGGCCTTTCAGCAACGAGGAGCTCCCCTCCCAATCGATCTCGGCCGGCCCTCGGCGCAGCTTTGCATGCCGCACCGAAATCGACTGCGGAGAGTAGAAGACGTCTGCTTGAGCCTCGTCCCAGTGAAGGCGGAGAGGAGCAGGCTCGTCCTTCACCCCACCACGCGCAACTTCGGCGCGTGTCGGGGGCCCCGTCGCCGGGAGGGCGGTTGCAATCTTCGTGGAGCGAAAAACCGACAGCGCTCCGAGCATGTGGCTTGCCCGCTTCGGCGGTTTCGCTTGGACAGACGGCGGTTGCTCCCCGCCACGAGGAATGGCGGTGGTGAAATCATGCAGCTCAAGATGCGCGGCAACCAGCGGAGCGGAAAAAGTGCCGGAGGCAGTTCCGCTGATGGACGCGGCACCAGCCAACTCGAGAGGCAGCGTCTTGGGAAGCACCGGCAGTTGCGCCAGAAGCGGCTGAATCTCGCCAAGGTTGCCGGTGTTGATCGCAAACCGCAGATTGCCGGCGATGCCTCCGAGATTGCCGCTCGCTTGCAGGCGGGTTGCTTTGCTCTCGGCGCTCAAAGTTGCGATTGCAAGCAACCGTCTGGACCCTGAGTAGGTGGCCTCGAGATGTGCCGATAGCGGAATTTCCCCTGGCACGATCAGCGGCGGCGGAGCGACATCGAGATTGAATCTGGTATCGGCTTTCTGCGGCGAACCGTGCCAGACCATTGCGACCTTGCCGTTGACCCGCCCACCGAGGTTCAGCGACTCCTGCGCGCGCCTTGGAAGGGAGGCCGAAATCTCCTTCAGGGAAAGCGAGCGAAGGATAAAGTTCGCAGTGCCCTGCTCCTCCGCTGGCCTCCCGCGACCGCCCTTGCCGCTGGGCGCCGCTGGTACGAACCAGTGCGATATTTCCGCCTGCCCAGTCACGGAGCCGCCTAGCGCCGCGGCAAATAGATGAGGCACGGTAATGCTTTCGAGATCTGCCGAAAACTCCAGTCCGCCCGTGAGGTTCCTGATAACGAGCGGACCAGCCGTCCAAGCCACGCCTTTGAAGATGGCCTTGCCCGAGGAGGTAAACGATTGCCGCGAGAATACGCCTCTGCCAGAGACTTCGAGCCCTCCTCCGCTGAACTGGCGCAGAGGCGAGTCCGACGCCGCCCGTGCGCTGATGGGTCCCGCCATCGCGGCCGCCTCAGCGGTGTCGACAGCAACTTTGTAGAGTGCGGTCAAGACCGGATCGTTCCAGTTTGTCAGGGTTCCGTTCGCCTCAAGCAGCGAGTGACCGACGGAAACTCTCAGCGAGTTGAGTGTCGCGTGGTCCGGATAGAGACTAAACTCCGCCTGTCCCTGAGCCATGGGAAGTTGATAGCCCGCAGTCAGAAGTTGGAGCTTGCCGACGCGAGCTTGCGCGTCATACCTGCTCGCATCCTTCACGTAGGTCATCGTCAGCGAAAAATCATCGGCTGAGAAATCGAGCGGCATACGGCGCTGGTTCCACAGGAGCCAGCCATCACTGAGTTGCAGTCGCTCCATCGACAGGTTGAACAGCGCCTGGACCGCGTTCTTATTTCCGCCGATGGGCAGAGAAGGCTGATTCGTGCGGCCGTCGGCATCGACCAGAATGTGAATGATGGGACGACTGAGAGAAAGCTCCCGCAGTGCTATTTCCCGCCGCAATATCGAGAGAATTTTCAGTCGCGCGCGGAGATGATCGACATGCGCGTAGGGCTGCTCGCCGGCAGCTTCGAGTCCATGAATGGTGAGGTTGTCAACGTCGAATTCGAGTCGGGACAGGCGCCATTGGAAGCTTCTGATTTCGACGGCGCCACCGGTGACCGATTGCAGCGCGAATACCAGCTTCTGCCGCATGCGCTCGTGAAAGAAAGCGCTGTTAAGATACCAACCGGCGCAGAGAGAGAGGGCAAGCACGACAAGGCCGGCAAGCGCGGCAATTAGAGCGGTTCCGGAGTTGGAGTATCCGGAACCATGACCTCCCGCGAAACCGGTTTGGCGGATCATCATCGTCCAACTACGGCGGAGAAGGACATCGCACTTGAGTCGCCGCCGGAGCCGGTTGCGGCTTCCACCGCAGAGCGCAGAATTCGCACGTTCCCCTGCTCTCGCAGGCTGGCAAGCCAGGCATTAAGCTGGGCGTCGATTTTCCCCTGTAACAGAAGTTCGTGAATCTCGGATTGTACGTTAGCCAGCGGCTCGGCTACGGCTCCCTTCCGGCTCAACTCCGGGAGCAGCTTCTGCTTGTAGTAGTCCTCCACTTCGGCACGGGACACGCTAACCATGTGGCGTAGCCGCGCGTCGACAAATTGCATCAGTTGGACCTGTTCTTCGACGCTTTTACGCAGTTGCTGCTCCTGAATTCCATAGGAGGCCAGCAGGTCTCGCCATGCCGCGTCCGACTTTGCCGCTGGAAACGCCGCCCGCACCTGGGCCATGCGCCATTCCACCTGTTGGACCGGCGGAATGTACCCGCTGGTCACCTGCTGCCGGATCAGCGTCCGATCGATCAGCCGATCCGTTGCTGCCCGGTAATCTGCCAGGGGAATCTCCGCGACTGCCCTGCCCTGCATAAATGCCTCGACGCGGATAGCATCCTCCACGTCACTGGCAAGCACGGGATCATCGTTGACGGTTGCCACGATGCGATCGACCGGCTCGCTGGCCGAGGCCAGGGCGGAAAACAAAAAAACAAGAGCGAATATCAATGCCAGAATCTTCATCAGAACGTCTGCCCAATACTAAAAAAGAGGTTAAAGTGCCGCACCTGCTCGATATGCGGTCCAGGCTGTACCTCGAAGTACGCCGGATTTAGATTGTAGCCAAAATCGAGCCGCAAAGGTCCGATCGGCGTATGGTAGCGTACTCCGCCGCCAAGCGCTTGCGACATGTAGCTGAAATCGCATGGTGACGTCAGGCTTCTGCAGCCTTGCTGGTTACGTTGCGAGAAGCGCAACAGATTGCTCCACATGTGGTCGGCGGTGTCGAAGACGTTCCCCATGTCGTGAAAGACAACGAAACTGAATCCCGGACCGACGAGCGGCAAGCGCACGGGCGGAGCACGCAGCTCCAGGTTATTGACAAACATGGCGTTCCCGCCGACCGGAAACCCTGAAAACTGATCGCGCGGTCCCGCCTGGTTGACGGCGAATCCTCGCAAGGAAGTGCTGCCGCCGGCGAAAAAGTGCTCCGGCAGGGGGACCACGCTGGAGGTGTTGTAAGGCGATTCGACCCCGATGCGGGTTGAGCGCGCAAAGACATATTTGTTCCGGAAGCGATGATAGGTTGTATTCTGCACGAGCACACGCCCGAAGTTCGCCTCCGAGCCCAAGGCTCCTGTCGCTACGCCAAAATCCGCCGTGGTGTAAATTCCTTTGGTCGAGTCGACCGGATCGTCACGCGTATCCCGGACGAAGGTGACGCTAGGCATTCCGATACGCACCGGAACGGCATAGATATTCAGCAGGTCCTGGCTGAAGCCGGCCGGAAAGCTGCTCGGATCAACTTTGTCTTGGCGGTAGCTGAAAGCATAAAACAGACGGTTGGCGCGCGAAACACGCTGCTCCAATTGAAGCGAGCCGCCCAGCCGCTGCGCCGTGAACGTATTCACGTCGCGCGTATTGTCGTATAAAAACGTGGCTGTGAAATGCCACTTGGGCAGATCGAACCAGTGCGGCTGGTCGAAGCTGAGCAGAACGCGCTTGATCAGTTCCCCTACTTGCGTCCTAAGGATCAGCGACTCGTCTCGCCCGCGAAAATTGATGCGCGTGACATTGAAAGATACCGTGGGACTAACGCCGGTATTCCCCTGAGGGTTGCTGCCAGGCTGATTGCCGGTTGAGAATTCTATACCGCCGCCGAACTGAACCGTGTAGCGCCGGGCCTCCTGGATTTGATAGAGCAAGTTCTTATGGTCGATTTGCCCGCCGGGATTCTGCACCGCCATGTTCACTTCGTTGAAAATTCCGAGGTCGTACAAGCGGGATTGCGTCTCGACCATCTTCGCCTGGTCGAGCGGCTCCCCGTCACGGATGCTGAACCGGCGGTCCACCACGCTCTGCCGCGTATGCACCAGTCCCGAAGCAACCACATTCTCGACGTAAATTCGTTCACCTTCAGTGATCTTATAGGCGACATCGATACGCCGGGGATCGGTCTCACTCGGTTTCGCGGTAACTTCGAACTGCACCTGGGGAAATCCATTGTTGAAATAGAAGTTGACCAGGGTATCGCGATCGGTGGCGACGTTCATCTCTGAATACGGCTGGCCGGGCACAATGTAAAGATTGCGTTGGAGCAGCTCCGTCGGAAAAGCCTTGTTTCCGGCGATCGTGAGACTCCGCACCAGCATCTGCTGCCCTTCCACGATCCGGAAATCGACGAACAATCGTCGCGGATCGCTTTCATAGTCGTCGACGACATTCGCCACGACCTCCACCTTAGGAAACCCGTTCGCCACGTAAAGGTTTTTGATCGCCGAAACGTCGACGGCGAGGATCGCCTGACTGAAACGGCCATGCGGCTGCATCCAACTTGCCGGCTGTAGAGACAAGCGCTCGCGTATGGTTCGGCTGTCGAAGTATTTGTTGCCTTCTATCCTGATGCCGAACAGACTATGCCTCGCGCCGCGATCCACCTGATAGACGACTTTGACGGCGCCGTCTTCCCGCTCTTCCCGCACGTTGACTTTCGCGTCGAAAAACCCCTCGGTCTGGAAAAAATCCCGCAGATTGCGGCGTCCCTCGTTGAGCAGGTCCTCGTCGACCGCCCCCTCCTGGAAGACCGGGACATATCTCTTCAACTGGCCCCGGGTTAACTTCGTGCCCTCGGTCATGATGTGGACCTCGGGCCCGCGCCGCACCTCGATGGTGTAGTCGAGGGTATTGTTTGCCGCGTTGTACGAATGGGCGATTCCGACCTGCGCCGTCAAGCGCCTGCCCTTTTGGAAGCGCTTGCGCAGCCGTTGGAGAGCACGTTGAATCTGGCCCCTCTGAACCTTGTCGCCGGGCCGAATGTCGGCGAAGTCTTCGATGTCGTCGAGAGCGAGGTCGGAATCGCCCGCGAGAGTCACCCGGCCGACGTGCGTTATGCTGCCCGGAACAACATGGAACTTGACGTTCATCTGCTGCAGCGCGGGAACCGGAAACTCCTGGTAAGTGAGCTGGGCCTGATAGTAGCCGTGTTCTTCCAGCAGGCGGTGCATGCGCTCCAGGGTCTGCGAGATCCGTTCCGGCGAGTAGTGAGTCCCGAGCTCCAGGCTGGCCGAGGCAATCATTTCATTCAGGCGCGGCCCATCCTTGGGTAAACCATCGACCGAAAGCGATCCACAGAAGTACCTGGGCGTGGTTTCGAAGATAAGATTGATCTGCCCGGCTTCGGCGGGTTGCCAGACAACATCGATGGTTTCGAACAGCCGCGTCTCATAAAGCCGCCGAATGCTCCGGCGAATGGCATCGCGGTCCACGGCGGTGCCGGGATTCTGCTCGATCAAAGCGACGACGTAGGGCGCCGTCCCCATGGCGGTACCGCGCAACTCGACGCGGGCCACAAATCCCGCAGGCAGCTTCTGAATCGTCGCTTGCGACGTTGGCGGCTGATTGGCGTTCGGCGGAGGCGGAGTATTCCGATCCTGAGCGGCGGCAGTGGCGAGGCAGACAGCGGACAGAAACACCAGGAGCCTGATGGGCGATGCGGCTCTGGCCAGCAAAGAGACGCCCTTTTCACCCGGCCTGTCGTCGCACACTGAAGTTGCCTTCATGAGCAGTGATTCTGCTCGCAGCAGAAACTCTCATTCCCGGTGCCAGACATCTATCCCTCAAGGCCCTGACTATGCGTGTCAGCTCACTTATAATAAATGGTTTCCGGCTAAAATCATGAAATCACAAACGAAATTCGAGGATCGTTATTCGCGGCAGATTCTGTTTCGCGGCATCGGCGCTGAAGGCCAGAAGAAGCTGGGCCAGGGGCGGGCCGTCATTGTCGGGTGCGGCGCCACCGGATCGGCCCTCAGTTCCCTGCTGGCGCGCGCCGGGGTAGGCTATCTGCGGATCATCGACCGTGACTACATAGAATCCAGCAACTTACAGCGGCAGGTGCTGTTCGACGAGGCCGATGCCGCGGAATCTTTGCCCAAGGCTGTGGCCGCCGCCCGCAAAATCCATAGCTTCAACTCCGAAATCGAGGTCGATGCCCGGGTCGAGGACTTGATTCCGGCCAACGCCGAGGAGTTGCTGAACGGAGCGGACATCATCCTGGACGGGACCGACAACTTCGAAACCCGCTATCTGATCAATGATTTCGCGGTGAAATTCAAGCGGCCCTGGATCTATACGGCGGCGGTTGGCAGCTACGGACTCACCATGAACGTGCTACCGCAGGAGACGGCGTGCCTTGCCTGCATCTTTCCGGATTCGCCGCGCGGCGTGGTGGAGACCTGCGACACATCGGGCATTCTGAATTCGGCGGTGAATGCCCTGGCGTCGATCACCGTCACCGAAACGTTGAAGTTTCTGGTGGGCGCCCGCGACAAGCTGCGGCGCAGCCTGCTCTCGCTGGACGTATGGAATAACGATCGTACCGAGATCGTTGCCGATCATCCGCGCCCCGGTTGCCGCGCCTGTGACGAAGAAGATTTTATCCACCTCTCCGGCGAAGCCAGGCCGCACATCACCATGTGTGGCCGCAATTCCGTGCAAATCCACGAGCGCCATCGGCCAATCGACTTCAGCGAGATGGAGCAACTGCTGCTGCCACACGGTACGGTGCGCCATAACGAGTTCGTGCTCAAGTTCTGGCGCGACCCCTACGAGCTGACGCTCTTTCCCGATGGGCGGGCCATCATAAAGGGCACGACCGACACGGGAGTCGCCCGCAGCCTATACGCCAGGTTCGTTGGATCGTAAGCGTCAAAGAGACTACGGTGCACTCCGAATCGGCTTCGGGCCCTGGATTGGCTTGCACGGAGCATGGCTGACGAATGCGGCCATTCAAGTGTCTTTCCTTGTCCGCCGTAGTACCTTCGAGGCATTGCCGTAGGCACAATCGGGGTAGAATTAGGTGGAACGTTCCATTGGTTCCATGAATTCGCGGTTTTAAGATTGAGGCAGTTACAATCGATGTTCGGGCGCGAAGAAAAAGTTCCCCAAATTCGGCTCACTGGTGTCCAGTACGGAATCCTGGCGATCTTCATTCTGCTCGCTTTTGGGCTCTGGCGCTTGCAGATCATTCACCAGGAAAAGTATGACCAGCAGGCGCAGATGAACCGCGTCCGCGAAGTCCCCATTTTGGCGCCGCGCGGCAAGATTCTCGATCGTGAAGGCCGCATCATTGTCGACAACTATCCGTCGTTTTCGGCGCTGCTGCTGCGCGATCAAAGGCAGACGAATCTCGACGCCGATCTCGACGGCATCGCCGCCGGCTTGCATCTTGATCCGGCGGAGCTGCGCCAGCGCCTGAAGCGGGTTGCGGCAATGCCAGGCTTCACTCCCATCTTTCTGAAATACGACGTTACGCCCGACGAATTGGCGTTTATCGAGTCGCACCGCAACGAGTATCCTGAACTCGACACCATCACCGTCCACCGCAGGCTCTACCCGAAAAACGGCTTCGCCGCCCACCTGATCGGCTACGTCGGCGAAGTCAGCGATGAGATGCTGAACCAGTCTCAGTTCCAGTTCAATAGCGTGGGGGATATTGTCGGGCAGTCTGGGGTCGAGAAGTACTACAACGACATCCTCATGGGTCAGAACGGTTCGCGGCGTGTGCTGGTCAACAGTCGCGGCAAGGAAGTAGGCGAACTCAGCGACAAGCAAGCCGTTCCCGGCAAGCAACTCAAGCTGACCATCGATATCGATCTCCAGATCGCCGCTGAAGAGGCGTTAGGAGTCAAGAACGGCGCGGTCGTGGCGATGGATCCCCGCAGCGGAGAAGTGCTGGCGATGGTGAGCCGTCCGGCGTTTGATCCCAACGCCTTCGCCGTCCGCATCTCGCGCAAGGAATGGAACGACCTGCTGACGGACCCGGCCAAGCCTCTGCTGAACAAAGCCATCCAGGCGCAACTCGCCCCGGGTTCTGTTTTCAAGGTCATCATGTCGGTTGCCGGGTGGCAGGAGGGCATTTCGCAGACCCTGCACATCCATTGTGGCGGCGGTGGCACGTTCTACGGGCGTTTCTTTAAATGCTGGGTGAAGAGCGGGCACGGCTCGGTTACGCTTTTCAAGGCCATTTATCAGTCCTGCGACACTTATTTCTATACTCTAGCGGAACGGCTTGGCATCGGGCGCATCGCCAAGTACGCAACCATGTTTGGACTCGGCCAGAAAACCGGCATCGATCTGCCGCAGGAAATCAGCGGCGTCATGCCCAGCGAAGAGTGGAAGATCAAGAATTACAAGCAGAAGTGGTTCGCGGGCGAAACCATCTCGGTCGGCATTGGCCAGGGCGCGGTAGCGACCACTCCCGTGCAACTGATGCGCGCCGTCGGCGCCATCACTTCGGATGGGTCTTTGCGCCGGCCGCATGTGGCCTTTCCCGAGCAGTTGCCGCCGCAATACCTGCAAATGGTGAACTACACCGAAGAGAAGCGGATTCCCATCGACAGCGAGGGTTGGAACATGATCACCGATGCCCTGGCCGAAGTGGTAAACCCTGGCGGCACGGCGCCCAGCGCGCATCTGAACGGCATCGACTTCGCCGGCAAAACCGGATCGGCGCAAACGATTTCCAACGCGATGAAGGCCAAGGTGTCCAACAAATCGGCTTTCAAGGATAACGGCTGGTTTGTGGGCGTCACCCCGCGTCGCAATCCCGAGATCGTGGTTGTCATTCTGGTCGAAGGCGGTGAGCATGGGTACCTGGCGGCGCGTATTGCCGCTCAGGTCGTCAAGGCTTACGTGGAAAAGAAGCGCGCCCAGCAGGTGAACGTGGCCGCGGCCACGGGAAACGAACAGAAACCCGCATCGAAACCTGCCACCACTCCCGAATCTAGTGGAGCTGAGACGGCCAAGCCCGGACCAACCAAGCACGTTCCGGAGACAACCGCTAAGCCGAAACCGGCTGAGATGACAGGCATGTGGGGCGGCACGGCGGACGAGTTGCGCGGCGCGCGCTTCCACATTGCCGAGGGGACAAAGTTCCACCCGGCGGTGGCGGCGCCCGGCATGGAGGCTTTTGCGGAGAATGCACGGCGACCATGGGACTATGTCCCCGGCGTCCTTGCCATTATCGAATCTCCTGCCAGGAGCGGCTCCCCGCGATGAGACGCTATATCCGCTTCCGCGATTTCGATTGGGTGCTGCTGCTGATCGTGGTTCTCATCTGCGCGCTCGGCGTGCTCGAAATTTACAGCGCAACCCTGAACACGAAATTTCAGGGAATGCACGTCAGGCAGATCTACTGGATATCCGCCGGACTGGTCCTGATGGTGATCCTCAGCATGGTGAACTACCAGGTGCTGCTTGAAAATGTACCGTGGATGTATGGGATTGCCATCGTGTCGCTGGTAGCGGTGCTTGTCTTCGGGCGCAAGTACCTGGGCGCGCGGCGCTGGATATTGATGCCCGGGGGAGCGCATTTTCAGCCCTCGGAGTGGGTCAAGCTGATCCTGATACTTGCCATCGCCAAGTATTTTGCCGACTACAACGAACGTGAATTGCCGTTTCGCGAGCTGGTGAAGGCGGGCATGATCGTCGGGGTTCCGATGCTGCTGGTTCTGAAGCAGCCCGATCTGGGCACCGCGCTCACCTACGTCCCGGTAGCTATCATGGGGTTGTTTCTGGGCGGGATGCGGGCCAAGCATGCCCTGATTCTGCTGCTGATTGCCGGCATCCTGATGCCTGCCGTCTGGCATTACGGGCTAAAGCCCTACCAGAAGGTCCGTTTGACGAGCTTCATGGATCCGGAGGCGGATGCCAGAGGCTCCGGATACCAGGTGAACCAGTCGCTGGTTGCGGTCGGCTCCGGCGGGCTCTGGGGCAAGGGAGCGACCAAGGGCACGCAAACCCAGGGGCAGTTCCTGCCGGTGCCCCACACCGACTTTATCTTTGCCGCCTGGGCGGAAGAGCACGGTTTCGTCGGCGCGACCTTCGTCTTACTGTTATACTTCCTGATGTTGATGCGTTTGATCAGCAACGCTCAAACTGCGCCTGATCGTGCTGGAACGTTCATCGTGATGGGCGTTGTGGCGGTTCTTACGTTTCATGTGCTGGTCAATGTAGGAATGGTGGTCGGCTTTATGCCTGTGACCGGCATTCCGCTGCCGTTGATGAGCTATGGTGGCTCGTCGGTGCTATTTACATTCTTGGCGCTCGGAATCGTGATGAACGTCCGCATGCGCCGTTTCGTGAATTAGCATGCTTGCTGAAGGCAAAGCGGCCTAAGAATTTCGGCGGCGGTGCTCAGGACCTGAGCCCGGCCCCGACTAACATTAAAGGTCAAGATTTTTACCGCTCTTCGCAAGAAGGGCACTCGCCGGCCAGAGGAAAAGGGCCGACAGGATTGAAGGAACGTTGCCCGGGGCGGGTAACGGCCCCTTGTTTGGCATGGCCATACGGCTTTGCCAATGAGCGTGTGGCCACAAACCCTGAAGGCGCGACGTAGTGTTTCGGTGCAGAAGATTGATGCAATTTCGGCTGACATGAATACTTGCTCACTTCATCGGAGTCTGTGGCCGGCATCGCCGGCGGAAGCGGATGTTCCGACGAATTGGGGAGCAAGCGTGTTGGCGGAATCTCCACACAGCTTCACCCGTGTGGTCCCCGGCCCTTCTCCATCACCACGCCGTAGCACTTAGGCGTGACGGAGCGGTCCACCGAACTTCAAGACTGACCTGCCTATTCCACTTCCGGTGACGCTCGCTAACTCGACGCGGGCCGTGAGCACCCGGGCAACTGCATTGCATTTGCCGGGATCTCGAGTCCATGCCGGTTCCGCGAGCCCGGAGCAACCATGAACAAGGAATTGTACGTTTCTTCAACCCCCCACGAAACCAAAGTTGCGTTGGTCGAAGACGACCAGCTCGCCGAGGTGTACTTCGAACGTGAAAATGAGTACACCCTCGCGGGCTCGATCTACAAAGGACGCGTCACGCGCGTGCTTCCCGGCATGCAATCGGCTTTCGTCGATGTTGGCCTGGAACGCGACGCTTTTCTCTATGTCTCCGACTTCCTCGATTTCGCAGGTGAGGAGGACGAGGAGGAGTTTGGCGAAGTGCCGATCCGACCGGTATTCGCCGAAGTGAAGCAGTCCTCCGCCGAGGCCGCGCCTGCCGGGCCGGAACCGGAGGAGACCGAGGAAGAAGAGTTCGCTGACGAGGCCGATGAGCCCGCCGAGGCGGCTGAAACCGAAAGCGCGGGCGCGGAACCCCAGGATGTGGAAGGAGCGCACCGCTGGCGGGGCCGCCGGAGACGCCGCGGACGCCGCGGAGGTCGCGAGCGCGGGCCCGAATCGCAGCCCGCAGGTTCGTCGGCGGAGGCGGCTCCCGGCGAGCCGCACCCATCTGCCGCACCCGAAGAAGTCGAGCCGGAGATTCCTGCCGCCGTTCAGCAAGAACAGTTGATGCCGGAGGCTACCGCCGTCGACAAAGAGCCGGTGAACTACCAGGGCATGCCTGCCGACTACGCGCCGATAGTGCTGCCTGGCGAGTCCATCGCCCGCTACAGCCGCGGCGCAGACGCCGGGCCACGGGAAGGGAGTGAACGGCCGCCGGAGCCGCGTCAGGAGTTCCCATCGCACCGCGACGACTTCCGCGGACGCGGACGCGGAGATCGCGAGCGCGGCCGTGATCGCGGCCGTGACCGTGACCGTGGTCGTGAACGCGACCGCGAACGTGAACCGCGGGAAGAGTATTCCCTGCCGGAAAATTACACGCCCATTGTTCTGCCCGGAGAGTCGATCTCCAAGTACCGTAAGCCGGAATCCGGCCCCGCGACGCACGCCGAGGTGACGCCGGCTGAGGCCAGGCACTTTGACACGGACAGCGCCGCCACCGAACCGGCCAGCGCTCCCGAGCCGGAAGCGGGCGGACGGACGGTGCCCGTGACGACGACCGCTACGCCTGACGTTGCCCCCGCAAATACGGCCGCTGTTTCCGAAGCTGCGCCGGACACTGTCGCTGACGCTGGGATCTTTGAGGCAGAACTGCTGCCTTATCGCCAGCCCACCGCGCCGGTGGATCGCGTTATGGATGAGAAGTCGAGCGCGCCGGTAATCGCGCCTAACCATACTGAATACGAAGCCACACGCGCTGTCGGCGAGCCCCATGACGATGCGGCTCCGGTTATAGTGCCAAGGCCGGAACGTGAAGAGGTCAAGGCGGAGGCTGATCAGAAAAAGCAATGGACATCTCGCGCCGCCGACGAACCACTGGTAACTCCGGCTGGAGATGGGGAGTACTTACCGACGCCGTTGACAATTCAGGAGGCTCAACCGGCCGAGCCTCAGGGTTCCGCGCGCGACGAACACGCCGCAACTCCCCAGGCCGGCAGTTATTCGCCTGAGGGCGGTCCGGTGGTACACGAAGAACTCGACGAGGAAGAGACAGACATGCCTTCCTACGCCGAAAGCTTCAACACCGAAGGCCATCAGGAGATGGAAGAACAGGTGTTCGATCGCCTGGCTGAAACTGCCAACGGCGACTTGCTCGGACAGACCGTTCGCGAAACCGGCGAGGAGCATGCGCTGGACGAATCCGAGTACGACTTCGATCCGGAAGACGCCGATGAGTTCGAGGAATCGGAAATTCTGGCCGAGCCCGAGTTGGCCGACGAGGAAGAAGACGAGGATTCCGATCGACCTCGGGAATTGAGCGACGGTGGGCGAGCCGAGCTGCGCGCGCCGGGGGCGACCGCCGGCTACCAGCAGCGCAGCGAGCGCGCGTATCCCGACCGTGGCGGGCGCGACCGCCGTGGACGCCGTGGACGACCGCCCATGCGCGGACGCCGTGATGCTCCGCGCCAGGTGCCGCTGATCAGCGACCTGCTCAAGGAAGGACAAGAGGTTCTGATTCAGATCGCCAAGGAACCCATCGGCAAGAAGGGCGCCCGCATCACCAGCCACATTGCACTGCCGGGCCGATTCCTGGTCTACATGCCGACGGTGAACCATGTTGGCGTGTCGCGTAAGATCAGCTCTGACGACGAGCGCCAGCGCCTGAAGCGCATTGTGACCAGCGAGCGCGAAAACGGCCACGGCGGATTCATCGTCCGTACCGCGGCCGCCGGCATCAAGGAAGACGAGCTGCGCGCCGACATCCGCTTCCTGAAGCACCTGTGGAACGAGATCCGCAGCCGCGCCGACAACAGCAAGTCTCCGGCGCTGATTTATCACGATCTGAACCTGGTCGAGCGCATTCTGCGCGATCAGGTTACGGAGAACTTTTCGCTGATTTGGGTCGACACCGAGCAGGAATACGAACGAGTCGTGCGCTTCGCCTCGCGCTTCCAACCGAACCTGGTGCGGCGCATTAAGCTTTACACCAAGCCCACTCCGCTGTTCGAGCAGTTCGGCATCCAGGAAGAAATCAACAAGTCGTTGAAGTCGAAGGTCTGGCTCAAGAGTGGCGGCTACATCGTCATCAACCAGACCGAAGCGCTGGTCGCCATTGACATCAACACCGGCAAGTATGTCGGCAAAACGGCTCGCCTGGAAGACACGATTGTCAAGACGAACTGCGATGCCATCAAGGAAATCGTGCGGCAGATCCGGCTGCGTGATCTCGGCGGCATCATCGTCATCGACTTCATCGACATGGACGAGCGCAAGAACCGGCAGAAAGTCATGCAGACGCTGGAAGTGGCGCTCGAGTCTGACCGCGCACCCTCCAAGGTTCTGCAGTTCAATGATTTCGGACTGGTGGCGATCACGCGCAAGCGGGTCAAGCAGTCGCTGGAGCGCACGCTGGGTTCGCCCTGTCCGTACTGCGCGGCCACGGGGTTCGTCAAGTCGGTCAGCACGGTGTGCAATGAAATCTACTCGGAGATGCGTAAGATTCGTCCGCACATCCAGGCCGCCGACATCACCCTGAGGGTCAATCCCGAGGTGGCGAAAGAGCTGAAGTCAAACAATGGCAGGTGGCTGACCGAGATGGAGGAACTCGTCCGTCGTCCGATTCTGGTTAAGAGCGACGCCCCGCTTCACCAGGAGCAGTTCGACATTCAGTTCTGATCCCGCGTCCAGTTCCAAGACTCAAGAGGCCAGGCATCGCGCTTGGCCTCTCGCTTTCATGAACGGATCGAATCCCCCGGCATGTCGAAACCGGGCAGGCGATTCGCGCATCACGGCCCTTGCGGTTCTGATTGACACCTCCGCATGATTGGAGCTATAACAGCGCATCTGGCAAAGGGAAGCGCGGTGAGATGCCGCCACTGCCCCGCAACTGTGAGCGCTGAGGTGCGAACAATTAAAGCCACTGGAGTAGCTGTTCTCTGGGAAGGTGGTTCGCACCGCCGACGCGCAAGTCAGGAGACCGGCCAGATACGTGTCCATGGCCAGTTCGGCTTCGATGGGAGAGCCGACGAGCATCTCCGGCGACCGAGACGAGGTCTAAGGAAGCCGCCCTTACGGAAATCCCGCCTGACCGAGTTTGCGGAGAAGATGTGTTCGGAAGATTCCACCCACGCGTTACGGCGCATTGCAGAGGAATCGTCGCGCTGAAAAAGGCCTGCGCGTGCGCGGCAATCCTGCTTGTGTTGTCGCTGTCCGCCCCGGCGGCCCGACTGGTGATGGATGACCTGGGCCGTAGCGTTTCCGTCCCGGACCATGTTCATCGCGTCATCTGCCTCACGCCGAGCATTACGGATACCGTGTATGCCATCGGAGGCAGTGACGACATTGCCGGCATCACGGATTACACGCACTATCCCCCGCAAGCAGCGCGTGAGAAGCCAAGCGTTGGTGATCTTTTACATCCGTCACTGGAAAAAATTGCCTCTTTGCATCCCGACTTGGCAATCGCTGTCGCAACTTTGAACAGCTCCGAGACCGTGCAGGGAATCGAGCGTATTGGCATTCCGGTTTTTCTCGTGAGCGATAGGGGCCTCGCGGGGCTGTATCACTCGATTTCCAGTATTGGCCTGGCGATCGGACGTGAGCATGAAGCGGCTTCACTCATCGGGCAACTGCGGGCGCGAGAGCGCAGAGTGCGTTCCCTGGCGGCGCAAGCCGGACGCGGACCTTCCGTTTTCCTGGTTCTTTCACTTGATCCCTGTATTACGGCGGGGCGTGGAGCGTTTATCACCGAATTGATTTCCGTGGCCGGAGCACGCCCGATTACGCGCGACCTGGCCCAGGATTGGCTGCGGGTCAGCCTGGAAGCCATGATTTCCAGGAAGCCGGATTACGTGCTGGTGTTGAAAGACTCGCCATTTGGGCTCAATGAAATGCGGCAACGAGCCGGATGGGACTCGTTCGACGCGGTTCGTCTGGGGCGCGTCATTCGTATCGATGATCGCTTGCAATTTCCCAGTCCCGTGGCGTTCGACGCGCTGGAGGACTTCGCTCGTCAAATCCATGCGCTGCCGGCAAGTTCACTGAACCTGCGTGGAACACGATAAGACCGGGGAGTGTGCAGGATATCTTGTAAGCTGAATTCAGCATGCGACGCCGCTTGAAAACATCTTCGACACTGGTAACGCTGGCCGTCTCGCTGTTGGTGGCGGGAGTGGTTTCGGCGGGCCTGGGAGCGGTCCGGGTGCCCTTCGCCTCGGTGATTCGTGCTTTGCTGCATCCGGCCGAGGCCGGGGATGCAGGCATCATTTTGTTTACCCTCCGTCTTCCAAGAGTCATAGCCGCGGGACTGGTAGGCGCGGGGTTGTCGGCGACCGGAGTCCTGTTCCAGGGCCTGTTCCGTAACCCTTTGGCTGATCCTTTCGTTCTGGGCGCCTCGGGCGGCGCGGCACTGGGCGGAGCAGTCGCCGTGTTTCTGGTGCCGACGATGTCGATTGCCGGAATCAGCGCCACCGCGTTGCTGGCATTCGCGGGTTCGCTGCTGACCATGGCCGTGGTATGGAGTCTGGCGCGGGCCGGCGGGAAATTCGCAGTCGAAAACATGCTGCTTGCGGGGTTCGCTATCGGCACCATGCTGAACGCCGCCACGTCGGCCCTTGAACTCGGGAAAGAAGCATCGAATCCGGGAATTCGCGTACTCACAGCCTGGCTGCATGGAGAGGTCGGCGTTCCATCCTGGACGCAGGTTTTGATCATCACCGTGGTTGAACTCTCAGCGCTCGTGCTGGCGATTCCGCTGGCGCGCCAACTGAACACGCTCGCGCTGGGTGAAGAATATGCCGAACAGCTCGGAGTGCGCGTCGGCCAGATTCGAATTCTGGTTGTGGTCATCGGTTCGGTTCTGACTGCGCTGGCGGTGTCGCTGGGCGGCCTGATCGGGTTTGTCGGCCTGCTGGTGCCGCATGTCCTGAGAATCATTCTCGGGCCGGACCATTTTCGGCTTTTACCGGCGGCTGCTTTGAGCGGCGCGATGTTTCTGATCGTAGCCGACACGATTGCCCGCACGGCGTTTGCGCCAACTGAGATCCCCGTGGGACTGCTGACGGCTTTCATCGGCGGTCCGGCGTTTCTTTATCTTTTGAATCAGAAGAAAAGGAGATCTTCCCCCTAGTGCCTGCCGTGATCGAGTTCCGCAACGTGCGTTTCACGCACGGAGAGCGCGCTATCTTCGACGATCTGAACTTTCGTATCGAAGAGCGGGAGATGATTGCGCTGGTGGGCCCAAACGGCGTCGGTAAGACCACACTGCTGAAAATCGTTGCCGGCCTTCTCCGCCCAACATCGGGTACGGTCCTTTTGCAGGGGCGCGGGCTGGAGTCGTGGAGCCGGCGCGAGCTGTCGTGCTATGCGGCGCTCGTCCCCCAGCACCTCGATGTCCCATTCGCATTTCAAGTGGAAGAAATCGTAGCTCAAGGACGTGTGCCGCACCTGCGGCGCTTCGCCGGCCCCTCCGCCCGCGATTTCGAAGTCGTCGAGAGCGCAATGCAAGCGGTCGATATCCTGGGCCTGCGCGAGCGCGCATATTCGGATCTATCGGGCGGCGAGCGACAACGGGTGAAGATCGCCATCGGGCTGGCCCAGCAGCCCAAGGTAATGATGCTCGACGAGCCTACGCAACACCTCGATCTCGGACGTCAAATTGAACTGATGGGATTGCTGCGGACACTGAATGACAGTGGCATCACCATCATCGCCGCGATGCACGATCTCGCTCTCGTTCGCGAAAATTTTTCGTCGGTGATTCTGCTCACACCCGAGGCTGTATCGATCGCCGGCCCCGCGGCTGAAGTGCTGCGGCCCGACCTGCTTGAGCGTGCCTTCCTGGTGGACCGTTCCAGCCTCGGCCGGCACGTGTCAGCAGAATCGTTGTCCTACGAACGTGGCGACTAGGACCTGTCCCGTAAGTTCGCTGCATAAGTCCCAGGATGTCATCCTGAGCGAAGCGAAGGATCCCAGGAGACTTTCACCCCGCGCCGCTCCCGGCTTCCGAGTTCCTTCGCTCCGCTCAGGATTTCGGCAGGCGGCTCAGACGCCGCCTCAACGCCTCAACTTCGCTCGCGGTACTTGCTCAGAATGACACTCCAAAGGGATATTGCGCGAATTTCCTGGGACGCGACACCAGTATCGACGATGAACCGGCCAGCCATGACCACTCCCCGCGGAAAGAGTTGCAAACCATAAAAGGCATGCCAAAACGGAAATTTCGGCTCATTCGTCCAGACATTCTCTTGCCTCTCTTCCCCGATCGTTCTATGCTCCTGCCGTTACACCAGAGCAAGTCATTTGTGTGCGCTGCTGACGCAACGGGTTTGTGACTGGATTTGCAATCTTGGCCACCGAAACCCACCGCGGGAGGTAAAGAAATGATCAGTCGCAGAGTGTTCTTGCAGAACGGGATTAAGTCTGTTGCCGCTGCTAAGCTGATTGGCACGGCCATGGCTCCGGGGATGCTTCTCGCGGAGAGTGTCCCTGCCCTCAAAGGAAAAGCGCGCCAGGTAGTCATACCGACGCATGAGCACTTCGGGGATATCGAAGAGCGCCTCGACTTCCCCGCGAACTGGGAGATCACGCTGCAGCCAATGCTTGGGCACAATGCGCCTGTGCTGGAGCATGACGAGATTCTCAGCCGCATTCAAAAGCCCATCGGCACGCGCCAACTGCGCGACCTTGCGGCGGGAAAGAAATCGGCGGTGATTACCTTCGACGATCTCACCCGTCCGACGCCGACCTATGCGGTTGCGCCGATTGTTGTGGAAGAACTTCTGGCCGCCGGCATCCCCGAGAATCGCATTGTTTTTCTCGGCTCATATGGTACGCACCGCAATCTGGAACAGGACGAGGTTGTCCGCAAGCTTGGCAGCAATCTGCTACGGCGCTTTGCCTGGGTGAACCATAACACCTGGGATAACTTGAAAGAGATTGGCGCAACCGCCCACGGCAACTTGGTGAAGATTAACCGGACCTTTGCCGCGGCCGATGTTCGCGTGACCATCAGCGGTGTCAAGGCGCACGCGTTTGCCGGATATGGCGGCGGCGCCAAAGCGATCCTGCCAGGCGTGACGGGCTTCGAGACGGTTAGTTACAACCACGAGGTCGTCATGAAGCGGCTGACTCGCCCGCCCGCCGGCGTCATCTCGATGTTTAAGAACGAAGTCCGCCTTGACATGGACGAGGCAGCGCGCCTGGCTAACGTCGATTTCAGCGTGCAGATTCTATACAACGGGAAGCGCCAGGTGACGCACGTGTTTGCCGGCGAGATCGTTGAGGCACACCGTGCGGCCTGCCGGGCAGCCGTGCAGCACTACCAGACCAAAGCGGTTCCCAATCCGGACATCGTGATTTGTAATACCTATCCGCAGAGCACACAGGGCGGCAGGTATAAATGGGCTTCCACCGTGCGGGAAGGCGGCACGAGCGTGCTGATTCTCCAGCATCCTCAAGGGCTCAGCGCCATGCACTATTGGGAGGCGCGCCGGGCCGGCATGAACGGCAGAACCTATCTTGACACAGTGGCCGCACCGCGAGAGCCCTTTCCCGGCAATACGCAACTGATCGTGTATTCGCAGTACATGGATAAGCGGCAGATGCTCAAGTTCCCGTCCAACGCGGTCTTTGCCTCGACCTGGGCGGACATGATCACGCAGCTACAGGCACGCCATAAGGGAGATGCGCGCGTCGCCATCTATCCCTATGCGGCGATCCAGCATATGGAAACCAAACTGGACGAACCTGTGTAGGCACATGCCTGCTAGGATCATTGCTTTATGAGTGCGCCTTTACACGAAAACCCGTTCGCCGTACTCACCGCCATCGTCGCTCCAGCGGTTCTGACGAACGCCTGCTCCGTGCTGTGTCTGGGAATCGGCACCCGCATTGCACGCGTTGTGGATAGAACGCGCGCCCTGACCGAAGCGATGCCGAAGTTTCGACAGGGCAGCCCGCAATATGGATCGCGTGTGCGTCAACTCGAACGGTTGCAGAGGCGCGCTCAGTTTCTCGTCAAGGCCCTGCGCCTCTTGTATGCGGCGCTTGGAGGGCTGGCGGCTTCAGCGCTGATCTCGGTGATCGGCGCGGCGTCGGCATACTTCGGCAATCAACTCGTGTTCCGGGCAATAGCCGTAATCGCACTTGCGATTGGCGTCTTTGCAGTCACGGCGCTGGTCGCCGGTTGCGTCTACATGGTCCACGAAACCAGATTGGCGGTGCATAACCTGACCGAAGAAGCTCAAGAAGCTTTGACCGATTATTCGGCGTTCGAATAAGCGATCTCGGAATAGGCATACCCCGAGCTATCAAGCTTCACGGGAAGCGTTTCGCTCAAAGTACCGCGATGCGCGCATCCGGCGCAGGCTTCACGGCCAGCGCATTACGCAGTGGCCTGCCGAATCCTTCCGCTTCGATCTCGAATATCTCGCCGGGCTGCACCCGCACCCCATCGGCGAAGCTCAGCGTCGCCGTGCCGAAGAAATGGACGTGCACGTCGCCGGGACGGCGGAACAATGCGTACTTGAAATGATGATGCTCGAGGTTGCCGACGTAGTGTGACATGTTGGCCTCTCCGCTCAGGAACGGACGCTCCCAGCGGACGCGTCCGTCGACAGCCAGCACGCGCGAGACGCCTTCGACATGGTCGGGCAGCGCGCCCGTTCGCAGCGCCGGTCCAACCGAACATTGCCGCAGCTTCGAATGAGCGAGCCAGAGATAATTTTGACGCTCCATCACGTGGTCGGAAAATTCGTTGCCGAGAGCGAAGCCGAGCCGATACGGTGTACCGTCCGCGGCAATCACATAGAGCCCGGCAATCTCGGGCTCCTCGCCGCCGTCTTGCGAGAAATCGGGCATCACCAACGGCTGTCCGCAACCGCGCAGAATTGATCCGCTGCCCTTGTAGAACCACTCCGGCTGTATGCCAGGCTTGCCGTCGTTCCGTTTGCCGCCTTCCAGCCCCATGCGGAACATCTTCATGCTATCGGTGAGCGTCTCGATTTCGCCGCTCACCTTCTTGTGCATGGCATCGCGCGTATCGGCGCTGCCCAAATGGGTCAGGCCGGTTCCAGTGACGATGCAATGAGCCGGGTCCGGATGATCGAGCGGCGGCAATATGCTGCCATCGGCAAGGAGTTGGTCGTAATCTT
This sequence comes from Candidatus Korobacteraceae bacterium, assembly GCA_050015355.1. GTDB lineage: Bacteria > Acidobacteriota > Terriglobia > Terriglobales > Acidobacteriaceae > CAWBRT01. The sequence goes on along the minus strand of JBEKBO010000017.1, from coordinate 21,821 downwards.
GCTCCGCGCCATGGAGCCGCTCGTCCACGAGTTCCTTGAGGCCGCAGCCGCGTGCGATGGCCTCAACCGCCAGCTTATAGGTGGATTCCGCGCCGCTCACCGGCCGCACTTTGCCGTTCTGTTCGAGACGGCCGACATAGCGGTTGCCTCGTTGATCCTTGAATTGAATTAGTAACATCTCCGAACCCTCCTATGGGGCGGCAGCGAGCCGCAGTTGTACATTGCGCATCAGCCGCGCAGGTTCACGAAGCCGCCGTCAAGTGGGTAATCCACGCCAGTCAGGAATGACGCCTCATCCGAGCATAAGAAGAGAGCAAGCAACGCGACTTCTTCCGGCTCGCCCATCCTGCCAATCGGTTGCGCCGCCGCCAACTTCGAAAACATTTCCTGTTCGCGGCCAGGATAATTCTTGCGGACAAAGCCTTCGACGAATGGCGTCCGGACCCGCGCCGGTGAAATGCAATTACAGCGTATGTTGTGGGGCAAGTAGTCTTTCGCCACCGAGTAGGTCATGGCCACTACGGCGCCCTTGCTGGTCGAGTAGGCAAACCGATCGGCGAGGCCAATGGTGCCGGCAATCGACGCCATATTCAAGATCACGCCGCCCCCGCTGTCCTTCATGTGTCCGATACAGGCCCGCATGCAGTTGTAGACACCTTTGACGTTGACCGCGATGATTCGGTCAAAGTCGGCTTCCGGCGTCGTTTCGAGCTTCCCTACATGCGCGATACCAGCATTGTTCACCAGGACATGAACTCTCCCGCCGCGGAAAATCTCCTCGAAGACCCGCTTAGCCTGCTCGTGATTGGATACGTCGCAGGCCAAGGCGCTTGCCTGTCCTCCCGCCGCCGCAATCTGGCCGGCGACTGCCTCGGCTTCGCCTTGATTCACATCCAGGATACACACGCGGGCGCCACTCATCGCGAATCTCTCCGCGATCGCCTTGCCGATGCCACTCGCGCCGCCGGTGATGACGGCGAATTTTCCGTCCAAGCGAAACAGTTCTTTGCCTGGTACTGAAGTCTTCATCTTGGCACCATCCCTTTCAGGGCCTTCGAACTCCCCTTGCCTGAACTTTCAGTGAAGGAGATACATTGCCTACGCCTAGACTGGGGCGCCGCTCTTAATAGGTGGCGCGGCCCCCCGATATATCGAAAACCGCGCCCGTACAGAATGAGCACTCTTCGCTGGCCAGCCAGCCGACGAGAGAAGCGACCTCGTCCGTAGTGCCAAAGCGTCCCATCGGTATTCGGGAGAGCATGTACTGAATATGCTGCTCCGTCATTTGCTCAAAGAGAGGCGTGCGGACCGCGGCGGGCGTGACGCAATTGACGGTGATGCCCGACTTCGCCAGTTCCTTGCCCAGCGATTTCGTCAGGCCGATGACCGCGGCTTTCGATGCGCTGTAGGCCGGCGCGTTAGGATTGCCTTCTTTTCCAGCGATGGAAGCGAGGTTTACGATCCGTCCATAGCCCCGGCTCAGCATGTGCGGAACCAGCGCCCGGCTGCAAAAGAACGCGCCATTCAGATTGACCTCGATGACGCGCTTCCAGGCTTCGATCGGATACTCCCAGGTGGGTGCATTGGGCCCGGTAATGCCGGCATTCGCGATCAGAATGTCGATTTTCCCGAGTGCGCCAATGGCCTCACGCGCCGCGCGTTCGACGTCACCTGCATCGGCGACATCCACAGTCGTCGTAACCACCGCAGCCCCGAGGCGATGCTTGAGGTCCTGAAGCCGGGCGCCATCCGCGTCCCAGACGGCAATGCGAGCGCCTTCCGCCAGCAGCCGCTCGGAAATTGCCAGCCCGATGCCAGAGGCGCCGCCGGTTACAACCGCACAGCGCTCCACAAAACGTTTCATTTGAATCATCTGATGCGGGCTCCCTTAGTCAGCAGCCTGGCCAAGCCAGTTGAGGGCCGCTGCTGTTGCTCAAGTCTGATAATCTTTGTCTTGCGGCGAGCGACCAGAATACTACTTGACTCGATTACAATATGTAAATTGCCGTTCTAACATATGCAACCGGAAAACGCGGCGTGGCGTGCGGCATACCCCGGCAACGTTACGTCTTCCGCAGGAGTTTGCCGAGTCAAGTTTTCAAATCCGCGGGGACGGCTGGCATAATGTCAGCGAATTCCCGACTTTCTTCGAGGTGGAAACGCAAGATGCCCAAAGTCCAGATACAGTACACGGATCTATTTGCCCTGACCATGCAGCGATTGCGGGAAGATGGCTTGTTACTGGTTTCGATGGGAGCAGACGGCAAGCCCAATGTGATGACCATTGGCTGGGGAATGATCGGGACAGTCTGGTCTCGCCCCGTATTCACCGTGCTGGTGAGACCCTCTCGGCATAGTTACAGCCGGCTGGAACAGATCAGCGACTTCACCGTCAATGTGCCTCCCGCGGAGCTTTCGGCAGCCGCGGCGCACTGCGGAAAGATATCGGGACGAGAGCACGACAAATTCAAAGAGTCCCAGTTAACGCCGCTTCCAAGCCGGGAGGTGCGATCGCCGATCATCAAGGAGTGCGTTGTGCATTACGAATGCCGGATTCTGCACCGCAACGACTTGGTACCGGAAGCACTGGCGCAATCCGTGCGCGACCAATGCTACCCTAAGGGAGATTTCCACCGGTTCTACCATGGCGAGATCGTCGCCGCATATGCCGACGACGATGCCGAACGCCGGTTGCGGAGTGGGGGAACTCTGACTTCCCTTCCCTAGGGTCTGTCTCGGAAGTTCGCGTAATAAAATAAATGGTTGGGGTGTCATTCTGAGCGACCGAGGGGAGCGAAGAATCCCAGCGCGGCATGGGGCTGAAGGGCAGCCGCAGGATTTCATCAAAAAGCCCATGGCGGCGCGGGGTGGGACAGTTTCCTGGTATGCTTCGCTGCGCTCAGCATGACACCTGAGTTGTGTCCTCAACTTTCGGGACACTACTCTAGCTACGGCGCCGTGCTCTGCCCGGTTCTGGGGGTCCCCGGCACGCGCCGCGTTTGCGCGTGTTGGGGCAGACGTTCCGGGCAGACATGTTGGGACCGCTGATTATGGCCGATGGGGCGCTGTAACGCGTGTACAATCCTGTATTCAAGTTTTGGTGCGGCGCAGCTTAGCGGGCAGCTTCCAGCGATGTTAGAAAACATTAACCTGAAGAAGAAAAAGCTGTCACGGGAAGAATACAAGCGCGCTCTGCCGGGCCTGCAGCGGCGCCTCTACGATCTGGAGAAGGCATGCTGGGACCAGGGTGTCTCTACCGTTGTGATCATCGAAGGTTGGGATGCCTCCGGCAAAGGTACGACGATCAGCACCCTGACTCAAAGATTGGACCCTCGCGGTTTCAAGCTTTACCCCATCACCGCTCCGCGCACTTACGAGCAGCAGCGGCCCTGGCTATGGCGGTTCTGGCTGAAAGTTCCGAACCGGGGGGAGATGGTCCTCTTCGATCACAGTTGGTACTCCCGCGTGCTGGAGGAGCGCGTCGAGCGCGCGGTCCCGGAAAAAGCGGTGCGGGAGGCTCTTCGCGACATCGTCGAGTTTGAGCGCATGCTGGCCGACGACGGCACCGCCATTTTGAAGCTTTTTCTTCACATCAGCAAAAAAGAGCAGAGCAGGCGCTTCCGGATGATCGAAGCAGACCCGCTGGAAGCTTGGCGTGTGACGCGAGCCGACTGGAACCGCCACAAGAAATATGAGAAGTACCTGGCGGCGATCGAGGAAATGCTGGAGCTGACCGAATCGGAATATGCGCCATGGACCATCGTCGAGGCGACATCGAAATGGCACGCGCGGAAGAAGGTATTTGAGACCATCATTACCGCCATGGAAAAGCGCTTGGGGGCGAACGCGCCGCCTCTGACCCAGGCTGCGGAGGGAATGCCACGCGACGCCGATCTGCGCGCGGCCATGGAGTCCTTGGGCAAAGGGAAACTCTAATGCTGGAAAGAATGGATCTGACCCGCACGCTCGATCGCGAGGCCTACGTGCGCGAGCTGGCGCGGCGGCAGATTCAACTCCGTGAGCTTGGATACCAGATCTACCTGCAACAGCGTCCCGTGATCGTCTTGTTCGAAGGCTGGGACGCGGCCGGCAAAGGCGGCGTCATCAAGCGAGTTACCGAAAAACTGGACCCGCGCGGCTATGTCGTCTATCCGATCAGCGCTCCGCAAGGGGAAGACAAGACCCGGCATTATCTTTACCGATTCTGGAGGCGGCTGCCGGAGCGAGGGCAGATGGCGATCTTCGATCGCTCCTGGTACGGCCGGGTACTGGTGGAGCGCGTGGAAGGATTCGCCACCGAGGCGGAATGGAAGCGAGCCTTCAAGGAGATCAATTCCTTCGAGCGGCAATTGCGTGATTTTGGAACAATCCTGGCAAAGTTCTGGATCCATATCTCCCGCGAGGAACAGCTTCGACGCTTCGAAGAGCGCAAAGCTGTTGGCTACAAAGCATGGAAGCTCACGGATGAGGACTGGAGGAATCGCGACAAGTGGGGCGCGTACGCGGAAGCCGTCGAGGAGATGCTGGTGAAGACCAGCACGAGTGGGGCGCCCTGGTGCCTGGTGGAGGGAAACGACAAGTACTGGGCAAGGACTAAGGTGCTGGCGAAGCTGGTGGAGCTATTATCGACCGGGCTCGGATATCAGCCGGCCGATCCTCTGCGAGGCGGAGGACAGAAAAAAGTTGCCAAGATCACCCCGGCAAAAAAAGCCAGACCTGGGAATTGAAGTTACTCCCAAATGCCCCGGCTACCCACACGGGGCCGCAAACCTGATAGAAATAGAACAGTAGACAGGGGCCTGCAAACAAGTAGGATCACCTCCCTATGGGCGCCTTATTATCCCGGATTGCGCAACACGGCTACATCATTATCTCCTCGATCGTCTTTGTGGGGTCGCTCGGGGTGCCGGTGCCGGCCTCGCTGACGTTGGTGGGAAGCGGAGCGGCGGCGGCATCAGGAGCCCTGAAAGCCCCGGCAGTGTTTCTCGTTGCGCTTGCGGCGATGCTGCTGGGCGATTCGCTGCTCTTCGTTCTGGGCCGCTACATGGGCTGGGGACTTTTGGGGTTCATGTGCAAGGTTTCCATGAATCCGGAGACCTGCATCCTGCGATCCGCCGAGTCGTTCTACAAGCGTGGCCGGACAACGCTGATCATCGCCAAGTTCATCCCCGGCGTCAGCGCGATGGTTCCACCGCTGGCCGGAAGCATGAAGATGCCCTTTGCCCAGTTTGTATTGCTCGATCTCATTGGGATCAGCTTATGGGTCCTGGGGTATGGCGGTGTCGGGTTTCTCTTCCATGACTTTATTGTCGTCCTCACCCGCGGTTTTCAAGTCGCCGGGCACGCGGTCGGGATCGTTATGGCCGCCGCCATCGGCGCGTTCGTCGTCTATCGCATGCTGCTCTACCGCAAGGGCCGCATATACCGCGTCGTGCCCCGCGTGCAAGTGGACGAGCTGGCGAAGAGGCTTCATTCCGAAGGATCGGACAAGATCCTTGTGGTCGATGTTCGTAGTCATGGTTACTACGACTCCGGCGCCGCGCGCATCCAGGGGTCAATTCGCATCGAACCCAATAACCTGGAGGAAGAGATCAAGCGCCTCGCCCATGACAAGGACATCTATCTGTACTGCACCTGACTGCGCGAAGCGACCAGCGCCCGGGTGGCGCATTTACTGCGGGAAAGAGCATTCAATGCATTTGTGATCAACGGCGGTCTCGCGGCTTGGCGCAAAGCTGGATACCCCGTGGAAGACGTGCCGCGAGAAGACCTCGTGCACCTGCCGGATTTCAGCCGTCCACAAAACTCCTGAGATAGTCGGCCGCGCTGAGGAGAGCACCACGAATTGCGCCGCGCGCGCCGGTTTTTACGCTCCCATTTTTCTGGCAAGATCGATCATGTCCTCCGCGATCACGTCCCAACTCTCCTCGGCCTGGAAGTCTTTGTTTTGACGCGGACCGAATTCCGTCGGACGCGCAATGAATCCAGTCCGCAGTCCGAGCGAGCGGGCGGCGCGAAGATCGTAGTTGTGCGCGGCTACTAACATGACTTGATCCGGCTTTCGGCCGAGCAGATTGACGGCAGTCAGGTAAACTTCCGGACGGGGCTTGTAGCAGCGTGCATTTTCCGAGCTGATGACGCAGTCAAACGGAAGACCAGCGAATCTGGCTATATCAATGAGCCAAGCAAAACTCGCATTCGACAGCGGGGAGAGAACGTACCGCCTCTTCAAGAGCGTAAGCCCTGCGACCGAGTCTGGCCAGGGGCGCGTTCTTGTCCAAGCCCGATTGAGATGCTCGATGTCATCTTCACCAAGGCCGGTGATGTTGTGCTTGGCTAAGAGTTGAACGAGCGCCTGCCGGTAGAATACGTCCATCTTCGTCCACGGAAGCTCGCCGCTGTTGACCTTCTGCTTCGCCGGCTCGTACGCGCTTCTCCATTCCTCTAAGAATGGCTCCCAGTCGATCTTCAAATCCATCCGCCGCCCGAAGGCGCATAACTCATTGAGCAGACTGCCGCGCCAGTCAACGATTGTCCCCCAGGTATCGAAGATCAACGCCGTCACTTCATCTTGTAGCTTTGCCATTTTGAGTCAACCAGGACTTCGGTTTTAACTGATCTTAACTATTCTATCGAATCGCGCTTTGGAGGGATGCGAGTTGAGAGGCTGGCGGAGACTCGGACCGAAGCCGAAGTTCCCGGCACGCGCAGTGTTGACCGTGTGGAGAAATTAGTGAGTCGCTCCCGGATGTGTCAGCCGGAAGTGATCAGGCAGACTTCGCCACAAGAAGCCTGCCCAGCCATGCCCCCGCCGGGCTGCTTCACGGACATGTCTTTTGCAGCACTGGCCTGGTCTGGATTCGACGACCCTAAGAAGCGCTGAGCCGAAGGCATCGGATTGGATGATTCAAGTATCTTGGAACGGGTTGCCGCCGGCCTGGTGCATTTCTGAAATTGCAAAGCAGGAGTAAATTCGAGTAACGGCAGTTCTGATATCTACCCTAGTGCGACGGGCTGCCCTAGTTGACGCTTTTGCAGGGCAGAGTCATCTACTCTCTCACAGGCGTGGCTGGGTGTCGCTTCGCATTAATCGTTCGGTCAGGTCCGCCAGATCGCGGCAGACATACTGCGGTTGCATGGAGGCTGCGCGCAGATCTTCGGGCTTTGTCTCTCCGCTGAGAACCAGAACCGTGCAGATACGGGCATTGAATCCGGTGGCCATATCGGTGTACAAGCGGTCGCCGACAATCGCCAGTTGCTCTGCGTCGTAAGCCTTCTTGCGCAAGATCATGTCGATGATTTCACGATGCGGCTTGCCGATCACTTTGGGCTGTACGCCCGTCGATGCCGAAATCAATGCCGCCATCGCGCCGCAATCCGGAATGTACCCGGACTCGGTGGGGCAATTCAGATCCGGATGAGTGGCGATAAATGGGACGCCTTGGCGGATCCAATCGCAGGCGGTCACCAGTTTGCCGTAGGTCAATGTTTTATCGAAGCCCAGCACCACAAAATCCGGAGCATCGGCGGTCAGCGTAAATCCCTGACTTTGAAATTCCTCTTCCAACTCGGGAGTGCCCAGTAGAAAGATTCGCGCACCTTTTTTCAGGGTGTTGATATAGAAGGCTGTCGCCTCTCCGGAAGTCAGTATGTTAGCGGCGTCGCAATTAATCCCTAACTTCGTCAACTTACTCGCGTAGTATCCGGCATGACGGGAAGAGTTATTGGTTACAAATAGAAAGTCGCGCTGAGTTTGGCGAAGATACTCTATAAACTCGAGAGCGCCCGGCAATAAGCGGCTGCCGAGATATACAGTTCCATCCATATCAAGAACAAAGCAGCGAATTTTGCCGATCATTTCAGCCGACATTCACCCCGCCGCCTTATCATAGCCATGCTGGTCAATGTAATGACCAATCTGCTCGTAGCTGAACGTACTTTAGCCAAAAACGCCCCCCATCCTGGACCCCGCGAGCCGGTTTATGATCAGCAGACAAACCGCGCCAAGAATGATCAGAATGAGCCCCAGGGCCGCCGCCTCATTCACCGACCCGCCGATATAAAAATTAAAGATCCCCACGGTCATCATTTCATGGCCGGGGACGACCAGCAGAAGCGTGGCGGAAGCCTCTTGCAGCGCAAGAATGAAGGAATACAGGGCGCCAGTGAGCACTCCCTTCCAGATGAGGGGAAGGGTCACATCCTTGAAGGTTTTGACTTTGGCTGCCCCAACACTTTCGGCTGCCTCTTCGAAGGAACGATGGACGATCAACAAAGAGGCAAATGTCCCCCGCACCGTGTAAGGCAGGCGTCGCACACCAAGGACGATGGGGATGACGACCCACATCCCGATGAGGGGAATACCCATGAAAGGCAGCGGGTCGCGAAAGGCGCGCATATAAGCGACGCCGATTCCCGTCCCGGGCAGGGCCAGGATCAACGTCGTCAACGAATCGAGGATTTCTCTGCCCGGAAGTTTGGTCCGCGCCATGACCCACGCCGCCGAAACTCCCACGGCGATGCAGATCGCTACGGAAATGCCCGAGTAGAGGAGGCTGTTGAGGATGAACTTGGGCGTCTCAACCGAGACGCGCTCGAAATACTGAAGCGTGTACTTGACGGGAAACGGCGTCAATGCCCAGCCCTTTCCGAACGAATCGAGGGCGATCCCGAAATAAGGAATAAAGGCGAAGATCAGGACGCCGACAAGAAAGGCGACGACACCCAACTGCGATGAAACCGATAGCTTCTTCCGCTCAATCTGCGAATAAGAGAGCGAACTGTAATCCTTGATGGCCACATACTTCTTGGCAACGATGAGAAAAACGATAGCCAGAATGACCATGATCGCCGAGATCACGATCCCCATCTTGAACAGCCTGCGGTCGACGAACTGGACAATATTCAGGTAGGCCTGTGAGGCGAGGAGATCATCCACCCCGACCACGAGCGGCGTCGCGAAGTCGGCAAAGGTCCAGATGAAAACCAGCAGCGCGCCGGTGACATAGCCCGGCGTGGTCAGGGGAAAAGTGATATCCCAAAATTTGCGAATCCCCCGGGAGCCAACGCTCTCGGCCGCCTCATCGAGTGAGGGCGATATCTTTGACATCGCGTCCACGATACTCAACGTCATCAGCGGAAAGAGGTGCAAAGTCTCGACCAGCAGCACCCCGTGAATCCCGTACATGAAGTTGATAGGCTGCTCAAAGCCCAGATAGTCCTGGAGGATGGTATTGACCGTCCCTGCGCGCCCCAGGATGAAGGTGAAGCCCATGACGCCAACCAAGGGCGGCATGATCATGGGGATGATGGTGAGATAGGAAAAAAGCCTCCTGCCAGGGAAATCGTAACGGAGCAACAGAAACGCGATGGCGATGCCGAGCACCGAGGTGGTGATCACACAAGCAACGCCAAGTACCATGGAGTTGTAAAACGATCTCAGATAGAAGCCATCGGTGAAAAACTGGTAATAGTTCCCCAGGGTGAAGATCCCGTCATCGGTAGTGAAACTGTCGTAAAACAGACGGGTGAGGGGATAGATCAGAAAAATGATGAAGAAGCTCCAGATGCCGGCATAGCCGAGGATTTCTCCAACACGCACATCGGGCCGGATTCGTGATCTCGTCGCCACCGCCGCCTCGGTATTCACGCTCCGGCTCCTAGCCTAGCCCTTTGAGACAGGGATCCCAAGTGTTACTCGAATGGGGAAACTAACGCTTACCTTTTCATTGATCGGGAACGGTTGCTGGTTCCTGGGGTTCTGCACGTCAACTCTGAAGATGGTGTCCCGGTCCAGTTCGATGTCGTAGCGAATAGCGTTGCCGATGTAGGAGGCGAAGCTTACCGTTCCGCAAATCGCGTTCATGCCGTTATGCGCTTCAGCGGGCAGACCGATGGAAGCAACCTCGGGACGAACGGAAATCTTGCACGCATCCCCCTCCCGAAGCTGTTTGTCCGGCAAACATTTAATCAACCCGAACTGAGTGTGGACCACCATCAATCCGGCCGCCTCATCGACCTGCTTCACCTCGCCGGCGATCAGGTTGTTGATGCCGATAAAATCGGCCACGAATGGATTCTGCGGCCGCTCGTAGAGGTCCCTGGGCGCTCCGATTTGTTGAATCTTCCCGCGCTCGATGACTGCGATGCGATCGGAGATGGTCAGGGCCTCTTCCTGGTCATGGGTCACATAGATGGAGGTAATCCCCAGTTCCTTCTGTAGCTTCCTGATCTCGGCACGCACCTGCAGGCGTATCTTTGCGTCCAGGTTGGAAAGAGGCTCATCAAGCAACAGTACATCAGGATTGAGGACCAGGGCACGGGCCAGCGCAACGCGTTGCTGCTGGCCGCCGGAGAGCTGGCCGGGATAGCGCTTTTCCAGTCCCGTCAGGTTGACTGTGGAAAGCACCCGGTTTACCTTTTCGGATATCTCCTTCTTGGGTATCTTCTTGATCTTCAAACCATAGGCTACGTTGTCGAAGATCGTCATGTGCGGCCAGAGAGCATAGTTCTGGAAGACCATGCCGATGTTTCGCTGGTAGGTGGGAATGGCCGATACCTCTTTGTCGCCGAAGTACACTTCTCCTTCATCGGGCTTGTGGAAGCCGCCGATAAGCCGCAGGATTGTCGTTTTTCCGCAACCTGACGGCCCTAGAAGGGTAAATAGCTCACCGTCCCGGATTTCCAGGGAGACGTGACTTACCGCTTCCAGGGCGCCAAATCTCTTTACGACATCCTTCAGGTGGATGTGCATGCAGTTATCTCTTAACGAGGTCCTTATGCTTCTCCGCGATTTCCTTGCGGAAGTAGGCATTCACTTCTTCGTCCCGATTCGGCCCGCCGGCAACACTGTCGTTGTAAATATTGCCGACCGGAATATCGAAGAAGGACCGAATCCCGCCGGTGAAAGCCACGGCCTTTTCCTGATTGGAGCCGGCAGGGCCCTGAACCTTATACTTGGCGGTAATCGGATAGACTCCCATGGAGGAGACAAGCTTCTGACCTTCTTCGCTTAACAAAAATTCGATGAAGGCATGGGCGGCTTTCACGTGAGGCGCCCCCTTCAACACAGCCATGGGTTCGGGTGTCACATAGGCATTCTTCGGATAGACGAATGCAACGTCATAACCATTCAGGACCTCGGCAAAGGCCATATAGCTCGGCACCGCAAAGCCAACGGCGAATTCTCCCTTGGACACCACATTCGGTACGTCGCGGGAGCGAGCTGTAAAAATTCCCGTGTTCGCCGAAAGCTTCGTCAGCCACTCCCAGCCCTTTGCCCAGCCATAGGTTTGGAGAATGACTTCATAGGAAGCATGGCTGCTGCTGGATCTGTCGGGGGTGCATTGTGCGATCTGGCCTTTCAGCTTCGGATTGAGAAGGTCATCCCAGTCTTTAATCTCCACGCCGAGACGCTTGAGAAGTTTCGGCTGATAGATAATCCCGTACGGTTCCAGCATCGTTCCGACCCAGAACTTTTTTGGATCCTTGAGAGGTAGGCTCACAGGCTTGCCGATCCCGGCGGGAATCTCGCGCCACATCTTGTCGGGAACCTGTAGTTTTTCAAGCAGCCCTTGCTTTGCCAGCTTGTCAAAAAGTATCCCCTCGCCGCCCCAGAAGACGTCCGCCTGTGGTCTTCCCTTCCACTCCACGATCTGGCCATAGGCGACCGGCGTGCCTTGCGGCATGGCGCTGGTCTTCAAGTCCACGTTCCATTTCTTCTTTGCATAGGCCGCGAACGCCTTCAACATCGGATCATGGACATCCTTGGATACAGGGGTGATGAGATAGAACTCATTCTCGATGGCCTGAGAAAACGCGGTAGCTGGCATAGAGATAAAAAATCCAACGATCAGGGCCGTAATCACTGCAAACCGTCTCATACCATGTCCCTCCTGATGCAAAATTGTTTTCTGTATACAGGAGGCGAATACCCGCCTCCCACAGTCGTACATAGCATATCGCGCAGATCGGGAAATGCGCCAAAAACCTTGTCGACAGTGCCGCGCGGGTAGTTTGACAGGCTTCACCGCGCGTTCGGATGCGTTCGCAACATGCAGGTTTTCACACTAGCCAGTAGTCGGGGTTCCCGACGGAAACCGAGTTCACGCCCTGGTCTATCAAATCCTGAATCTGACGGAGTGATTGTACTAAGCCTCCGGCAATTACCGGCAGTGTGGAGTGTTCACGATTCAACTCGCGCACAAGATACGGAGCCACAATCGCAGGCAACACCTCGATGGCATCGGGACGGGCTTGCTCAATGGAACGCAGGGAACTTTGCAGCGCGGCCGAATCCAGGAGAAATGTGCGTTGTATGGCGAAAAGTCCCAAGCCGCGGGCGGCGCGAAGCGGGACTTGGTGCGTGGAAATAATTCCCCGTATGCAACGACGCGACAAGAATTCAATCGCGGCGGCGTCGCGCGCAAAGCCGGAGACAAGGTCCAGATTTACAATTGGCACTTTGCCACAGGCACTTGCCTGCGCCGCCATTTCGCCAATGTTCTCAGGCGTTCCACACAGCAGATAAATAATCTTACTCGATGCCGCCGTCGCCTTCGACAAGAGTTCCGGGTCGCGCACCGCCGGGATAATGCGACTCTGTTCCAGAAGAGATTCGAGTGTCTTCACCACTTCACCTGTCCCGGCGGGATACGTCCCGGGAGGGTCCTTCAGCTTGCGGGCCTGCAACGCGCCAGCATCTCCAATCCGGTAGCTTGATGTTTCGCGTCTCGATCATACCCCGCCCGGCGTAAACCGCAACAGGTATCTCCCTGGGCAACAGCACCCACGCCATCCGCAGTGAGTCCGAGCAACACCCTACGCGACCCATTATGACGAGTCGCCCTCCGAATCCTTGCCGAAAGCCGGCCCCGTGCGCAGCTCGCACTGGGTAATCCGCGGCGCCGCTTCCAACTGGCGCAGGATCTGCTCGTGTTCTAACTGGGTTGCGTCCACCCGCAGCAGCGCGTGCGAGTGCCCATCCTTCGATGACAATCGAATGTCCTTGATCAGACGGTGTTCGCCAGAGAGCGTTGTATTGATGACACTGATAATGTCCTTGATATCATTCCCTACAAGACTGTAGCGCGCGGGGATGAGCTTCAACCGCTGAGTTTCAAACCTCCCCAACACGCTGAGTGCCAGCAAGACAAGCACGGTTGTAAACATTGCGAGAACGGGCATTCCGCCACCGGCGGCCATTCCAACCCCGGCGGCAACAAACATCGTAGCGGCTGTCGTAAGCCCGGTAATGCTTCCCCTCTCGCGGAGAATGGAGCCGGCGCCGATAAACCCAATCCCAGAGATGATCTGCGCGGCGATGCGGGTGCGGTCGCCGCCAAAAGTACTGGCCAGAGATAACGAGAGGATGGTAAAAGTGGCGGACCCGACACAGATCAGCATGTTGGTCCGCAGGCCGGCGGCCTTGCCGCGCCGCTCGCGCTGAAACCCGATGCAGCCGCCAAGAATCGCTGCCAGCAGGAGGCGGAAGATCGACTGCGTCAGCACGTGTTGCGGCTGATCCGCCAGCGCCAACCAATGCAAGAAGATGTCCATGTCCGACCCTCCTGCCGGCAAACGGCGTAGAGACGCTCACCTGGCCACTGAAACGAGGGAAATGAAAAGCCGCCCAAAAGAGGCGGCTTGCATGGGTTGAAATCCATACAGGAGGCTTCTCTTGGGCGGCTTCTCTAATCTCTGCCGCAAATTTGAATTGTCATTTAACTTCGCGGATAGCCGATGTGTCTGTGACCAGCATCACACTGTAAGAGGTGCGCGCCTCGAAACACACGGCGCCTCGTTCCATAACGCTTTTGATTTGGCGCGCGCGGCGCCTACGTCCGAAACGAAAGGGACTCGAACGCCCGGCACCATGGCTGTTCGCTACAACGGTTTCGCGAAAGGGATACTCATAAGGTCTGGCTCCGGAGCACCGCGAAGACGGACATGAGCTTCGCGCATGCCGGCAGGTGATGCGCATCACAGACTACGCCTGCCGGTTCGAAGGTAGACTTATTTGCACATCGCGGCAGAGACTAGAGAAGCCGCCCAAGAGAAGCCTCCTGTATGGATTTCAACCCATGCAAGCCGCCTCTCTTGGGCGGCTTTTGCTTTGTCCCGATAACGAAGCTTTGCCACACTTGCGACGAAAAAGGGGACCCAAGGATGAAAAGCCGCTCCGAGGCAATGGAGAATATCAAGAGCACGACATTCGATGTCTGCGTGATCGGTGGCGGGGCGACGGGAGCGGGGTGCGCGCTCGACGCGGAACTTCGCGGGTTGCGAACGGTTCTGCTGGACGCCGCCGACTTTGTTTCGGCAACCTCCAGTGCCTCCACCAAGCTTGTGCATGGCGGCGTCAGATACCTGCAACAGTCGGTTGCGGATTGTGATCTCGGCCAATATCGTGTCGTCAGGCGCGCCCTGCGTGAACGCAAGCTGATGTTGAACAATGCCCCGTTTCTCACTCGTCCGCTGGAACTCCTTGTGCCATGCTTCAGCCACCGCGATGCGTATTATTTTAGAGCCGGACTGAAGCTCTATGACTGGATTTCCGGGCAAGGCATGCTTTCCCCTAGCCGTTTTCTCTCAGTCCACGAATCCACGGTTCGCCTGCCGATGCTGAACACCTCGGGACTGGTGGGGACTGTCGCATATACAGACGGACAGTTCGATGACGCCAGGTACGGCATTGCGCTCGTCAATACCTTCGTCGAGAACGGAGGAGCCGCGCTCAATTATTCGCGCGTCGCCGGTTTTGCGAAAACCAAAGATGGCAAGCTATGCGAAGCGCACGTGGAAGACCAATTGTCTGAGGAGCGCTTCACCGTGCGTGCCAAAGCTTTTGTCAATGCCACAGGTCCATTCTCGGACCAGGTCCGGAGCCTCGCTAATCCCGGCATTCACCCGCGGCTTCGGCTGAGCAAGGGAATCCACATTCTGCTTCCCCTGGAGGCGGCCTTCCGCCTTGATGCGATGCTCATTCCTCAAACGGACGACGGGCGCGTGATCTTTGCAATCCCGTGGCAGGGCAGGCTTCTGGTTGGAACGACCGATGACGAAGCGGCACTGGATGATGAACTGGCGGTGAAACATGAAGAAGTGGAGTACTTGCTCAGGCATCTGAACCGTTATTTGAGACGGCCTTTTAGCATCGATCAGGTCATGAGCGGTATCGCGGGACTAAGACCGTTGGTCAGTCCGGGAGATGCGCGCAATACCAAGAAGTTGATTCGAGATCACGAGGTGGAAGTGAATCAAGACAGCGGACTCATCAGCGTTCTCGGCGGTAAGTGGACCACGTACCGGGCAATGGCCGAGGATGCGGTGAATGTGGTTCAGCAGTACTTGAAGAGTGCCGTTTCACCGTGCAAGACGCAGCACTTCCGCTTAACGGGCGCCGAGGGATACGGACCAACTTTTTGGCACACCTTGGTTCCGAAATTCCACATCTCCCCGGACACCGCCCAACACCTCAGCGAAAAATTCGGGACCCATGCGGTCGAAGTTCTCGAACTGGCGCGGACGGACAGGCATCTGGCGGCGCCCATCGTGGCAGGCGCTCCAAGCATCCAGGCGGAGATCGTTTACAGCATTCGTTACGAAATGGCAGCCTCCATCGAAGACGTCCTGGCGCGGCGGATTGGGCTGCAATGGTTCAGTTGGAATTCGGCAATTGCCGCAGCGCCACTGGTGGGCTCTTATCTTGCTCAGGAGCACGGTTGGATGGCCGGGCAGACCCAGCAGGCGGTGCAGGAGTATACGCTCAAGCTGACCTGCACCATGCGCACGGCCGGCCTGAAGCCCGAGCAGGCGTTGGCAGGTTAACAACTGGTGATCGACCTAGGATAGTGCGTTACAAGTCGAATGACTTAACGGAGATGTCATTCTGAGCACGTTGCGTTTGAGAAGCAAGAAGCTATTCGGGCGGAGGCGAAGAATCTATGTATTTCGGCACAGGAAAAATGCATAGATCCTTCGCTTCTCCACCCCAGCAACGGCAAAAGCGGCCGTCGCCGGGGACCCCGGCTCGCTCAGGATGACATCCGAAAGAGGGCACGAAGCCGCCTTCAAATAACGCCCATCTGCTTGACGCACTACACTAGCAACCCCTAGTGCGCGGGACCTCCAGCAAGAGTGATCCGATCGATCTCCGCCAATTCCCCGGCGCTCAACTCCCACGCCGCGGCTTTGGCGTTCTTCTCAATCTGTTCTGGCTTGGTGGCTCCGGCGATGACACTTGCCACCACAGGTCTCGCGAGTAGCCAGCTAAATGCCAGCTCCAGTAGAGTGTGGCCGCGTTTTGTCGCGAACTGCTCCAGGCGCGCCACTTTTTCCAGGTTAGCGGCAGTGTGGTACTTATCCGCCAACGCCTGTTTCCGTTCCAGTCGTGTGCCGGTTGGCGCAGGCTGACCCATCTTGTATTTTCCCGTAAGCAGCCCACTCGCCAGCGGAAAGTAAGGAAGCTCTCCCATTCCATGCCGCTCGATCGCCGGCAGCAGCTCGCGCTCGATGGTGCGCGCCAACAGGCTGTATTCATCCTGGCTGGAAACAAGACTGGTGAGCTTCTTATCCGCGACGGTTTTCTGCGCCTCGTTCAGTTGAGCGGCTGAGAAGTTGGAGCAGCCAATGTAGCGGACTTTCCCTTGTTTCACCAGATCGTCCAAGGCGCGCAGGGTTTCTTCGATCGGAGTCTTGGGATCGGGGTAGTGAATCTGGTAAAGGTCAATCCAATCGGTCCTGAGCCGACGCAGACTTTCCTCCACCTCGGCCAGAATATAGCTGCGCGAAACGCCGCTCTTCTCGCCATCGGGCTTCTGCTTCGCTCCCACCTTGGTCGCCAGCACGATCTTCTTCCGCCGTTCACCCAGCACTTCGCCCAGTATCTCTTCCGAGGTGCCGTAGCTGTCCGACGTGTCGAAAAAATTGATGCCCACCTCGATCGCCTTATCGATGACTTTGCGCGATGACTCGACATCCATGTTCGCGACGAATCCAAAGTTGTTGCATCCCAGCCCAACGACCGAAACTTGCAGCTCCGATTTCCCCAGCTTTCTGTGTTTCACTTTTCAAATCCCTTTCTTGTTCTCGCCGAGACAGGCCTTCCGCGGCCGTTTGACATATTTTACGGGACAACCGCGACGATCGCTCCGCTGTCGGCTGACTTGCCGATGGCTTCGAAGGCGGCGATGTTAGCCACCATCTCGGCGTGCGTCACCGGATAAGGAGTACGCCCTGCCACCGCGTCGGCAAAAGCTTCCACATTGGCACGAACCATGGACATTGCAGGGTATTCGACGCGCTCGGCTTGGGCTCCGTGCTTGCACTTAGTCAGGGTCCAGCCCTGCGGCGCCTGCGGATGGGCCTTGTCGTGCAACTCCATCCAACCTTTATTGCCAAAGACCGCGAAACGAATCGAAAACGGCGGTCCAACAACCGAGGTGATGACTCCCTTGGCGCCGCTTTTGAAGTTGATCAGAAACCCGAGGGTGTCTTGAACGGGGCTGATCAGCGACTCCGTGTATGCCAGCACGCTCTTGGCCGGGCCGTTGACCGCAATGGAGAGATCCAGCCCATGGATTCCCAAGGCGGACAATGTACCGCCCGGCCGTTCCTGCGCTTCGAGGCGCCAATTGCCAGAAGGAATCGCTCTCATCGGATTCGTCAAAGTCGCTTCGGTCACCTGAATAGTCCCGAGTTCGCCGGCCCTGACGGCCCGCAAAACTTCCTGCATCGCGGGCTTGAAGCGGTGCTCATGGCCCACCCCGAGGACCACGTTGTTGTTCTCGCAAGCCTCGACCGCGGCCACGGCGTCACAGCGCGTGAGGGTCAGCGGCTTTTCGCAGAAGACATGCTTCTTTGCCATCGCGGCAGCCACGATCTGCCGGGCGTGCAGGCTGTGCGGCGTGCAGAGAATTACCGCACCCACGGCGGGATCGGCGAGCACCGCGTCGTAGTCGGTCGTGAACTTCACTCCCTGCGCTTGCGCCCACTCTCCGGCGGCAGGCACGGCATCGACCGCCATCGTCACGCGCACCTTCGAGTTGTCCTTCAGATCTCCAAGAATGGTTTTTCCCCACCAGCCCAACCCGATAACCGCGACATTGAGCCGCCCGTCAGACGAATAACCCGCTTTACTCATCGATGACCATCCTTGTTGTTCACAAAAATAAGAAACCCTTCTTCCTGCGTAAACGCAGCCTTCCCTGGAGATTCCAACGCCCGCTGTGGGAGGCTGCGGCGACAGGCCGTGGGGTCGTCATCTCGACAGCAAACCGTGGTTGACGACATTGGCCCGATCCACGGCGCCGCCCGTAAGCACGGCGACGATATTTTCGGCCGCGGCAACGCCCATGCGCTCCACCGCGGCGCCGGTCTGCCCCGCGATATGCGGAGTGATAATCAGGTTCGGAGCCGACAGCAACGGATTGCCCGGCGCGGGAGGCTCCTCGGTCAGGGTGTCAAGAGCGGCTCCCGCCAACCGTCCGCTGGTCAGCGCATCCGCCAGAGTCGCCTCGTCGACAAGTGCTCCACGGGCGGTGTTGATGAACAAAGCTCCCGGCTTCATCGTGGCAAATGCCCTCCGATTCATCAGTCCACGGGTTTCGGCAGTAAGCGGGCAATGCAGGCTGACGATGTCAGCGGAGGCGAGGAGCGCTTCGAAGCTTGCTGCTCTTTCCGCGAGCGCCGGAGCGATCGACTCCGACGAGCGCCCGGGGTCCCCGACACGCGCCTTGGTTGCGCGTGTCGGGGTGGAAGTCAGGGCAATGACACGCATTCCGAAGCATCGAGCCAGCTCTGCCACGCGCCGCCCGATCCGGCCAAAGCCGATCAGCCCGAGCGTGCGGCCCCGCAGCTCCGTGCCGTGATAGCTCCCGCGATCCCACTGGCCCGACTTGACACGAGCGCTAAGCGAACCAAGGTCGCGCCCCAACGCCAATATGCACCCAAGGGTGAGCTCCGCCACTGCGGGGGCATTGGCGTCGCCGGCAATCATCACGAGTACGCCGTGCGCGGTTGCGGCAGCCAGATCTACCGAATCGACGCCGGCTCCGTGCTTTGCAATCACGCGCAACTCGGGCGCGGCGTCCAACACTGCCTGGCTGACCGGGGGATTTCCGCGCATCAGGATCGCCTGCACCGGTTGCTTGGCAAGCTCTTCGATGAGTCGTTCCTCGGTCATCTTGCCCGGCATCATCGTCAAGGTCGCGCCGATTGAAGAAAGCTTATCGACTGCGATGGAAACCAGTTCCGCTCCCGTCACCAGCACTCGCAATGGATGTTTCGCCATGTCACCTCATTCCCTGTACACAATCGGTGCCCGCCCTCATTCGGCAACCGCAGATCACTTGCCGACTGCTGCTTCAGCCCGCAAATCAGCCCCTTTTGTCTCCCGCAGCAGGTAAGCGGCGACGAGCGCCACGGCATACGCCGAGAGGGCGCACACTCCCATGGCCTGCCCTAGCGGCCTGGTTGCCGCCAGCACCCCGACCATCGCCGGAACCACGGCGCCGAAACCGCGGCCGCCGCTCAGCGAAAAACCTTGTCCGCTGGCGCGAATGCGAGTGGGAAACAGCTCGGAGAATGAGGGCAGCATGCCCGAGGCAAGACCTCCTTGGAGCGCGCCGAGGAAGAATCCGAGAACCATCGTGGTGGCGGCATTGATGGGCGCAAACATGTAGATCGCCACGTTGGTAGCTTGGCAACACAGGAAAATCATGAAGCTCTTGCGCCTGCCAATCCAATCGCTCAGGAAGCCGTAGGCGAACGGGCCGACGAAAGAGCCCAGGATATTCAGGGCCAGATAGCCGGCAGTGGAGGAAACGCGGAGGTGCAAGACAGTTCGAAGATAAGTGGGCAGCCAGGTGATCATTACGTAAGCGCCGCCCAGAATGCCGGTTGAGAGCACGGTTGCCGTGATCGTGTTCTTCAGATGCGGAGGCACGAAGATTTCCCAGAAGTTGCGCGCCGTCTTCGTCTTCTCCTTGTGCGATTCAACATAGAGAGTGGACTCGGGCACGAAACGCCGGATGAACATCACGAACACCGCTGGAAGCAGACCGATACCGAAGAACACCCGCCATGCCATCGCCTGCGAAAAGTATCCGAAGATTATCGGCATCATCGCCGTGGAAAGCGCGTAACCAATCGCGTACCCGCTCTGCACGGAGGCGGCCACGCGTCCGCGAAGGCGGGGAGCCACGGTCTCGCTGATCAGCACGCCGCCGACCGCAGCCTCTCCGCCGTAGCCGATTCCCTGGATGCTTCGCGCCAGGAAAAGCTGCCAGAAGGAATGCGTGAAGGCCGAGAGAAAAGTGAAGCCCGCCACCAGCAGGATGGTGATCTGCAGCACGCGCACGCGCCCGATGCGGTCCGCCGCGATCCCGGCAAGCCAGCCGCCGACCGCGGAACCGATCAAGGCGGCCGAAGCAATTATGCCGGCTTGCGGCTTGGTGATGCCTACGATGGCGATCAAAGTCGGCATGACCAAGGCGTAGATGGTCGTGTCCATCGCATCCAGACCCAGGCCACCAAAGCACGCCCAATAGGTCAGTCTTTCCCGGCCGGAGAGCTCGGAATACCAACCCAGCTTCCCCTTCTTCGGTTGTTCCGCGACAGTGGCCGCGTATTTCTCGTTGCTTTCTGCCATGCTCCCGCCTTCGTGACTTGCCAGCTCAGAGTTCCTCGACGGTTCTCGGGAAAATCCGTTGGTACGCTTCGGCGTGCGTGATCTTGCGCTCGGTCCGCCGCCGCGCGGTGTTGCCGCGCTGCTCCGCGACGTTCTTGTAATAAGGCCACATCTTGGTCTGCGACTTGATGCACAGCATCGCGCGCCACTTGAGTTCCCAGACCTCCGAGATATCGAGAAGCGTATCCGGGCGGTATTGACAGAGTTCGGTCTGGTGCGGCTCAAAGCAATACACCTGAGGCGCGGCAATGATCTTGCCGCCCTTCCGCCCCGGCGCCTGAGCCACCATGCGCGCCTCCAGCGCCAGACGGCAAGCCGTAACGTGATCCCAGTTGGCGGGATCTGCCTGAGGATGCGTCAGGATGAAACGCGGCTGCGCGTCCCGATAGATGTCGACGAGCCTCTCGACGATGCTGGAACTTGGCGAGAGCAGATAGTCCTGCTGATCGAAAAAATGGATCTCGGCTCCGAGCACTTCCGCCGCCGCCCTGGCCTCAACCTTGCGGCGCTCCCGCACGTCCTCTATGGTGAGGTTCGGCTCCGCCGCCCAGACTTCGTTCGACTCGCCGCGCTCGCCCGCGCTCAGGCAGACCACAACCGCCCGGTAACCGTGCCGCTTGGTATGAACCGCAATCGCTCCGCCGGCTCGCCAAATGAAATCGGCGGCGTGCGCACTTACCACTACCAGTGATTTGTTGTCTACTGGAGTCATGTCCCCCTCTTTGAACCTTCTCTTAGCAACCAGTTCGTGTATCGTGAATGCTACCAGAATGGCTCACTGAAAATCATCCGCTGATCTCGACATCTTAGCCGTTTTCGCCATACTTTCGAAAGGCGTCCCAATTTCCGAGTGTCGCTGCGATTTTGGGAAACTCGACAAGAATCATTGAAAAGCACTACGCTCAATGAGTGAAGTCAAGGCAGGATTCCCTTGAAAGCTCTGTAGAAGCTATTTGGTGAGGAGGAGGGATGAAACAAGGCGAAAGATATCCATACAAGATAATCAAACACAAATGGGGGTATTTACTTGACGCCACCGAACGCAAGATGTAGTGTCCGGGGCTGTGAGCGAGGATTACCCGAGGACATTGCTCGAGGTGGAACGGCGCTTCAGCCGCGAGCAGGCCTGCGC
>JBEKBO010000016.1:0-59445 GCA_050015355.1 Candidatus Korobacteraceae bacterium | reverse complement strand
CAGATTTCCGTCCTTGTCGCGCTTCTCATGGAAGACGACGGCGCGCGGCTGGCCGATCAGCTTGAGGCTGCGCTCGGTCCGGGCGAGCAGGTCGAGATATTGCGCGCGGGTGAGGTGGCCCTGAGCCTGGTCGGGGTTCAGAGAAAGACTATAGAGGTTCTTCCTGCACTTCGTGGCGCGCGCCTGCGCGGACCATTCCGCGAACGCGCCGGAGAGATCCTGCGCGACGGCGCCGCGCACGTCGGCGACTTCGACCCTTTCATTGTCGAAGCTGTTCATCAGGTGGGCGGCAAGCTGCTGGCCGCCCCCGCGTTGATTGCCTTTGAGGATCAAAAATCCCTCCGCCGCAGGCGGCGTATCGCCTCTTGATCAATGATCGGATGGAAACGGTTAAATTCGGATTAACGCTTCAATATCAATGCGTTTGTATGACTGTATGACGCTTTCTGCTCCTGCCGGTGCTTCCCGCGCAATTGGGCTTTTTTCAGAGTGGACGCTGCCCGAAGCCATCCGGCCGGTGCAACGAACAGACCGCTCCGAGTGATCCGTGCAATTCGTTGACAGTCCGGCTGTTCTGCGGGCTGACCGCTTTTCCTCATGAAAAGCCCCATGGCGGGGTTCAACAGCAGGAGGAAAAACGATGAAACTGGTAACAAATCACGAACTGCAGAAACAAAGCGACTGCGAATTATCGGCGTTGTTCTGCACGCTATCGCAGGTGCTGGTCCGCACGAAGCGGGGATCGCCGGAGCGGCGGAATGCTCTGGCCTCTCTGGAAAACATCAGCCGGGCGCGCGCTGTGCGAATGGCGGCACCCGGCTAATTGAATTCCCGGCGGGTCACGCCGCGCAGGTCGCCGTGGCCTGCGCGGCAGCAGTTGGAATTTATGGATGAAGTCGGAGGCTCAACGGAAGCCACGATCCGAGCATATTGCGACTAGCACCATCTATAGGTACAGGGCGAATCTTGCTGGTTGGCGAGTCCCAGCCCCTGATGCATAATTGTGCTCATACAGCCGATGCCAAAAGCTCGCAGCATCTTTATCTCCTATTCTCGCTGGGATGGAGCGGATCTCGCCAAACGCCTACGGGCGGACTTGGCAGCGAACGGCTTTGAGCCATGGCTCGATGCCCGCAACATTGCCGGCGGCGACTCTTGGACTGACAAAATCGAACAAGGCATAGACGCGGCGTATGCCGTTTTGGCCGTGCTCACTCCCGGCTCCTACGCTTCCCGCATCTGCCGCGCCGAGCAACTGCGAGCCTTGCGCAAGGGCAAACTGCTCATCCCGCTTCTGGCAACATCCGGCAGCGATAGACCGCTCCACCTGGAACCCGACAATTACCGCGACTTCAGCGGTACGCAACCCTATGAGCGCCAGTTACGGACGCTCTTGGAAGATCTCAGTCATAGCCGGGGTGGCGCTGTTCTGAATGCTACTTACCGGACGACCTACGTCACTGCCCCGCCACTGCCAAGGAATTTCGTCGAGCGACCGGACGAGCAGAAAAGCCTTCGCCAGGCCTTAATTGCCGACGCAGACGGCTACAGCATCGCCCTCACCGCTTTGGAGGGTATGGGAGGTATTGGAAAGACGATTCTGGCACAGGCTCTATGCCACGACGAAGCCATCCAACAGGCGTTTCCCGATGGTGTCCTGTGGGTTACCGTCGGCAGGGAGTCGATTTACGATCTGCGATCCCGCATCAACGAGGTCCGCACCGCACTCGGTGACATCCCCGAGGCTCACGAGAGCGAATTGACCTGCGGCAATCGCTATCGCACGCTGATGCGGGAAAAGGCGGCGCTGGTGATAGTCGACGATGTTTGGCGCGTCGGCGACGTGGAGCCGTTCCTCGCCGAATCCGCCCGCTCGTGCCTGTTGTTCACCACCCGCGACACCTCCATCGCCGCTGCACTCGGTGCGCGTGAGCACCTTGCCGATCTGTTGACGCCCGAAAAGGCACGGGAAGTCTTTGCCCGCTATTCCGGAGTGACCGCTGAGCAGCAGCCTCCAGAGGCCGCGAGGCTCATCGAGCATTGCGGCCGTCTCCCGCTGGCTCTGGCCATGATCGGAGCTATGCTCCGCGCCAAACCCGCAGCCTACTGGAAGCACGTTCTGGGGCTGCTGCAGAACGCCGACCTGGGCAGGATTCGCGCGCAGTTTCCCAACTACCCCCACGCCGATCTGCTCAAGACCATCCAGGTGAGCGTGGAGGCATTGGAACCGGAAGAGCGGCGCTGCTATCTTGCCCTGGCGGTCCTGCTGGAAGACATGGCGGCAGCACCCTTGTTGCAGCAGGACCTGTGGAATGCCGATTCCGGAACTGCGCTGGCAACAGCGGAGAAGTTGGTCAGCCTTTCCCTCGCACAAAGGGAGGCCGATGGCATCCGCCTCCACGATTTGCAAATCGATTACGTGCGAGCGCAGTACCCAAACCGTGAGGCGCTCAACGTCATTCTCGGGGCAATGCGGCTCTCGGCAAATGTGGTGGCGGGCGATCCTGCTCAGTTTGTCTCGCAGATGGTGGGCCGGCTCTTGCCTTACCAGCACCTGCCCGCGATCACGCAGTTTGCGGCCACCGTGGCCGAGGGCGCGCCGTCCCTTTGGCTTCGGCCAATGAAGCCCGCCCTCTTTCCGCCTGGAACCGCGCTGATTTGCACTTTGGAAGGCCACACTTCAGGGGTTCGGGGCGTAGCACTGAGCGCCGACGGGAAGAGCGCTGTCTCAGCTTCTGAAGATCACACGCTAAAGGTGTGGGATGTGGAATCGGGCCGCATCATCAATACACTAGACGGCCATTCCTCTGGCGTTCGAGGCGTAGCATTAAGCGCCGACGGGAGGCGCGCAGTTTCGGCTTCTGAAGATAAGACGCTGAAGGTGTGGGATGTGGAGTCGGGCCACGTCATTCGCACTTTGGAAGGCCACTATTCCGGGGTCCAATGCGTAGCATTAAGCGCCGACGGGAAGAGCGCAGTTTCGGCTTCTGAAGATAGAACGCTGAAGGTGTGGGATGTGGAGTCGGGCCGCGTCGTCCGCACCTTGGAAGCCCACTCTGGCTGGGTCCGAGGTGTAGTGTTGAGCGCCGACGGAAGGCTCGCTGTTTCGGCTTCCGACGACAGTACTTTGAAGGTGTGGGATGTGGAGTCGGGCTGCGTCATCCATACCTTGAATGGCCACTTTGACAGAGTGAACTGCGTAGCACTGAGCGCCGACGGGAGGTGCATCGTTTCCGGCTCGGACGATGACACTCTAAAGGTTTGGGACGTGGAGTTGGGCCGCAATATTCGTACCTTGGAAGGCCACTCAAGCGGGGTCCGAGGCGTAGCGTTGAGCGCCGACGGAAAACGCGCTGTTTCGGCTTCTGATGACAACACACTGAGGGTGTGGGGGTTGGAGTCGGGCCGCAACATTCTCACCCTTAAAGGCCATTCTTTCGGAGTAAACGGCGTAGCGTTGAGCGCCGACGGAAAACGTGCCATTTCAGCATCTCACGATAACACTTTGAAGGTGTGGGGATTGGAGTCAGGCCGCAATATTCTCACACCCGAAGGCCACTCAGAGCCGGTAACTAGCGTTGTAGTGAGCGCGGACGGGAGGCGCGCAGTTTCGGCTTCTGACGATGACACTCTAAAGGTTTGGGATGTGGAGTCGGGCACCGCCATACATACCCTGAAATACAAGACACGAAGATGTTACTTTCACTGGGGAAAAGGCCTAGCGTTCAGCGCGGACGGGAGGCGGGCAGTTTCGGCCTCTGACGATGACACTCTAAAGGTTTGGGATGTGGAGTTGGGCCACGCCATTCGTATCTTAGAAGGTCACTCTAGCTGGATCCGAGGCGTTTCGCTGAGCGCCGACGGGAGGCGAGCGATCTCGGCTTCTGACGACAAAACGCTAAAGGTGTGGGATGTGGACTCGGGATGCGTCATCCGCACCCTGAAATGCCAGTCTGAATGGGGTCGAGGCTTAGCGCTGAGTGCGGACGGGAGGCGCGCCGTTTCGGCTTTTGATGATGACAAGCTAAAGGTGTGGGATGTGGACTCAGGCTGCGCCATCTGTACCCTCGAAGGCCACTCGGAGTCGGTAACCAGCGTGACAGTGAGCGCCGACGGAAGGCGTGCGGTCTCGGCTTCTGACGACAAAACGCTAAAGGTGTGGGATGTGGAGTTGGGCCGCGTCATCCATACCTTGAATGGCCACTTTGCCAGAATAAACTGCGTAGCTCTGAGCACCGACGGGAAGCGCGCAATTTCAGCCTCTGCCGACAAGACGCTGAGGGTGTGGACTGTGGAAAATGCGTCGGAGATAGCCGCCTTCACTTGTGACGGCTCGGCGAATTGTTGTGCCTTCATCGACTCCTGCACAGTAATTGCTGGGGACTCACTGGGACGCGTTCACTGGCTTCGCCTTGAAGAATCCAAAGACAAAGCAGCGTTGTGAAGCCGGCCGGTAGGTTCTCGTCGAGTGGTCGGGCTATCCGAAGTAATTTGATGCCCCTCCCGAGAGATTTATCCTGATAAGTCGGCTAGTGTCCCACCGCGCTTGCGGAGATCACGGCGCATCATCGCGCCCGTGTGACCGGTCTCCAGCCTGGTTTCCTCAATTAAGACTTCGCGGGAGCTAGCTTCGTTTTTCATTTCATTTTCTCCTTTACAAGACAATTTTTTTCTTCGCGAAACCCGCGACGGGTTGCCGGGCGTTCAGCGGCGCGGAGCGGTCAAGGGCGCGCGGTTGTTGCGCGTTCATCTCGACCCTTGACGGCGAGCACCGCTGGAAAACGCCGTCTTTGATCTAGCGCGGGGGAAGTGGGGAAAAAATATTGGAGAAGAAACGATTTCGGCGAAGAACACCGAACGGGCTGGTTGCCTCAATGCGGGATGCCGGGGATTCCGGGGGCTGGGCGGCCCACAGGCTCCCCCTCGCCGAGCCCTTTTTCTTTGGTTACGGTATCAACGGACGGTCAGAAGAAAGGCGGAAGCGGCGGCAACATCCTGTCCCATGCCTCGCGGATGGGATCGGTGCATTTGATCGCCCATAAAACGCGGGGGATCAGCCGGGTTCTGTATCTGAAACTGTTCTTGTGTGACAGCTTTGGCGCATCCGGTTTGATTGACTTTTTCCAGCCGTGGCGCGGCAGCACGGGGGCCAGCAGCGCGACCATCAGCCCGGCGCACATGCGGGTGCGGGCGTGGATGACGTGGACGGTGATATAGCCGGCGCGTTCAAGCTGGCGCAGGTAGCGCTGCACGGTCCGGCGGGATTTTGCGAGGGCCTTCATCAGCCATGTGACGGTGATTTCTGCCGTGTGGCTGTCGCGGTCGCGGCGGTGGACATATTCCGCCAGCTTGCGCGCGCATCGCCGGGCGCCGTCGGTCAGGTTCGTGTCATCGTCGACGCGCGCAGCCAGCTCGGGCACGTAGGCGCCGGTGTCGCGCGGCGGGGTGGCGAGCTCGGGATGATCGGCGGGCAGCCAGCAGGTGCGGTATGAGCGCATCTGGCGGGCGGAAAGGGGGGTGCAAGGTGATGCAATGTGGTGCATTGGTTTTCTCCTGTTGTTACGGGAAAACCAGCCGGGAAAAAGGCGCAGACGACCGTATGCAAAAAAGCGCTTGCATCGGGTCTGAAAATCGGCGATGTTGGGATTGTCAGGTCTTTACATCGCCTTTTTTAAGAAGCCCGCCCTCCCGGCGGGTTTTTTGTTGTTCAGGTCATTGGTGCCTCAGTGGGGTTGATACGCGGCGCGACGGCCCGTGAGTCGCGGGCCATCGCGTCAGTGTGCCCGAATAACCATGGCGTGGCAAGGGGATGAAGGAAAGTCTTCATTCAGGCGGCTTCCGCCGTGATGCGTTCGAGGCGTTCGCGGGCCGTGCGGTGGTGATCGGGATCGAGGTCGATGCCGATGAACCGGCGCCCCAGCTCATGCGCCGCGACGAGCGTCGAGCCGGAACCGGCAAAGGGGTCGAGGACGACGGCGTCCGGCTTCGTGAAAGCAGCGATCAGCGGTTTGAGGGATTGCACCGGCTTCTGAGTCGGATGCAGACGATTCCCGGAATAGTGCCAGTCGATCACATCCGGTGGCGGCCTGTCCGGGAAGGGCGGGAAGCCCTTCGCCAGCAGGTAGGCTTGTTCGTGGGTGTAAGACAGGTGCCTTGCGCTGGAGGCATAACGCTTGCGGAAAACGATGTGGCCGGCGATGCGGAAGCCTGCATCGCGCCACGCGGCCATGAATACGTCGGTTTTATTCCACCCATAAAAACTCACACAAAGCGCATCGGGTTTCAGGACACGGTGAACCTGCGCGAATGCCGGCTTCAGCCATGCGTCATTGTCATCGTTGATGACGCGGCGTCCGGAGCGGTCGTGATAGCGGACCAGATAGGGCGGGTCGGTCAGCACAAAATCAACGCAACGCGCGGGCATGTAGGACATGACATCGATGCAGTCGCCGCCGGTAACGCCGTTGAGCATTCTATCGAAGAGGCGGTTCATTTCTGCCTCCGCTGAGCCATGACGGTGAGACGGATAGCTGCTTTGAGATCGTCGGCGTGGTTGTCAAACAACTGCAACGTACCAAGGGCGGCCAAGGATTGCCCGCTTTCAAGGTAGTTTTTCGCTTCGAGCAAGAGGGCGAGAAGGTTGTCAATAGTCTGGACAGTCGCAAGCGCGACGGGATCGGATGGTAGCTGTAATGTGTCGACGATTTCCCGGCATAGGATTTCGGTGCTCTCGTAGAGGTCATCAAGGTTCGCATCGGCAGCATCAGCGATGCCAGACAGATTTTCAAGATCGGCCTTAACGGCCATCGCAACGTCCTCGATTTTAGACAGAACCTCGCGGGCGGCATCGGCGGCCTTATCGAGTGGTGATTTACTCATGGCTTTTTCCTTTCCTTGGTTGTTGTCGATGGCGAGGAAATAGCCGGGCCGGTATGCCGCCGGGGTCAACGGGTTACACGGTCACTCGGTGCGGGCGCCCGTTGACGACGGCGGCAGGCCCGGCAAACTGAGCCAGAGACTGACAACAAGCAACGGAAAGAGAAATCGGGGCGCAGTGTTCGAGGCTGAACTTCCGCGCTGCTGGGGGCAGCGGACGGGCTCGCGATTTTCAGAAGAGCGAGCAACTGGGGGCTGGCGCGGCGGCCAGAGCGGTGGTGATACCAGACGACGCTGCGCGCGGGCATGAAGGACATGACATCGATCAGTCGGCGCAGGGTACGCCATTGAGCATGCGGGTAAATAATCTATCGCTCATGGTTTAACATCCCCATTCTGAAATGAGGGAGAGACCATATTTTTCGCCGAACCAGAGCGCGAAATCCTCGGGCGTGTCGCCTTCTTCTTGGGCTGCTGCGATGCGGTCAGCTTCGATACCTGCATACCAGGTGTCGATGCCGAAGAATTTGAGCATCGCAGTGTCAACTGCATCCCAGTAATCGATGAACGGTACGGGTTCCGCAGTCATGACGGCCCCGCTTTCTTCCCGGCTTCATATGCGGCTCCGAGCGCTGCGCGGACGCCCTGGACAGACACGTTGTGAAAGTCGAGGAGATCCCGCCGGCGAGTTTCGAGCGTGTCGATGGACAGATGCTCTTCGGCGATGGCTGCAAAGAACTGGTCGGTGTCTGGCCGGGTGCTGAAATCGCTGACATTGCCACCGAAGCCGCAAGCACAGCATTTGGCGCCGCTGTGATCGGTCCACTCTGTGTCGCCGTTCTCGGCGGCTGTAGCGTCAGCGCCGTCTGGGCATAAGCGGACCCAAACGTCGGCGCAGATGTCTATTTGATCGGATGCGCCGCATTGCGGGCAGCGAAGTCCGAAGGTGTTGTCGAGTTCTTCGGTGGCTTCAGCGTCGTAGTGCATTTCAGCACGGTCGAGGCACGTTTTGAAAGCAATGTTTTCACGGACGGTGTAGTGGCGCAGATCGGTGAGCAGGTCCGTAAGGACGGTCTCGGGATCGTCGTAGAGTTCCTCGCCGCCTTCCTTGCCGGTGGCGTATTGCAGAACCGCGTGTGCGGCCCATCCGGCGCGCTGTTCGTTGGTGATGTCGGTCATGGCTGCCTCCGTGCTTTGGCGATAGCGGTTCGCACCGGATATAGGTCTGCCTCGCCCGGCTGCTCGTTAGTTTCCAAGATCGCGAGCAGGGTCTCGAAGGCTTGCAGAAGCTCGTAGTGGTTATTGCAAGCTCGAAGTATGAAATCTGCATTAGCCTTGTTTTCATCCTTGGGCCGGGAAACGGCGTCGCATGAACAGATGGAGATGATCTTGTTCTTGCCGAGGGGTTCGCCTGCGGACCAAATACCGATGCCGGAGTCAGAAGGTTTCCACGGCAAGGGCGTATGTGCCGGCGGAGATTGATTCTGATGCTGGGTCATTGCGGCCTCCATGCGTCGAAGGTGTCGAGATCGATAAATTCCGCGAAGATGGTTTCGTCATGGTCGGTGACCTCGACGATGCGGCGGGAGATAACGTTCCGCCCGTCCGGGTTGATGTCTGTGCCGTTGTCCATCGTGTAACTCCTTTTCTGTCTGGTTGCTCTCAACGTGGGAATCGACCAGCCGGGCGGATAGCCTGCGCGTGTCACAAGCTTCTCTTCGTTCGCGGAGGGTCCGGTACGGAAACCGTGAACGAAAGAAGCTCTGAGCATTGACACGAAAGGCGCGTCCGGCAGAGTCCCATGCTTGTTGAGGGCAACCGGATTAAGGAGCGAGGAGGGCATCAAGGGCAAATACGAGCCAAAGCTGCGTTAACGAAATGTTCAGGGGTTCGGGGATAGGCTGGATTATGTACAGCCTTTGAGCGCAGATTGTCAGAACGTATGAACGCCGGGTTGTTGTAGTGATGCCGTCGGGAGAAAAACGGGGCGGGTGTCGAGCGACGCAGGCGGGAGAAGGCGGTGCCGGGATTTCACGGAAACAAAGCCAGGCGTGTGTCGATTCGGGTGCATTTCAACCAGCTTGCCCTGTTTACGGACAATCCCGTAGAGTCGACGGCGCAAGCAGCGGAGGTTGCCGATGACGGAAAGGACAGCGCTCGGAGAGGCGATCCTGAAGCACTGGCGGGAGAATTGCCCGCAGATGGTGCGGGATCTGGAGAAGCAGAATCGCCTGGACCAGGCGGTGTTCGAGGCGCAGGAGAAGACGGGCGACCTGCTGTACGAGCTGGTGTCGGTGACAAAGATGACGTATCACGCGGCATGGGAACTGGCGGCGCAGGAGTGGTTGTTGCCCCGGAGCGAGAACCAGAGCGAGAACCTCCCGCCGCCAGCCCGGCCCCCATCCCAAACATCGAGGTCCGGGAACTCCACGTCAGCGACATCGCCCCGGAGGAAGCGCGGCCGCCGCCGCGCGATTTCCGGATAACCGAAGCCCACCGGATCGGGCAGGGCGGGCAGAAGGAAAAGGCTCGCGATAACATCGCGGCCATCCGCACGCTGCGGCTCGTCGAAGACGAAAGCCGTGAGGCGACAGCAGCCGAAAAATCTGTGCTCGCCCGCTACAACGGCTGGGGCGCCCTGTCGAATGTCTTCCATCCTTATCCCCGTAGTGACTGGGAGGAGATAGCCCGAGACGTGCGGGAGAACCTGACGCCCGAGGAATACGACTCGGCCCGCGCCTCGACCCCGAATGCCCATTACACCTCGCCCATGGTCATCGAGGCTCTGTGGCAGGCCATGGATCGCCTCGGGCTGGAGGCGGGCGCGCAGATCCTTGAGCCGTCGATGGGCGTGGGGCATTTCTTCGGCCTGATGCCGGAATCGTTGCTGCCCGGCTGCCGGCGGACCGGCGTCGAGCTGGACGGCATCACGGCGCGGATCGCGAAGCAGCTCTACCCTGACGCGAGGATATTCGCGAAGGGGTTCGAGGAAACGGCCCTGCCGGATAATTTCTTCGACGTGGTGATCGGCAATATCCCGTTCGGCAACTATCCCGTGCATGACCCCGCTTACAGACATTCCCCGGTCACACGCGCGATCCATGATTACTTCCTGGCGAAGTCGCTCGACAAGCTGCGCGCGGGCGGCGTGATGGCCCTCATCACCAGCCGCTACACGATGGACAAGCAGGATGCGACGATGCGGCGGTATCTGGCTGACCGTGCCGATCTGGTCGCTGCGATCCGGCTGCCCAACACCGCTTTCAAAGCCAACGCGGGAACGGAAGTGACGACGGACATTCTGTTCCTGCAAAAGCGGATTTCGGGAACCGCTCCTGGCAGCGAAGCATGGCGGGAGCTGGCGCCGATTGACACGCCGGACGGTGCGGTTTCCGTAAACGAGTATTTCGCGCGGCATCCGGAGGTGATGCTGGGCCAGATGCGGCTCGAAGGGTCGCAGTACAGGGAGCGCGAGCCGACGCTCGCGGGCGAGCTGTCTCCCGAGCGCCTGAAACAAGCCGTCTCGATGCTACCGCAGGGTATCTACGCGGCCCGAACGGCGGGGCCGGGCGACCGCGCGCGCCCGCCGCCCGAAAGCGCCGATCTGGCCGAAGCTGACGGCTCGGATGTAAAGGACGGCGCCTATGCCATCCGCGACGGGCTGCTGGCCATACGCCGGGGTCCGGTATTCGAGACGGCGAAAGTGCCGGGGGCATCGGCGTGGCGCATTCGCGGCATGCTGGCGGTGCGGGATGCCATCCGCCTTGTCTTCCGCACGCAGCTCGACGATGCGCCGGAGGAGCGCATTGGCGAAGCGCGGGTTCTGCTGAACGATATCTACGATTCCTTTGTCAGGCGCTACGGTCCGCTGTCGTCGCCCGAGAACGTCAAGGCCTTTGCCGGCGATCCCGATCAGCCCCTCTTACTCTCCCTTGAAAACTACGATCCCGAGACGAAGCGCGCCACGAAGACGGCCATCTTCGAGCGGCGGACGCTGGAGCGCTATAAACCTGTCACTCATGTCGAGACGGCGGCGGAAGCGCTCGCCGTTTCCCTGAACGAGACCGGCGAGGTTCACTGGCCTCGCATGGAGGAGGTGACGGGCCGCTCCGCGCGGGCGTTGCAGCGCGAGCTGGGGAGTCTGGTCTACTGCAATCCCGAGGGCGGGCAATGGGAAACCGCCGACCGCTATCTGAGCGGCGACGTGCGCCGCAAGCTGGCGGTAGCCACGGCGGCGACGGCGCTCGACCCGGCTTACGAGCGGAATATCGAGGCATTGAAGGCGGTGCAGCCCGTCGATCTGGAGCCGGGCGACATCGAGGCCCGCCTGGGGTCGTCGTGGATTCCGGCAACGGACATCCGGGATTTCGTCTCGTCGCTGCTCGGCATCGCCCCGCGCAACGCGCGCGTGGGGTATGCCGTCCCCATCGCGACCTGGACGGTCGAGGTCGATGCCGGGGAGAAGTACAACGTCGCCAACACCACGACGCACGGCACAGCGCGCTTTCACGCCTCCGAACTGGTCGACCAGGCCCTGAATGGCCGCGTGCCAACCGCTTACGATCTCCTGCCCGACAAATCGCGGGTCATCAACCAGCAGGAGACGATCGCGGCGCGTGAAAAGCAGCAGCAGCTGAAGGATCGCTTCCGGGAGTGGGTATGGGAAGACAGCGCGCGCGCGGCGCGGCTCGCGCGTGAGTATAACGACCGCTTCAACAATCTGCGCCTGCGCAGCTTCGACGGCGCGCACCTGCAACTGACCGGCATGAACCGTGAGTATCTGCGCGACGGGGACCTGTCCCGCCATCAGAAAGACGCCGTCTGGCGGATCGTGCAAAGCGGCGGCACGCTGCTGGCGCATGTCGTGGGGGCCGGCAAGACGTGGACCATGGCGGCGGCCGCCATGGAAATGCGCCGCCTCGGTCTGGCGAAAAAGCCGATGTTCGTGGTGCCCAATCACCTGGTCGAACAGTGGGGCGCGGAGTTCTTGAAGCTGTATCCGCAGGCGCGCCTGTTCGTCGCCGGACGGGATCATTTCGCCAACGGCAACCGGCAGCGGGCGATGGCCCGGATTGCGAGCGGCACATATGACGCGGTCATCGTCTCGCACCGCTCGTTCGAGTTCCTGCCGGTGTCGGACGATCTGTTCCGGCGCTTCGTCGAGGAACAGGTCGAGGAGCTGGAGGCGGCGATCATCGAGGCCAAAGCGGGCAAGGACGACAACCGGCGACTGGTGAAGGAGCTGGAGAAGGCGAAGAAGCGGTTTGTCGCGAAACTCAAGGAACGCGCCGACCGCGAAGGAAAAGACAATACCCTGACCTTCGAGGAGCTGGGCGTGGACCAGATCTTCGTCGATGAAGCCGATCTCTACAAGAACCTGTTCTACACCACGAAAATGAACCGCATCGCGGGCCTGCCGAATTCAGAGAGCAACCGGGCGCTCGACATGTACATGAAGACGCGCTATGTGCGCGAGGCCAGCGGCGGGCGCGGCGTCGTATTCGCGACCGGGACGCCCATCTCGAACACTATGGCCGAGATGTACACGATGCTGCGCTATCTGGCGCCCGATCTCCTGAAGGAGCGTGGCGTCGCGCATTTCGACGCATGGGCCGCGAATTTCGCGGAAGCGGTCACGGCCCTGGAGCTGGCCCCGGACGGCTCGGGCTACCGGATGCACACGCGCTTCGCGAAATTCATCAACCTGCCCGAGCTGCTGTCGATGTTCCGCACCTTCGCCGACGTGCAGACCGCCGACATGCTGAACCTGCCGCGGCCGACCGTGGCGGGCGGCAAGCCGCATATTGCGGCGGCACCGAGCTCCGAGCCGCTGAAGGCCTTTATCAAAACGCTCACCGAGCGGGCTGAGCGGCTGCGCACGATGCGCGTCGATCCCTCGGTGGACAACATGCTGAAGATCACCGGCGAAGGCCGCAAGGCCGCGCTCGACATGCGCCTGGTCGGTCCGGAGCAGCCGGACTCTAATACCAAGTTGATGCTGGCGGTGCTGCGCATCAAGCATGTCTGGGAGGAAACCCGTCAGCTCCGGTCAACCCAGCTCGTGTTCTGCGATCTCTCGACGCCGGACCCGGCGCGGTTCAATGTCTACGATGAACTGCGGACGAACCTGATCGGCAGCGGCGTGCCGCAAGCAGAAATCGCCTTCATCCACGACGCCGACACCGATGCCGAAAAGAAGCTTCTGTTCGATTCTGTCAATGCCGGCCGGATACGCATCCTCATTGGATCTACGGAGAAGATGGGAGCGGGGACGAACGTGCAGCGGCGGCTTGCGGCATTGCATCACCTCGATGCGCCGTGGCGGCCCCGCGACATAGAACAGCGCGAAGGGCGCATTCTACGGCAGGGCAACCTCAACGCCGAGGTGCGGATATTCCGGTACGTGACGGAAGGCTCGTTCGACGCCTATATGTGGCAGACCCTGGAGACCAAGGCCCGGTTC
Organism: Candidatus Korobacteraceae bacterium; assembly: GCA_050015355.1. Taxonomy (GTDB): domain Bacteria; phylum Acidobacteriota; class Terriglobia; order Terriglobales; family Acidobacteriaceae; genus CAWBRT01. Next base: position 46,106 of record JBEKBO010000016.1, on the reverse strand, counting down.
ATCCAGCAGGTGATGAACGGGCAGACATCGGTTCGTTGCGCGGAGGACCTGGACGGCGGTGCGCTCACCTATGCCGAAATCAAGGCCATCGCGTCGGGCAATCCGGCAGTCATGGAAAAGGTCAAGGTCGATAATGAGGTCCGCAAGCTGGACCAGTTGCGCGCGGCGCACCTCAACCAGCAGCACAGCATTCGCCTGCAAATCCGTGCCCTGCCATCAGAAATCCGGGAACGACATGAGCGGATCGAGCGGCTGTCCGCCGATATCGCTACCCGCGACGGCCATGCTGGCGAAGAGTTCTCCATGACGGTGGGCAACCGGGTTTATTCCGGCAAGGGCGCGCGTGAGGAAGGCGCAGCGGCGCTCACGCAGGTGGTGCTGTCGTGGCGCGATGACCTGACCCTGCAGGTGCGCGGCGCGCTGCGCGGGTTCGAGATCCTGAGCCGGGGGAGGGGGGCGACGCTCGTTGTCGACTCTGATGACGAACGCCTGCCGGAGCTGTTCATCAGGGGAGCGGGGGTCTACAGGGCGCAGTTGAACGCGGAAAATCCGTCAGGGACGATGCAGAGCATCGAGCATGCGCTGCGCGCCCAGGACAAGGCCGTCGCGGATGAGCGGGAGCGCACCGCCCGCGCTGAAAAGATGCTGGGGGATTTCGAGGAGCAGGCGGGCAAGCCGTTCGAGCATGAAACGAAGCTTCGGGAATTGCTCGGGCGGCAAGCGGAACTGAACGCAGCGCTCGATCTCGACAAGGGCGAGCGACAGGCTGCGCCGCCCGCCGGAGACGAGGGCGGTGTCGAGAGTGATGGAGATGCGGGAGCGGATGATCGGGCAGCCGGAGTGTCGGCAAGCGCTGAAAGACGTAATGACTGGGAGCAACGTCCCCGGCCCCCGCCGGACGCGGAGATGGAATCGCCGCCGAGGAAGACCGTCAGACCGACGCTTGGACAGAAGATGTGATGGGATTCAGAGGCACCCTTGGCCTTGTGTTACGCACACAACCTCCGATTTGTCCGTGATTCTGGCGGAATCGCTGGGGAGTGGTAAAAGAAATGGGCAATTCCACCGGTTGCAACGGGGTTCTCGGTGCTGAGCGTGGAATGGCAGGCACTACCGCCCCTTCGACGCCCGCCTTACCTGCGCTCTGCCGGCGGACAGTTCGGAGCTGTGTCGTAGTATGGAAGCTGGCACCACTTCGTTAGTGCTTGCCGCTCCTTGGCGGATTTGCCTAGAATCAAGAACTCAAATGAGACTTTCTGAAGGTGGAGAATCAACGGTCATAGCTTGGGTTGGCGTATGGCGTAGTAGGAACAGACGATGGCAATAATCGACACAAGGCTTACACCATTAATCGAGGCATTAGCAACTGTAGATGCTGACTGGCTGGCGTTTGAAATACTTGATGGACTGCGACGCGGCCGAGTTGCGGAAGAGACACATGAGGACCTGCAAATCGCGCAAAGCCTTGTGCGTTCGGCAAAGCGCGCAACTCGGCACTCGGCGGAGCGTGCGTCGCCGCCACCGTCCGCCGAACCCATCACTGGAGACGAGCAAATCCATTGGGCGGCCACCTATATAAGCGAGCGCATCTCCGATGTGCTATTGACGCTTGAGGCTACGCTCGATCAGTTGGACGCAATCCTATCCACCGGATTGCCCCCTGAGAAGCGACCGACACCCGCTTCGTTGAGGGATGAGGTCACTCTCGTGCTTCAAACCGATCACGAGGAGCAACTGAGTATTCGTCGAGGTGATGCTGCAACTGCCAGAGCTGCGCTTCCAGAGCTCCAAAGTGCGCTTCTCACGTGGGCAGACTCAACACGAACTCGGGGTGGGGACAGATGATCAGTGACGTGCAATCAGCCATCGATGCAATTCTTGGAAGCGTGGCGGCGCTGCGAAACGCCAGCGGTGCAGGTCGTATATTCGAACTGTTCATCATGACCGGAGTGGCGAATAGATTACAGAATCGCGGATTCGAGGTTTGGCTTCAGCGTTCGGATGGCAGTCGCATCGGCCCAAATGATTCCGACCGACGATTCATTCAGCGCGGTGGAGCTCCAACCGGCGTACCGTTGGCCTCTATGGGACCTGGAAATGCGAGTGTTATCGGGATTCGCAGAATTCCAAATGGATCAGAGTGGGAGATTTGGAATGGTATACAGTTCGAGGGGCGAAGTGGGACAACTCACGAGATTGATATATCGGTGGTCCCTCGGGAGGTCGGTACGCAATTGCGTCAGACCGGTGGGCAACCGTTCGGAAGGCCGCGTGTCGCGATTGAATGTAAGGATGTTGGCCAGCCAGGCAGCGTGGACGAAATGCGAGCGTTCGTGGCGCGCCTCTATGACTTGACGGTGCTGCAGAGTCACCAGCCGTATTTGAACGTCCCAGCCCCGCCCCAAGGCATCTATCCGGGGAACTTCGGCGGAGTTCCGTTCTATGCGGCCCGAGTCACATACTGGGAAGAAAATCGCCATAGTTTCAACGCAATTGCGCGACGAACTGGCTTCGCGTCCGGTGCAGCGGCAATGACTAGCTATTACGCTATCGAGCCGCACGGTTTCATTACCGCCGGTAGCACCGAATCCGCAGCTCTCATGGATTCCGTTGCACAATGGATCGACGATGAATGCCCTTAGCAGTGCTCTGAATCCCTGTGCCTCGCGTTGCGTTGGTTCCGAGTGTGTCGTCGGCGATCCGGAAGTTGGGGATCGGTGTACGACAAGTGGGAGACTCGGATCGCGCTGTCCGCAAGATCCAGTTCAGGCTAACGACAGGTGGGTGATTCGAAACAGCGTGCCGTTGTTCAGCCTGATGGTAGTGTCGCTGATTTTCTGCGTTGTCCCGTTGCGTCCGGCAAGTCTACTAACTTCTGCGCTTCGTTCACATTGTCCATGAACGAACCGCCGCCCTTCAAGTTAAGCATTTTCGTGATGTCGGCCAGATCGGCGTATTGCACGACTGCCTGCGACGCCCTATTCTTTTTTCTCATCTCCGGCGAACTATGATATTCGACGCCCCAGTCCTCACTTAGGGCTCCGTGACTTGAATTCGCTCCTCTGGAGATCGGGACAATTCGGAGATAGGCAAAGCCTTTAAGCCGCGCAACTCGTCGATTCATGATGTGATCTAGGACGAGATCTGTTAGGGCGAAGTCCGGAAAAGCCTGCTTATATGTTCGCCGGTAGGCACGGTAGTCCACATGCACCCATACCTGCCTTGGGTAGTGCAGGACTACTGCTTCAGGAACGTCCCAAATGGCTAGGCGGTCATCGGCTTTCTCTGGCGTGTGCGCTTCAACAAGCAGAGCCTTCCCCAGAGAATTCGGCGCAAGGTTCATTACAATTCTGCCGACGTATGTCTCGATAGCGTTGGTGTCTCGTGCGGCGATTGGTATGTACAAGCATGGCAGCAGACCTGAATTCATCGGGATGCGCGTCGCGTGCTGATCGATCGGTCGGCAACTCGGCTGGGATTTGTTCATAACCGTCACTACGCCCAAACGATCAGGTATGAAACATATTCTATCGCGGCAGACCTGCATCTCCTGCGGCGCGGGCCGCGCCTATTGTGCAAACCGGTTCAGTGCGGGTGCGGAAGGCCGGAGATATGTGATCAGGAAAAACCCGCGCCGTTGCTGTCGGCGCGGGCTTGGAAGTCAATACTCGGACGGCAGTAGAATGGTGTTGTTTGTGAAGTAAAAGGTGATCTCGTCGAGTGGAAAGTCGGTGTATTCGATCTCTTTGCTGAAAACGGTCTTTCCGTTGCCATCTTCGCAAGTCAGCACGGCTGCTCGGGTTGGACGGACCGCGAGCTTCCAGACCTGGAACTCTTCGGCGGCAATGGCCTTGTCATAGGGCTGAATGATCGCGATTTCGTCGAGAAGCCAATACGCCCCGCCGTGCTCGGCAACGTGCTGCGCGCCGTCGGTGTAGAGAACGCTGCGGTTGATCCCGTGCCGATACCAGGTTTCGCTCCCGGTGAACTGCGCCAGGTCGCTTTTGTTGAGAGTCTTCGTCGTCATGGTGTTTGCCTCTTTTCTTTAAAGTGACCCCCACGGCGGGGGCGAGAGAGGCAACAAAAACAGCCGGGGAGAAGGCGCGGCGTCACAGGCAAGCGTGGAATAAATGAGGGGCAGCCCGTAGGGGAGGCTCGTTTATGCCGCGAAAGTGTCTTGACGCAAGCCTGCGGCTGTTAGGTTGACTTCGCCCCGTCCGTTTGCGGGTCACGGAAAGAGGCGCACGATAAACGAAGACGCCAAAGCGAAACGGCGGAGAGGGCATGGGCTGGAGCGTTCGCCTTCTCGGTATACGACTTTCCCGGTGAAGCCAGAACCCTGTTTCCAGGGGCTGTTTGAAACGCGATGACAGGAGATTTCAGACGGTAAATCGGGAATCCAGGGTGCCTGTAGATTTAGAAAAAGTAGTGTATTTTTTCTAAATGATGAGAACAATCTGAATGCGTGTGACAAGAGAATGCCAGCGCAGAAAAAGCCGCAAGTGCCTGGGACGACGTTTTGAGGTGCGGGGAGGGCGATGATGCGGCCGCCGGGCATTGGCACGATTCTACAAATCGTCTTGTGCGAGCGAGTCGACCTCGAACGCTTCTTCTGCTTCTTCTTCCTTGGATGGCTCGGGTTCGGGAGCGCCTTCCAGGATGCGCGCGTATGTTTTCTTGAGGTATTCGAGTGAATCTTCCCGATCTGCGATGTAGTCGAGTTCCTTCTGGAAAACACTGAGCCGCGTTCTGCAGTCGTTCAGTACCTGCGACCAGCGTTTTACCCAAATTCGCATAGGCGGGTTTTCACCCTGCCATAGGACTCCTTCGGGCAGATTTGCCTGCTTGGTCTCATTCTTCGCGTAGTCATCAAGATCGTTCGCCAGCAGCCAGAGGGTCCAGCGAGTTGGGACACCCTGGAATCGCTCGTCGTTCTTGATAGCAAAGGCGTAGCTCTTGATCTGGGACGTTTCCTTGACGCCTATTCTTACCGCAGGTGCCTTCAACTCGACGATCAGATGCTCATGTTCGTCTTCACGCGCGCTCGGAACACGGCGGGACAGCATCAAGTCGACGATGCCCTTGGTTCCGTCCAGACGCTTGACCGGTGTGTCTACCAGGATCTCGCGTCCCTGCTTCTGGAAGTGCTGCCTGAGGACTTCCGTGAGAGACCGGTCATTAACCGACAGCGCGAACTCTTCCCCGAATACCCAGGTGTTCTTTGCGAGAATGCGGTGTAGTTGCGATCGTTCCTTGAAGTGAGGCTTGAGTTCCAGATCGAACAGCATGCTTTCGAGAGCCTTCAGGAAATCCAACCGCTCGGTGACCATTTTCGCTGCGCTGATGATCGCGCCCAGGGAGGTGCGCTTAAGCAGCTTCGCCAATTCCTCCTGCTTGCGCTTGGACAGTCCCAGGAGTTCGCTCATGATCAGTTGCAGCTCTTCAGGGCTTCTCTCGATCGCCTGACGTAACATGCGAAGTTGGAACCTGCGATTGCGCGTGTCCTGCGACTGGAAGTCAGGCAGCGATGTGGCAACATTCAGCGCGACGATGTCGAATACCTGGCGCTCCACAATTTGGACAGGGCCCGTGGGTTCTCCTCCGAACGGATACACCTTCTCTGACTTCCACTGATCGACCAGGTTTCTGGACTCCGCGGCTGCCCGTTGTTTGAAGTGGTCGCGCAGCTGGGTCTTGGCGTCCTCGACGGCGCTATGCAGGTTCTTATCCAACTCCGTAAGGCCTAGTACGCCCCGCTCATGAAGCTTGCTGATGTAGAGAGAGCTCAGGTACGCGGAGAAGTCGAAACCAGGAGCCTGAATACCGGGCGTAATGCGGTGCAGCGGGAATCCCCTCTCGCTACATAGATACAGCATGCGTTCGGTCTCGGTTTTCCATTCGATCACTTCGAGTTCGACAGGGTACTTGTCCTGTCCATCGAGAATGTCGGGCAGAGGAAATCTTGCCCTGTGTTCCATCACGGTGGCAGGATCGAGTTGCATCCCTGCTATCAGAATTTCGACATCCGAGTACTCGGTCAGGTACAGCGCGTATGTCTCGCAGAGTTCCTGCCTTACTCCCTCAACTTCGATTTCCCAGTCCTTGTACGGTTCTCGGATGCAGACCTCGACGCCGGACACGCTTCCGGCTGGCGCTGGAACAGGCTCGGTGATGCGCACATTACGGGCATTGTCCTTGATGATCGTAATGCGGTATTGCACCATCTCGCCCGCTCGGTTTCGCGAGGTGATATGCCATTCTGCGACTCGCCCCAGTGCCAGGGCGCGGAATCGGCCCTTGCCTTCTTCGCCGTGCAGGATTCGCTTGCCGTTGCGAGAACGCTTCTCGCTGCGCTTCCACGAACCGCCGAGATATGTAAAAAGGGATTCAGCCTCTTCTGGAGGGATTCCGTGTCCGTTGTCGGTAATACGAACGGCAGCGAGTCTGCCGAACCCGTCATGGTCGGCGGTGACCGTGACTCGCGTCGCTTCTGCATCGACGGCATTCCAGATGCATTCGCTCAGCGCCTGGGTCGAACGAGCGGCTGTAAGTCTCTCGACAAAATCTTCCTGCGCGCGTACTTCGTAGATGTTTTCGTCGGTCATCGGGAGTCCGGAGCTGAACAGCACCAGCGTGCAGCAATGATACTCGATACTTGAGAGCATCGATGCTGCATCGGCGCTCCTGTCGAGACTTACATTACATTGTAACAAAACCCCCTTTTTGAGGGGGTTTTGTTACATATTATAGTTGACCGCGCAGAGCCGCATTGCTATACTTTTCATCAAATCCCCCTCTTTCGGGGGGTTTCGTTACAGAGAATGACATGGAACCCATAACCCGATCTCTATCGACGCAGGAAAGCAAGGTCGTCCTAGCGCTCACCGAGCGGGGGCGGCGGGAGGCGACGCGGGCGGAGATTGTCGATCTGCTCGGCGGCAGCGCCAAGGCTGCCGACCACGTAATCGAGTCGCTCCGCCGTAAAGGCTGGCTGGAACGGGCGACCTGGGGCGAGTACCTGCTTATACCGCCGGAGCAGGGACCGGACGCCCTGGGCGACAGCAATCTTCTGGCGCTCGCCAGCCGCATCGCCGATCCCTATTACATCGGCTTCAGCACCGCCGCCGCCCACTACGGGCTGACGACGCAGCACCGCAACGTCATCTTCGTGGTGACGCCGGTGCGTTTGCGGGAACGCGAAGTCGGAGAGTCGCGGGTCCGGATCGTCAATCAGGCGGACAGCAAGTTTTTCGGCTTCGAGCCGGTCGATGTGCTCGGATACAAGGTCATGATGTCCGACCGCGAAAAGACCGCCATCGACTGTATCGACCGCGCGGCACTGGCCGGCGGGGTGGGCGAAGCAGCCACCATCCTGGCGACCGCCAGCCGCCGGTTTGACTGGAACAAAGCGGCCGATTACCTCGAACGGATCGGTTCAAGTGCTCTCGTGCGGCGGTTCGGCTGGCTCGTTGATCACGTCAAGGCTGATATTCCGCCCGCCGTGCGCGACCGCCTGACCCGTCTGGCGGCGCACAGTCGCAAGACATCGCTGGGACCCGATCCCGCGCGCGCGCGCGAAGTGCAGGGCGCCATCGGCTATGACGAGACATGGCGGCTGTTCGTCAATGTGACGCGGGAAGAATTGCACGGCAGCGCCGGGCTTGGCCGGCGCAAAGCCATCAGGAAGGAAAGCTGAAGATGCTCACGCAACCGCAGGTGCAGCGTTACTCCACTGAATCCGGCCTTCGCGACATCATGATCGCGGAGAAGGAAGTGGTGCTGACATTCCTGCTTCAGCTTCTGTCCGAGCGTGGCATACTGAACAGGCTCGCCTTCAAGGGCGGGACCTGTCTGCGGAAAATGTTCATTGGCAGCCAGGGGCGATTTTCAACCGATCTGGATTTCACGGGAATCGAGGAGCACGACCACCAGGATGTCATCCTCGAAATGATGCAGGCGTTCGAGCAGCCCTTTCACGGAATCCAGTTCGCCATTCCCGACGATAGTTATTACGAGACGCAGGACGGCCTGTCCTGGGGCGTCAATCCGACCTATTCGCATGGTTGGAACGCGAGCGGCGTGAGCGAGGTGAAACTCCAGATCAGCCGCCGGGAAACGCCGACGCTGCCGCCGGAGCGGCGCCCGCAGATAGAGCAGAGTTATTTCAAGCTATTGCCCTTCGCGCCTGCTGAGATCGTCTGCCTGGCGCTCCCGGAAATCCTCGGCGAGAAAATCCGCGCCTGTTATCAGCGCAACAAGGCGCGCGACATTTACGATCTCGGCATGTTCGCCACGAGACCGCTCGACCAGCCGCTGATCCGCCGCCTTGTCGTGCTGAAGCTCTGGCAGGCGCATGATGCCTTCGATCCGGCGCGCCTGATGCAGAAGTTCCAGGATGGCAGGGACTTCGATTGGGATGACCTCCGCCAGCTCCTCAACCGTGCCGTGGTCATTGACCGTGACAGGATTACCACCGATTGTGTCAGAGGCTTCGGATTTCTGGCCGATCTGACACCCGATGAGCGGGGACTAGCCAACGATCGGCACCAGCGGGAACGGGTCTTGTCGGACAAACTGCGCGAGGACGTGAAGGGAACATCGGCAGCAACATAAATCTTTCGGAAAGAAGCATAAAGCGCCTCGGAGGGTGTTGCAGATTCATCGATGTGGTGTAATGTGGTGAACTACCAAGGGTTTTTATCTATGAAGAAGACGCGGCAGCAGGGTGTCAAGAACATGAGGACGAAAAGCACCCCAGCAGTTCGGGCATCGATCAGTTTTCCGCCAGCCCTTTACGAGATTCTGGACGATATTGCTAAGGGGAAAAAGGTATCGCTGGCGTGGGTTGTGCGTGATGCAGCGGAGAAATACGTTGCGCGCCGAACCGCCGAAACCAAGAAAGCAACACCAACGGAGAGCGAGGAATGACGCAAGCAACGCTCGACTTTGACCGGTTGCTAAAGCTTCGTTTAGTCGTTGCCAGATTTGGCGAGATGGATCTCGCTAAGTGGTGGAATACGCGTGGACAGCTTGGCCGATTGGGCACTGCGGCGACCCGCCGAGGGTTTCCGCGAACACACTATTTCGCGCAAGCGCGCTCTGTCTTCGCGGTCGCAGCCCATCGCTGCGATGAAATCTTCAATCCACCTGAGAGCGTTACCCTTTGGCGGCTCCCCGAGACAATTGAAGAAGAGTTCGAAGCGAAATGGGAGCATTGGCTCGATCACGCGGCCGAGTGGACGCCTTTTTTTGAGAGATTAGAGAGCCTGCAAGAAAAAGATCTGAAGGTAGCGATCCAATCATTCGGTCTGATCACAGACGACACGTCACAGTTATTTTCGCGATTGCGACTCTCGGCTGAAGGGCGCGCAGTGCCTCTATCTGTATCGTTTACAGGCACAAATGAGGATGTTGCCATGCTTGCGCTTGGCTTCGCTCGGGGTGAGCCAGGGGCCCTAGCAGTTCCATACGCAAAAAGGGGAACCGCGTGCTAAAAACGAGCTCCCCTATTTCGCAGCGTCTCGTTCGCAAAGGCGCCCTTATAGAAGAAACGTATAACCTGTTTAGAAACTGGAAGGATGAAATGTCCTTCGATCAAAATTTCAATCATAGTTTCCATGGGAGTTTCCGAAGTGAAGCATGGAAGAAAGAGATTCATTCTACTCTTCACCGCAGATTTCGTGATTTGAAAGCGGCAAAATCGCTAATTCTACTTGCGCGCGGCGCATACGACATTTCAGATTGGAAATACTGCCTTCATTTTTATGTTGGGATACATGAGACACTCTACAGGCTTTTCTTAACAACGTGGCTGTATCCCGAATACCAAGCCGGACGATTTAGCCTCCGTACTGAGGACGCGGTGCAGCATGTGTTGAGCGTTTGGAAGTCCAGTAATCCTGGAAACAAGCCTCTTTCCGAATATGGAGCCATTAGGACTGCAAGAGATCTCCTGCGCATGGCAAGAGATTTTGGTCTCCTCGAAGGTGAGGGGCCGACAAAAACATTCTCTTCTGTTCAGTTATCAGACGAATTGATTTTGTATTTCTGTCACATCATTGCTTCGGAAGAAAATTCCGCATCGCGAGTGCTCACAAGTGAACTTTGGAAGTTGGTTCTTGTGAGCCAAGATCAGGTGCATGCTCATTTACTGCGGCTACATCAATATCGGAAGCTGGAGTATCACGTTGCGGGTAGTATCGTTGAGCTAACGCTTCCTTGCGCCAGCGCCTGCGAGTATGCGGAGAGGCTGGCGGCATGAGCGACCTTGAACATCGTTTGAAGCATGAGCTTGAGCCCGTCCTCTCGCTGGCCGATCCGCGGGAGCGCATCAGTGCTTATCACGACATGCCTTATGCGCTCTTCCACTACGAACCAGATGAGGAATTCGACCTCAGAAAGCAAGTTACATTACTTGAGACCCGGCTTACTCAAATAGGAAAGCGCGTTAAGAGAATATCGTTGGCTGAATGCCTGGACGAAGCTATGCGCTCGCAGCGGCCACTCCAGGAGTGGTTTGCGGCGGAGCGCGAACAGGGTACGGACACGATAGTGGAAACTGTGCATTCTGTGCTCTCCGAATACGCGCCTCTGGTTGATCTCGTAGCGGCGCGGATGCCCGATGAACCCGACCCGCTTCGTGATGTCGTTTTTATTTTGCGCACCGGCGCGCTGTTTCCCGTGTATCGAACATTCTCTCTGCTCGAACAGCTAAAGGGACGTGTCAGCGTTCCGACGGTTCTTTTTTATCCGGGAGACCTCGATGGCGCGGCTGGGCTCCGCTTCATGGGCGTGCTCGCGGCCGAGCACAATTATCGTCCAAAGATTTTTTAACGAGAATACATCCATGACAACGCCACTGATCAAAAGCCTCTTTGCCAACGACATCTATCGTCGAATCGAGGAGGTCATCAAGGTCGATCAGACCGACGATGATATCTTGCGTGACGAGATCAACGAGTACGTCGTAACTGACGCTATTCGCTCGCACTACACCCATATTTTCGATGCGTACCGCGAGACGCCAAATAAGCCGCACGAAGGTATTGCCATCTGGGTGTCGGGATTCTTCGGGTCCGGTAAATCCAGTTTCGCGAAGATGCTCGGCCTTTCGATCGAAAACCGGTCGGTTGCAGGGGTTCCGGCCGGCGGGCGCTTCGCTCAGCGCGCCGGCGATAACAAGCTTCAGGTGCTTCTTAAAGCTATCAACGAGAAAATTCCAACCCACGCAGTCATTTTCGATGTCTCAACTGACCGGGGCATCCGAAGCGGAAACCAGTCTCTCACAGAGATTATGTATGGGCTATTCCTTCAGAGTCTCGGTTATGCAAAGGACCTGGATCTCTCCGAATTGGAAATCACTCTGGAGGAAAAGGGCCAGCTTGAACGGTTCGAGGCAGAGTACCGGCGTCTTTTCGGCAAGGAATGGTCCATCGAGAAAGGCAAAATTGCATTTGCCCTGAGTGAAGCGAGCCGCGTCCTTCACAGCCTCGATTCGGCGACATACCCGATGGCCGATTCGTGGGTTAAGGCGGTCAAGAACAAGGCGGACATCTCTCCGGGTAAGCTCGCGGAGCGTGCCAATATCCTGATGAAGCGAAGGCGCCCTGGCCACGCCCTGATGTTCGTTGTTGACGAAGTTGGGCAGTTCGTCGCGCGCGATGTGCAAAAAATGCTCGACCTCCAGGCCATTGTGCAGAGCCTTGGCGTGAAAGGTCGCGGTAAGCACTGGGTCGTCGTTACTTCGCAAGAGAAGCTTGGAGAACTCGTCAGTGGCCTTGACGACAAAAAAATCGAACTTGCTCGATTGATGGATCGCTTCCCTTTACAGGTCCATCTGGAATCTTCTGACATCTCCGAGGTTACGAGCCGACGTGTTCTTTCCAAAAATGCCGGCGCACAGAAAGCCTTAGGCGATCTCTTTGATGCGCATCGTGGGCGGTTCACGGAACACACGCGGCTCACTGCCGACATTAAGCTGCCCGAGCTTACCCGGGACAGCTTTGTCGATCTCTATCCGCTGTTGCCTTATCAGATCGATCTGATTATCCAGGTGGTCTCGGGCCTTCGCACGCAGGGTGGCGCCAGCAAGCATGTTGGTGGCGCGAACCGCACGATCATCAAGCTTGCACAGCAGCTGCTGATCAATCCCGCCGTAAACCTTGCGGATCAACCTCTGGGTTCGGTAGCCCGGCTCGATCAGGTCTACGATCTAGTGGAAGGCAACATTGGTTCGGAAGTGCGCGCGAAGATTTCAGCGGTTGCGAAGGAGCTTGAGCACCCGCTCGCGCAGCCGGTCGCGAAGGTTATTTGCCTGCTGCAATACGTAAAGAGCGTTCACCGCACCGCGGAAAACATTGCAGCAGCTCTCCACCCCGGCGTCGCCGCCGAGTCCCCCCTCGCGGCTGTGAAGGACGCGCTCCGCGAACTTGAGGCGGCCAACAAGGTTCGGCTCGGTGATGACGGGTACCGGATTCCGACACCGGCAGAAGACGACTGGGAGCGCATCCGCAACGGCATTAACCCGAAGCCGGGGGATGCGCATCGACTTTACTCCGAAGTGCTGGCCTTGTTCTGGCAGCCTCAGCCATCACACACTCTTTTTGACACCAAGACCTTCAAAGCGGGCCTCGCCATTCATGGTCGCGAAGTCGTCGGTGGTGACATGATGTTTTACGTACATCTTGCCGAGGATGGCTCAGCCTTCAAGACACTTGCTTCGGAATTGCGAGCACGCAGTCAGCAGGAGCGCAAAAGTGTGTTTTGGGCGGTTGCCCTGAACGACGCGATAGACCGTGAGACCGTCGAGCTCTTCCGTTCGAAGGAGATGCTCGCCAGGAAGGAGCGCGAAGCAAAGACGGCGGACGAAACGGCTCTGATTGGCGAAGAAAAGCTTCGGCTGCGGCGCCACCAGGACGAACTTCGCCGGCTGTTGAGAGCCGCCGGCTTGACTGGCAGCGTGAGCTTCCGTGGCAATGATCGCAGTCCGGATGATCGGGCTGTCGACATGGGCAAGAGCGCCTCCGAGATCCTGAGTGACGTTCTTCCTGAAGTCTTTGACCGTTTCAAGGAAGCTGCTGCGCGCTTGGCCGATGTGAAAAAGGGCGTGGAAGCGCTCTTCACAGCCGAGAACCTTCAGGGCCTGCCTCCAGTATTCGGCAGCCTTGGGCTTTTGCGCGACGAAAAGGGTAAGACGGTCTTTCGGATCGAAAGTGGCCCTCTGGCAGAGGTGTTCTCGCGGATCGAAGAACGTGCTAACTACGGCGACACTGCCAGCGGGCGGTTCCTCTCCGACGAGCTCGCGAAGGAACCGTTTGGCTGGGACTTCGAAGCTGTTCGTTTGCTCGTTCTTTCATTGCTGCGTGCTGGAAAAATTCAAGCAACCAGCAAGGGTCAGACAATCGACTCCGCGACAGGAATTGAAGCGCGCGATACGTTTTCGAACAACAACTTCTTCCGGCAAGCTTCATTCCGTCCAAAGAAAGGAGTCGAATTCGCTGAGCTTGTGAAGGCTTCCGAGGCCTTCCGGGACACCTTTGGAAGTGAAGTCCGCGAGCTCAATGCTGGAGCTATCGTATCCGAGCTTCGCAAGGAGGTCGCACGTCATGAGGACGCCGTTGCGTCAGCGCACGGTCAGCTGATCGCGTACCGATTTCCCGGTGCCATCGTTCTCGAAGGAGCCATCGGTCAGATGAAGGCGATTCTTCGGGGTTCGGAGGACAACGCAATTGCAACGTTTAACGCTTCGTATCGATCCATTAAGGACGCCATCAAGCGTGCTGTGGAGCTCGAACAAGCTCTTTCTGAGCCGCGGTTGCGCGACCTCGATCGAGCGCGGGAAGCGCTCAAGACGGAGTGGCCCTTTCTACGCGAAGAGTCTGACGTGTCCGAGGACCTGCGATCCAAAGCGACAACCCTCCAAGATCTTCTAGCACGCGAAACATTCTATCGCGAGCTGCCGACAATTGAGCAACACGCGTCTGCTATTGAGGCCGAGTACGAGTGCCGTTACAACGCAGCTCTGGAAGCTCGAATTGCCGCGTACACTCAAGCCTTTGACCGGCTTACACGCACACCTGGCTGGGAAGATATTGACAAAGACCTTCGACAAAAGCTCGTGGCGCCCTTCGAGCGCGGAAAGACGCGGGACACGGCACCAGTGCCGATCCCTCAGCTTCGCTCGGAAATCGATGCATGCGACGCACGTCTTCGAGATGCAATCGCCGAGCTTCATCGCATCATCGACGGTGAACGTATTGCGACAATACGGCTAGGCAGCTACTTTTCTGGAGGAATCGAGACTGAGGAACAGCTCGATGCCGCTCTCGATGGCATTCGAGAGGAGTGTTCGCGGCTAATCGGTACCGGCAAGAAAGTGATCGTGGAGTGATGGGCGGTAACAATGGATAAAGCAACCCGTAACGCCATTGAGCGGGCAACCCAGCAAGCTCGGAAGCTGCTCGATGAGGACTTCTCTTCCCAGCTCGAAGGGACGTTCGATGTGTTGCGCAGTGGTGTCATCGCTGAAAGCGGCGGCGGACATCTCTCCGCGCCCCAACAGTCCCAACGGGACAAAATCGTCGCGGCTATCGAACACAAACGCGCCGGCGGAATGGCGGCTGTAGACGCGATCACGGACTATGTGCGCGATGCCGCGTTTACCACGCTAAATCGTTTTGTTGCGCTCAAAATGCTTGAAGCACGCGAGTTGGTGCAGGAGTGCATCACGAAGGGCGAGCAATCCGCCGGTTATCACGAATTCTGTGGCATGGCTCCGGGCGTGGCATTGCTACCCGAGGCTACAGGTTATCGCTTATATATTGAGAGCCTGTTCGATGAGTTCTCGACTGAAATAAAGGTGCTATTTGACAGACGCGACGCCGCCTCCATCATTTGGCCGAAGCGGCAGACGTTCGACGCACTACTGGCGATCCTAAACGCCCAAGATCTGTCAGCGATTTGGGGCGAAGACGAGACGATAGGGTGGGTCTATCAGTTTTTCAACAGCGGCGAAGAGCGTAAGAAGATGCGCGAGGAGAGCCAGGCGCCGCGCAGCAGTCGCGAACTGGCCGTCCGCAATCAGTTCTTCACGCCACGTTATGTCGTGCAGTTTCTTACCGACAACACGCTTGGCCGTCTATGGTTGGAGATGCACGGGGACAAGACGCGGCTCACTACCATTTGTGAGTACCTTGTACGCTCCACCGACGAGCCCGTCCAAGGACTTCCACGGAAGGACCCGCGTGACCTTCGTATCCTCGATCCCGCCTGCGGCTCGGGTCACTTCCTGCTCTATTGTTTCGATCTCCTCCTCGTCATCTACGAGGAGGCATGGGCTTGCGCAGACGCGCCTCAAAGCGAGGCCACGAGGCGAACGCTAAAAGACGATTATCCCGATATCAGAGACCTGAGGGCAGATCTGCCAGCATTGATCCTTCGCCATAACTTGCACGGCGTCGACATCGACCCACGCTGCGCCCAGATCGCACAACTTGCACTTTGGATGCGTGCGCAGCGCGCCTTTCGCGATCTTGGTTTTGCGCGCGCCGAACGAAAGGCTATCCGCCGATCGAATATAGTCATTGCCGAGCCGATGCCGGGCGAAAAGGAGCTCCTGGCCGAATTTCTACGCGAGTTGAAGGGGGATCGGCTAGAGGGGCTGCTTCGTAGGGCACTCGATATTCCGGCGGACTCTAACGTGAAAGCCACGAAGGCGATGGCTGACAGCTTGTCAGAGCTCGTGGAGACCGTGTGGGACGGCATGGAACTCGCTGGCGAGATGGGCACATTGCTCAAGGTTGAGCGTGATCTCACCCGTGCTATCGAAAAGGGCCGCGCGGATTGGGAGGATCGGTTGCCGCTGTTCCGGGTTGCGGACTACCGGCTCGGTGGTATGTCGAATGAAACACTTATGGGCGTCGTCCCGAGCGCGCCGGACGACTTCTGGGCCAAGGCTGAGAAGTTGGTTTTCCGGGCCCTCGCCGACTACGCTGACAGCTCAAGTGGCACAAACGTCGCCCGGCGTCGGCTCTTCGCCGATGACGCAGCACAGGGCTTCGCGCTCGCTGATCTGATCAAGAACTCCTTCGACGTCGTGCTTATGAATCCACCCTTCGGCGAGACTACAAAACGGGCATTTAGCACAATAAAGAGAAATTTCCCTGACTCGTACTATGACCTCTTAGCTTGCTTCATTGACCGTTCAATGGATATTTGCAGCGGCCTCGTCGGATGCCTCGTCTCAGAAGCGTGTCTTTACGGAAAGTATCTTGCAGAGTGGAGATCGAAGCAGCTAATACCTTCCGCTGAGTGCATTGTAGATCTAGGCGATGGCGTGCTTGACGCGATGGTCAAGACTGCCGCACTGGTTCTACGCAAATCCTCTCCAAAACAACGCATCACTTTTATCGACGCAACACAGTCTGCAGACAAGGGGCACGCCATTTCCGCAGGACACGCCGCTCCATCTGACATTTCTCGCGCCGAGTTCTATAGCGTCCCCAACTACGCTATCGTCCACTCAATACCATCATCTGTTCGCCGGGCTTTCACTACCTTTCCAAAGCTCTGTCAGGTGGCAAAAGCCCGTAGCGGCTTGACGACATATGACGACGATCGCTTTCTGCGTTTACTGTGGGAAGTCTCGCCGACACAATTGGGCGTCGGCAATAAATGGGTGCCAATCTTCAAGGGAGGTGGAGCTCACACATTCTACAATGACGTTCATCTTGCCGTTAACTTTAAAGATGACGGCAGAGAGGTCGGAGCATTTAACTACGCATTATATGGAACGGATGCCCAAAGTCGCCGAGCTTCAGACTACTATTTTCGCGAGGGATGCTGCTATGGCCGTGCGGCCGGTCGCTGGTTTTCTGCCAAGCCCCTGTTTCCGGGTATGGTGTTCGGTGACAAGGGCCCAGCGATTATTCCCGAGGGGTTCTTGTCTCCATACAGTCTACTTGCATACCTTAATTCGCATCCCGTCAGGTATTTACTGCATTCTCAGGCACAGGGCGGGGGAATTCGTACGCTTCATATTGAGACCGGCCTCATTGACGAGTTACCGTATCCACCTTTCTCATCGGAGGACCTCGTTGCTTTCGACACAGCGGCCCGGAATGCAGCAGAGGTGCGAGCTGGGCAGCATTCGATCAGTGAAGTTGAACCCAGTTTCGACGTAACTGTGTACTTAGAGAAAGGCACGCTTATAGAACGCAGAAATCGAATTGTGAATCTTTTGGAAGAAGGTGATCGTACAATCTTAGCGGGCGTTAACAGGATTTCAGAAGTCGTCGATAAGTATTTTGAGTTCGATAACGATGCCCGCCGTGCTTATCCAACGGAAGAACAACATCGAGCCATTGATCTGTACCCGTTAACATCGGATAACGCCTATGCAATAAACGTGTTGTCTTGTGCCCTTGGCTGCGCGTTCGGAAGGTTCACTCTACAAAAGAGGCCTGCGGCTGGCCACTTTCCACTAATGGGCGTCTATGGTCCTCACATAGAATCAACTGTACAGGACATATTGGTCGATGATTTAGGCCACACAGATGATGTCGTGGCGAAGATCGTCTCTATTATCGAAGACGTGGGTACAGCCGTCGCAGACCTAGAGAATGCGATTGGCAACAACGTTCGGTCATTTTTCCAGCGGGAATTCTTCGACCTCCATAGAGCCCAGTATTCGCGATCTCGACGGAAGGCCCCGATTTATTGGCAACTAGGAACGGCGACGGCGAGCTATTCAGTATGGCTTTACATCCATGCATTCAGCAAGGACACGTTGTTCCGAGCACAGAACGACTACGTTGCACCAAAACTTGCTCATGAGCAGCGCAGGCTCGAAAGTATGCGCGTAGAAGCCGGACCGAACCCGAGCAGCGCGCAACGCAAGGCGGCCGCGGAGCAGGAGGCCTTCGTCGAAGAGCTTCAAGCATTCTTAGATGAGGTTAAACGTGTCGCTCCGCTTTGGAGTCCGGACCTCGATGATGGTGTGATCATCAACTCCGCGCCGCTTTGGCGTCTCGTCCCGCAGCATACCCCGTGGCAGAAGGATGTAAATAGTAAATGGGAAGATTTAGTCGCCGGCAAATACGATTGGGCACACCTCGCCTTGCATCTCTGGCCGGAGCGCGTTATTCCCAAGTGCGCGACGGACCGTAGCCTCGCGATTGCGCACGGACTTGAGGATATTTTCTGGGTCGAAGGAGATGACGGCAAGTGGAAGCCGCGGCTAACCCCGACACGCCCGGTCGCCGAGCTTGTGCGCGAACGGACCTCCGTCGCCGTCAAGTCTGCCCTAAAAAGCCTGCTCGAAGCACCCGTCGCCATCGCAAATGGCGGTCGAGGACGTGGCCGGAGGGCTGCCAACGCTGCTGCCGACGGAGGAGCACGCTGATGCATCCGCTTCACGATTATGTCGTCACGCAGCTCGCAGAGAAGCTCAAAAACAGGAAGGTCGTCGTCTGGTACGATGTGCGCCGCGAGTTCACACCGTTCATCAGCGAGGTTCGAGGCGGCGCGCAGACCAACAGCGAAGCCGTGGCCGTGATGATCGCAGGAATATCGGCGCGCCTCGTGGAGTACGACGGGTCGATGTTCGAACTGCGCGCGGTCGTGGAGCCCTTCGTCTGCGGGGATGTGCCGGAGTGCATGGTTCTCTACCTGCCTGGCTGCGAACGCGACCGCCGTGGTTCGGTGCTTATGGAACTCGAAAAGGCGGGAGAGTGCTATGAACCGCAGCTCAAGCGGCTCGCGCGAAACGTCTTACGTCAGCGCTACACCGATGGCGTCATCGACGAGATGCTCGCCCCCGAGCGGGTGTCCTATGAGGACCTTGCGCGCGCATCGTCGGACATATCTTCGGCTGAGCCGCCGTCAATTCTTAAATCCATCTTCCACGATACATCCGGAAACGACGGGCTGCTTGGGGCGTGGCTCGCGAGCGACGCGCGCGACGCCGAAATAGAAAGTAAAGAGGCGACCCGCGAGCTGACGAAGCTGGTGCTATCGAGGCTGGGCCTGCAGGCTCCCGACGATGTGACACTGACGAAACTTCGATCTATTACGCTTCGGTACGTTCTCGCAGGCGAGTTCCGGAGCGATCTGAAATGCGCCCCACCGGCGGCTCTCGACGCTGTACCGGCGCCGAAAACGAAGGATGAAGCGACCGCGATAGGAGAGCTCGCCCGTCGGCTTCGCGCGGGCTTCTCCGAGGTCTATTCGGAGATGGCCGATCGCGTGGAAGCGGAACTGGGTCTTCGTGACGCCAAAGTACCACCTGACGGTCTGGGCTCGATTGACACATTCCGCTTTGAAGAGCGAGCTATTCTGGCTCATTGCGGTAATCTCATCGCGGCCAAACAATTCGATCAAGCACTAGCGATCATCAGTGGGCACGAGCACAGCTTCTGGCTTGACCGCGATGTTGGGCGCAAGGCCCAGTGGGAGGCCTGCCGTCGAATGGCAGAGCTGGGGCGCTTGTGTGTGACCGTGCGAGGGGCCGTCAGCAAGGCTGGCGGCGATGCCAACGCCTGGATCGACGCGTACACGTCCAAGGACGGATGGTTCCTCCTAGACCAAGCGCAGAGGCGCCTTGAGGCATGGGTAGCAAATCTCGATGACGATCCTCAGGAGCATCCACTCGGCGTTGTTCGAGCCGCTTACGAAGATGCCAGCCGCGCAATGACCGATGGCTTTACGAGGGCCATGGTGCGTGCCAACTGGACCGTGCCAGCATGGTTGCACCAGACACACATCTACAGTGAGATCGTCGCCGAGCGGCCGAAGCCTGTGGCGTACTTTCTGGTCGATGCCATGCGCTTCGAGATGGGCGTTGAGCTCGCCGAGCGGCTTCCAAAAACCACCGAAGTTATTGTTCAGCCCGCTATTTGTGCGCTGCCAAGCATCACGCCGATTGGAATGGCAGCACTCCAGCCAGGGGCGTCCTCCAGCTTCAGCGTCGTCGAGCAGGGTGGCACACTCGGTGTGCGCATCGATACCGCGTTTCTTCCCGACCTTGCGGCTCGTAAGAAATTTGCCGCCGCGCGCGTGCCGAATTTGGCTGATGTTTCTCTCGACGAGCTTCTGAGCCTGCAACCATCGAGGCTCGCCAAGAAGATAGATGGCGCCCAGGTCGTCGTGGTGCGTTCGCAGGAGATCGACCACGCGGGCGAGACGGGATTCACATTCCAGGCTCGCCAGGTCATGGACACGGTCATAGACAACCTAGCGCGAGCGATCCGTAAGCTTGCAGCAGCGGGAATTGAACAAGCCGTCGTGACGGCCGACCATGGCCATCTCTTCTTTCCTTCGGATCGCGATGAGTCAATGCGCATAGCTTCACCGGGTGGTGACGAGGTCGATCTGCACCGTCGCTGCTGGATTGGACGTGGGGGAGCGACTCCCGCTGGTTGCGTCAGGGTGAGTGCTGCTGCGCTTGGTTACGACTCAGACCTTGATTTTGTATTTCCGTTCGGCAGTGGGGTCTTCAAAGCGGGAGGAGATCTCGCCTTTCACCACGGCGGACCATCGTTGCAGGAGTTGGTAATACCAGTGCTCACGGTCCGCATGAAGACGCCGAAAGCGGACCGTTCGGCCGCTGGCCCCGTGACAGCAACGGGCCTCCCCGGCGTCGTGACAAACCGCATCTTCAGCGTAACGTTTCAACTTGACGGAACAAATCTCTCGCTCTTTTCGAACGAGCTCATCGTGCGCCCGCTCCTTATTTCGTCAGGTAAACAAGTTGGTAGCGTTGGAATGGCCATCGATGGGGATCTCGATCGCGCTACCGGCTGCGTGAAGCTACAGCCTGGAAAGCCTGTTACGGTTGCTTTTCTTCTGAGCGATGAGAGCATCGCCTCCTTGCGCATTGTCATTCAAGATCCGACGACAGATGCGGAACTTTACCGATCGCCTAACGACATCCCCGTACATCTCGGAGTTTAAGCATGAGCAATGGAACATCCCCCGCGCGCGACACACTTGATGAAAAAGCAAACCAGCTGTTTGCCGGAAAGGTTGTGCGCAAAGATCTCGTCCGCAAGGTTAAAGTCGGGGCGAACGTTCCAGTCTTCGTGCTTGAATTCTTACTTGGTAAATACTGCGCCTCATCTGATGAACTTTCGATCCAAATGGGATTGCAAGTCGTTAACGACACACTCGCAAACAATTACATTCGCCCGGATGAATCTGCAAAGGCGCAGAGCAAAGTTAAGGAAAACGGAAAATACTCATTCATCGACAAGGTAAAGGTCAGGCTTGTTGACTCTGACTACTGGGCCGAGGCTGTCAACTTCAATAACAAATTCTTGCATGTTCCCAATCAGTACGTGCGTGATTACGAGCGGCTTTTAATGGGCGGGGTCTGGGCGCAGGTCGACATGCGCTTCGAATACGACGAAGAGGCAAGGGGCAAGAACCCGTTCTGGATCGACAAATTGACCCCGATTCAGATCGCAACCTTCGACCTAGACGAGTATCGAAACGTCCGCAGACAATTCACGACGGATGAGTGGCTCAATCTCATCGTGCGAAGCATGGGATATGAGCCCGGCGGGATGTCCCGAAGGCTGAAGCTGCTCTTCCTGGTGCGACTCATTCCGTTGGCAGAGCGAAATTACAATCTCGTGGAGCTTGGCCCACGGGGCACCGGCAAGAGCTATGTCGTGCAGGAAGTCTCGCCTTACACCGCTCTGCTAACGGGCGGGACAACCGTCGCTAATCTGTTCGGTCACATGTCTGGGCGTCAAAAGGGCATGGTGCAAATCTGGGATGTCGTCGGTTTCGACGAAGTGGCGGACCTACAGAAGATGCCGAAAGAAGTCATCACGACGATGAAGACCTACTGCGAGTCCGGTACGTTCCAGCGTGGGCAGGAAGCCGTCTCGGGGGACGCCAGCATCGCGATGTTCGGCAATACTAACCAGCCCATCGATGTCATGGTACAGACCGGCCACCTCTTCGCGCCGATGCCAGATATAATTCGCGACGATATGGCGTTCATCGACCGTCTGCATTTCTATCTTCCTGGCTGGGAGATCCCGCAGATGCGCAACGAGTTGTTCACCGACCACTACGGGTTTGTTGTTGATTATCTCGCGGAAGCACTCCGCGATATGCGGAAACACAATTTCACGGAGATTATCGATAGACATTTCTCGATGGGCGCGCACCTCAACGCCCGCGACCGCAAGGCGGTCCGCAAAACAGTGTCTGGTCTCATGAAGATTCTTTTCCCGCACGGCGAGGTAACACAGGAAGAACTCGCGGAAATCCTAGAGTTTGCTCTTGAGGGGCGCCGCCGCGTGAAGGAGCAGCTGAAGAAAATGGGCTCCTTCGAGTATTACCAGACCTCGTTCAGCTATACGCTGCAGGAGACGGGCGAGGAAAAGTTTGTTGGTGTGCCCGAGCAAGGCGGTCGCGACCTAATCTCCACCGATCCGCTATCGCCCGGCACGGTCTACACTGCTGGCGTCACGTCTGACGGTACGGTCGGTCTCTATCGCTTAGAGGTTTCAGTATCGAGCGGAACCGGGAAGTTGAAGTTGGCCGGTGGTGTTTCCGGATCGATGAAGGAATCGGTTCAGCGAGCTTTCAGCTACGTCCAGGCGAAGAAGACTGAGCTTGGCATTGCGCGCGACCTAGAGACATCAGATTTGCACGTCGAGGTGATCGACCTGCTTGGCAATCGCGTCGAGGCAGAAGTGGGGGTTGCTTTTTTTGTAGCATCCTATTCTGCGCTCAGGAAGGCACCTGTCAGCCCTGCGCTGCTTGTTTTGGGAGATATGAGCGTTCAAGGGAATATTAAGCCGCTGCGGTCTCTAACAGAGCCGCTTCAGGTGGCGAAGGACAATGGCGCGAAGCGCGCACTCATCCCGATCGAGAACAAGCGGAATTTCCTAGATGTGAGCGCCGACATCATGGAACACGTCGATCCGGTTTTCTATGGCGACCCCAAGACGGCCGCCATGAAGGTGCTCGGTAATTTATAGTGATCCACCATCCCCTTGGAGGAACGCGGAGTGGACAAAGATCATTGAAAAGGTAGTCGGTATTGCGATGTGGACAGATAACGAATTCGAATCGGGATTCTCCTGAACTTTAAATGCGATCATTATCGGAAAAACCATGATCTTTGACGACGACACAATTACGCGCCTTCTAGGAAGCATCGAAGCAAACCATCTTGTTTTGCTCTGTGGCGCCGGCCTGTCTATTCCGTCCCCAAGCAATCTTATGTCTGCAGTTGGAGTATCTCGGGCTTGTTACGACAAGTATCAACATACCAAGGTTCTTCCGCCAGCAATGCGCGACGGCATTGATCAGCTCGCCGGCCATTTTCACGGGACTCATGAATTCGACAGCGTCTTCATCGACAGTTTGGTGCCCTGGGATGATCTCGTCGGGGAGCCGAATGCGGGCCACGCCGCGGTATCGGACTTATTGATTAGTAGGGCGGCAGACGCCGCTCTGTCGGCAAACTTCGATCCGCTGATTGAACAGTGGGCATCTAGCAAGAAGATCGCAATGCGGGGTGCCCTTGATGGCCAGGAAGCAATGGATTTCACGAAGCATACGAGCCCCCTTGTAAAATTTCACGGATGTATGGTGCGTGGCCGCAAGGAAACATTGTGGACCGAAGCCCAGCTTGCCGAGGTAAAAATATCGCAACGAGTCAAAGCGTGTTCAGATTGGATGAAGCTCAAGCTGCCGGGAAAAGATCTACTCATCATTGGTTTCTGGACTGACTGGGGCTATCTAAACGATGTGCTGGCGGATTCATTGAGCGCCACAGCATTCGGGTCCGTGACGGTTGTTGATCCTGCCACTCGCGCCGATCTGCAGACAAAGGCCCCAAAACTTTGGACGACACTGACGGGCGGCACAGCGACCTTTCGCCATCTGCAAGCTTCCGGGGCGGATGCGCTTGCAGAACTTCGCACCGCATTTTCAAAAGTATGGCTTAAGAAATTCTATGCGCTTGGTGAGCCGTTACTTACGGCTGAGGGCAAGCCATATTCGCCGATTGATCCTGCAATGAGCTGCGAAGAGCTATATGACTGTCGCCGTGATGCAGAAGGCATACCCTACAATCGGGCGGCTCGACTGAAAGAACCGTCCCATGAAGCGGCGCAAGCGTCTTATTTTCATCATTTGCTTATTCAGGCCAAGGCAACTCCGGACGGTGCCTGGTATAAGCATGGTGGGAAACGAGTCCGAGTAATCCAGGGCGCGGGGCAGGGCTTGAATTCGGTGCGAGATCGATACAAAGAACCGCCGGCGTTGCCTCAAGCGGACATCGTCGTATGCGCCGGTTCTTTGGATCTGGGTGCGCCCGGTAGCCTCATTGGCCCTGGCGTCGGTGCCAGTATTGTGCGGTCAACTGGCGGAGGCGGAGCCCAATGGATGACGCTTGACCAGGCGCGAGGGGTAATGGCGATATGACGGACTTGAAATCATCCCTGCAGGTGGTGCTGCAGGATGCCGGTTACCAAACATGGCTGGTTTCGCTTGACGATCTCGAAGCGATCGGTTTTGAGGATGATGCGGCCATGGGCTTTGCTTACGTCTTTGAAGACGCGGCTTCGATGCTGACACGTTGGAGAGATCTCGAAACCCGGTTGCTGACACGGCATGCACCTTCACTTCAAAAAGCTGGCGAGAAAACCTGGAATATCTATTCCGTATTCTTGTGCACGGAATTGGCGACAACTGACCAGTTGAGAGAGGTTCGATGGATCGAGGAAGATCTTGAACGGACCCGGAAGATCACAGGTTGCGGCTTGACTAGCAACAGCGATGTCGTGACAGCCCTGTTACCCCTCCTTCCACTCCAATACCAGCCTTTGCTCGATAGCGAAGACTTCGATTTGACTCAACGGCTGGTGAAGCGCATCGCCAATATCGCGCCGGCGGCCGCGGATGCCGCCCTCGACATGGAAATCGTGCCTTCTGAAGTGGTCCGGCTACTCGGAGCTGAGCAATGAAACTGCAATTTGTAGAGCTGGCCGGGTTCAGAGGATTTCGAGACAAAACGAGATTCGACCTCCCCGGCGGGTTCATAGTCCTCAGCGGACGCAACGGGACCGGCAAGAGCACGTTGCTGGACGCTATCGACTTTGCGATTACCGGGACTATCAATAAGTTTTCGGTAAAGGAGGCACGGGGCGGCGGACTCGATGAGCACATTTGGTGGGTGGGGGAAGGAAAGCCAGAAGCTCACTACGTGTCGATCGGGTTCATTACCGACGACGGAAAGCAGTTTGTCATCAACCGGAGCCGAGAGCGGGGATGTGACACGCAGCCTCCGGAAATATTGAATCGGCTAACTAACAGCAAACTTGCATCTCGCCCATCCGTAGAAACGCTGATGCAGACGACGCTCATTCGAGATGAGCTCATTGCTGGGCTGAGCCTGGACCTCCCAGAACAAGCACGGTTTGCGGCAGTCCGCGCGGCAATAGGTGGCATGGTGGGGCCGGACTATTCAGTGCGAACCGAGGCGATCCTTGCAGCCGCAAACACCGCAAGAACTAGACATAACGACCGTGTCAAAGAGGCTCAAAACGATCTCGGGCGACTATTGGGCGAGGTCACCGAGGCCAGAAGCAGCGCAGAAAGGTCTGCGGGAATTTCTGAGGCGCTCCGGGTCATTGAGACCCTCGCGCCATCGCTCCCGTCTGGACTGGTCGAAAAGACCGACGCCCTTAGAAAAATGATCGCTGAAAGGCGGCTGGTGTTGCGGGATCTTGAAGGCGCGCGCCTCTCCGTAGAGGAAAGGCAGACAGAGATAACATTCTTCAATTCACCGGAGTCTCAACAAGACATTGAACTAGCAGGAGTAGCTCAAGAAGCCGCGCTCCGAGAGAAAACCCAGGCTGACGAACGGTTGGTTTTAGCCATTCGCTTGGATGCAGCAGAACGGGCAACGGATGAATACGCAACTCACATGGCGGCAATCCTTGAGCATGGCACCGCTCTCGGCCTGCACGATGGACATTGTCCCTTGTGTGACGCCGCCCGTTCAGCGAAGGAGTTTGGCGACGCCATCGCAGCCGCCCAAGAAAGACTTGCAGATCACGGCGTAAAGCTGGCGACTGCCGCTGAAGCATTGGCTCGGGCGCGGTCTGCAGTGGCCGAAGCAGAGCGTACCCTGACATCGGCGCAAAGTCGCTACGCCGCCTTCCAAAGTCGTCGGGAAGCGCTGCGACAGAAGTTGAAAGAAGTGCAAGAGACGTATGATCGCCACGGATTCCAGGCACCTGCGAACGATGCCAAGCTTGCGCAGACACTGCTTTTCACGGAGCGGGAAAACCTCGTTCGACTGGAGCGGGCACTTTCTGTACTTGAAGCCTCCAATGCGATCGACCGCGTGAAAACCTTGGAAGCAAGAATCACTACCCTCCGAGAGCGCAATGACCAAGAATCCGCCAAACTTGTCGCAGCAGAAAAGGCTGTTGAAGCCGCTCGTCAGATTGACGCAAGCGCCAAGACGGTGGCTAATCAGATTCTGACTGAACAGTTTGATACGGTCATGCCTCTGCTCAAAGAATTGTACCGACGGCTGCGTCCTCATTCAAATTGGGCGGAGATTGAATCGGATTTCGGTGGCAAAGTACGCGGTTCCTTGAATTTCACGGTCGGCGACGGACATAACCCCCAATTCCTGTTCAGTAGCGGACAGCGCAGGGCGGCAGGCTTGGCCTTCCTTCTTGCGGTGCATCTATCAAGGCCGTGGTGCAGCTGGCGTTCGCTGTTGATGGATGATCCGGTCCAGCATATCGATGACTACCGTGCTCTGAACCTTGTGGAGGTCCTCACCGCAATTCGCCGGACAGGCAGACAGGTGATTGTTGCGGTTGAAGACGTAGCTTTGGCAAACGTGTTGTGTCGAAGATTGAGAAGCGCGAGCGGGGATGGTGGGCGACACTTCCAGCTCCGCACGTCGAAAACCGGTACGGCAGAAATTGCTGACTTCCAAGACGTCTACCCGATGCCGCGCTTGGTACTGCGTCCGGCGCAAGCTTCGTAACCCGAATGCCGGGCCACATCACTACCTGTTATTTAGCCCACGACTGGAACATGAGTTTACAACATGTATGACCTCCACAGTCTCGGCTGGCATAGTTTCCAGCAATTGTGCCTCACGATATCGCGTGAGATCCTCGGTCAGACGGTAGAGTCATTTCTAGACTCGTCTGATGCCGGAAGAGACGGTGCTTTTGCGGGGACGTGGGCGCCCACGGCGGGCGAGGCATTAAACGGCCGGTTTGTTATTCAGTGCAAGTTCACGAGTAAACGCGAGAAGAATCTGGCCCTGTCCGAACTAACGGACGAAGTAGACAAGGTCAGAAGGCTTGTCCTGAATGGTCGGTGTGACTGCTACATCCTAATGACGAACGCGGGCCTCGCAGGAACGATTTGTGAGGATGTGGAAAAGCTCTTCAAGGATGCTGGCGTTAAACAGGTTCTATCATTCGGTTCAACATGGCTTTGCGAGAAGATCCAAGAGAGCAAACGGCTTCGTATGTTGGTGCCCCGCGTATATGGGCTCGGCGATCTAAGTCAAATTCTGGACGACCGCGCCTATAGACAGGCGAAGGTGCTGCTTTCTTCGTTGAGAGAGGATCTATCGAAAGTGGTCCTCACGGGGGCATATCGTCGGGCTGCGGATGCCTTGAATCAGCACGGTTTCGTGCTTCTAATCGGAGAACCAGCGGCCGGGAAGACCACCATCGCGTCCATGCTCTCAATTGGTGCGCTGGACCAGTGGGGTGCCTCAACCCTCAAGCTGGACAATGCCGAGAAAGTGACTGAGCACTGGAACCCGGACGAACCATCCCAGTTTTTCTGGATTGATGATGCTTTCGGCGTACAACAATATGAATCTTTTCTGGTTCACGGTTGGAACCACGCACTCCCTATGGTCAGAACGATGCTGCGCGGGGACGCGAAGATTGTGATGACGTCACGGGACTACATTTACAAGCGCGCGAGAAACGATCTTAAGGAAGGCGCATTCCCGCTGCTTCGCGAAAGCCAAGTAGTGATCGACGTGCGTGATCTCACGTTGGAGGAAAAGCAACAGATCCTTTACAACCACATGAAGCTTGGCAGGCAGGAGAAACCATTCCGGACTGCAATAAAACCGCACCTGCCGTCAATCGCCAGTCACTCCCGGTTCATACCTGAAACCGCGCGGCGCCTGGCTGAGCCGCTGTTCACTACAGGGTTGTACCTCCATCGATACTATCTCAATGAATTCGTTGAGAAACAGGAACTCTTTCTGCAAGAAGTTCTCCAGGGCCTCGACGCAGACAGCAAAGCCGCACTTGCTCTCATATATATGAGGAACGACTCTCTTGAAAGCCCGGTGGAGTTGGAGGAATCCGAGCGAGGAGCCGTTGAGCGCCTTGGGAGCAGTCTGGGGGGGTGCAGTATTGCTCTGGAGTCTCTGAGCGGGAGCCTCGTACAGCACACTCATGCAGAAGACGTGGCCGTGTGGAGATTTAAGCACCCGACCGTGGGCGATGCCTATGCGGGCCTTCTGCTTCAGAGCCCTGAATTGCTGGGGATTTATGTCCATGGCAGCCCTATGGACAAGCTGATGGGGCAAGTTACTTGCGGAGACGTCGGTCTAGAACGCGCGGTCGTTCTCCCCAAAGCGCTGTTCTCCCTCGTATTGAAGCGGCTAAACGAGTTCTCCGCGCCGACGCGGTTCAAATCGCAGGTGTTGGCGAATTGGGACAGCCAGCGTCGTATCGACGACTTCTTGTCATCCCGATGTTCAAGAGACTTTCTGGTTCAATACATTGACGAGCACGCCGATTTTCTTGATCGAGTGTCAAAACCAGGAATGTTCCTGAATTCTGTTTCGGAAGTGGATTTGGCAATCAGACTACGAGAATTGAGCCTGTTGCCTGAGCAATATCGCCAAACCTTCGTAAAGACGGTCACTTCCTATGCAATCGATGGCGAGGATCTTTACGCCATTGAAAGTCTTCGGATTCAGAGCGTTTTTACTTCTGAAGAACTTGCAGATTTCCGCGCACGCGTTCGCGCCGAACTGCTACCTAACCTAGGAGACGTCAGGCGAACTTGGCAGAGCAACCATAGCTCAGACGAACGCCCTGATGGATACATGGAGCCACTTCTCGACTCGTTCTCCGCGCTGAAGAAGGAATTTGCTGAGGATACCTACATCATCAGCTGCATTGATCGCGAAGTCGAGCAGGCAAAGGAATGGATTTCTGAGAATATGCCTGATGACGCCGACAAAGAACGGCCGGCAAGAGCTTTCGGGGATGTTGATACAGCAGAGCAACCGCCGGTCCAGCTCCGCGGCATCTTCGACGACGTGGATGAATAGCTGCTTGGGGTCACTACATAAAAGTGTGATTTTTGCACGCTAGTCTAGAAAGAACGGACCCGGAACGGCTCAAGTAACAAGCCCCTGCCCGGCAAAAACACAATATTTTCCGTAAGTTACTATTCCATAAGATACATTATCACTCTTAGATTTCATTATGTATAAGTACACAACCTTGGGTCATCCCACAACTTCGTGCATCGATCCCCGTACTCAAGCTTCTCGGCGTACTTCTCTGGATCATTCTGTTTAAGCCAGAGCAAGTTGTAGACCGTGTCCACCGCCTGCTTTCTACGCGGGCGGCGAGATGCTGAATGTCATGGGATGTCCATGATAAAGCCAATCGCGCTCTGCCAGGTGTGTTGTTGACTTCGATTGTCGATGCGCGCAGAACCCTGAAGTTGAGCCAGGAAACCTTGAAGACCGCTTTCCAATGTATCGAGGTCCAATTCAGTGATTGCCCGGTCAAGGCAATCGTCCCCAAACTGCGACTCAAATGATTTATATGATGGCTATTTACTTCACTCCGGTAAACGCAATTGGTTGTGGTGCTCGCTTACCGGCCACCGCTATATCTTGGGTTAACCGGAGTCAGATAAATAGCCATCGATTTATATAACCGATCAACGGCTGCCAGATGGGCTCGGCGTGTGACTTCGGAAAGCACGCCCTTAATTACATCTATCCAGAGCGTTGCCCAATAACGGGGAAGCCCCTGATGGTTAGTAATGGTCCACCCGCTAAGGGAAGACGGTATAGCGGTTGAGCGGAGGCAAAGCAGCGACATTCCTCACCTTGCAGTGAAGACCATGACTTTTGCAACGGATAAGTAACCAATCTTTATTCATTGAACCACGCGCACCTGATGTCGAAGAGCCTTGGATGTGGCATGAGGGCGGAATTCATTTGCCAATGCCGATCCAGCTCGTGCCGTTGCAATACTGCATGATGTTATGGTCGTTGTTGTAGATCATTCGACCTTCGGAGCCTGCAGGACTGGTGCAGCCCGAGCCGCCGGTGCCTGCTGGGCCCATGGCGCGCCAAGCGCCGCTCGCGCAATATTGCATGACGTGGTGGTCGTTGTTGTACCCCAGATTGCCATCCTGCTGTGTGCCGTAGTAGAGCTGCATTATCTCCGCATTGCTCAGGGCCCGGTTGTAGACTCGCACGTCGTCGAGGGTTCCGGCGAAGAAAGCACCGGTTGGATATAGGCTGCCAATCTCCATATAGCTGGTTGATGTGTACACATTGCCGGTCAGGGCCACCGGCGTGCCGGCCAGCGCCCCATTGACGTACACCGATACGTTCGCGCCGTCATAGACGCCGGTAATCAGGGTCCATGTGTTGTTGGGGATCAGCCCGCCGCTGGCGGTGGCATCGACGAGCGTGGATGACGCGTTGCGCACCTGAAAGTCCAGATTGTTGTTGACGACATCCAGCAGGTAAGAGAGAGTGCCCGCGGTCTGCTGCTTGGACACGATAGCCTGCTGGGCGGTTCCATTCGTCACATAGACCCACGCCGAAACGGTGAGCGCCGCCATGCCGCTCAGAGAGGCGGCATTGTTCACCGATAAATACTGGCTGGACCCGCTTAGGGAGATCGCGCCGCCGAATTTCCCCGCCGCCGTCCAGGTTCCGGCGTGGCCCCCCATCTGGCCGACGTTGCCCTGGCCGGAGGAGTCCAGCGCATTGCTGCCGGTGCCGTCGTTCAGCTGCCACCAGGCCAGAAGGCCGTTGGTGACGTTCGTGGTGTTGGTGCAACTGGCATAGGGGGGAAACACCTCCACTTGAGCGTTTTGGAAATCGCCTACAAACAGCATGCCGAGGGTCGTATCGTACAAAGCGGCGTAGACAGTTTTCATCGGGCCGCCAGCCAGCGTGAAGCTGGGCTGGCCCAGTTCATAGGCCGCGTTCATGCCGTTGCTGATGGTGCCACTCAGGTCGAAATCCAGCACGCGCGAGTTTGAGCTGTCCGCCACGAACAGGCGCTGGCCGACGGGGTCGTAAGAGACGTCCCAGGGATAATGCATCCCCGCCTGCCCGTTTCCAATCGTGCTGGTGCCCCATCCGGTCTGGCCGAATTCATACAAAGCGTTCATGCCGTCGGTGATTCCGCCGCTCAGATCGAAAATCGTCACGCGCATGTTGTACGAGTCTGCAACGAACAGCCGGTTATTCGCGGAATCGTAGGCAACGCCGTAGGGCGAGGACATCCCGGCCTGGGCGCTGCTCGCCGTGTTGCCGCTCCATGACGATTGTCCCAGCACATGGGTGGCGTTCATGCCGTTGCTGATGCCGCCGCTCAAGTCATATTCCACCAAGCGGTTGGTAGTTGTGACCTCTCCGACGAACAGGCGCTGGTTCCCGGAGTCATAGGCAAGCCCCGTCGGAAAGCCCGCCCTCGACTGGTTCGTGGTGCCGCTTATGCTGGTGAAACTGGTAGAGCCCAGCACCCATGAAGCGGCCATGCCATTGGTGATGCCGCCGCTCAGGTCGAAAACGAGGATGCGGCTATTGAACGAGTCTGCAACGAACAGGCGACTGTGCACGGGATCCCAGGCAAGGCCCGCGGGGTGATAAAGCGTGCTGGCGGTCGTAGTGCCGCAGTTGCACTGATTGAATGAGGTGCCGGAAAAATCCGCTTGCCCAAGCACGGCAACGGCGCTCAGGCTGTTGCTGCTGACCCCTTTGCTTAAGTCGTATACAAGCACGCGGTTGTCCGCATAATCTGCCACGAACAGGCGCTTGTTCGTCGAATCGTAAGCCACCTTATAAGGGTTCGAAAGCGCCGCGCTGGAGGTGGCGTTGATTGTATAAGTCCAAACCAGGCCACTGGTTGTGATCTGCAGTTGCCCCGCGTTCGGCGGGTCTATGGGCCCCGCGGCGATCCAGTTCGTGCCATCGCAATATTGCATGACATGATGGTCGCTGTTGAACGTCATCTGCCCCGGTGTGCTGCAGGCGGCAAAGGCGGAAACCGGATACCAGAAACCGGATACCAGAAACCAGAAAAGAAGTAACAGTATCGTTCTGCCTTCAGGTTTCCGGTTTCCGCCCCCCGTTCGGGGCCGGGGGCATGCTTCTGATTTCGGGACGGCGGTCATTGGTTTTTCTTTCTTGTGTCCGGCTCTCCCCATCACTGATGGTGAATCAGAAGTTGGCAGACCCGGCAATCTGAACCCAGTGTGTGCCGTTGTACATGAGCTGGAGAATGGTCTCGGCGCCACGGGGCGCCCAGGTGACGGCAACACTGGCGGCGACAGCGCCGGTCGCGCCACTGCAATTGCCGCCTTTGACGATCTCTCCCCTGTTGGTCGACGAGGTCCACTCGACTACCAAAACCTGACCGAGGGTGCCGGCCCCGAAGCAGAAGATCCTGTTCGTCTCCGTTGTGTTATCCGAGGTCACCTGGAAGTAGGATCTGTTCGCCGTGGCGAGGACGGTATTGTTGGCTGTCAGGGTGACGGTCGTGGGTTCCATCGTCACACCACCGTTCACATCGAGCGCGGTGCCGGGCGCTGTGGTGCCGACGCCGACATTGCCCGCGTTGAAGATCGCCGCGTAGTTGTTCGAGCCCCCGGAAGCCGTCGCATAAAGCCCGACGTTGGTCGAGGTGCCCGAGTGCGTGTTGGCGATCTGTTCGCCGTAGGTCGTCTGGGCGCCGGTCGCATTGACGCCGCCCAGCGCGATGTTCAGCCCCGTCTCGCCGTTGACGCCGAGGGTGCCGTTGCTCGACACATACAGGATCGAGCCCGAGGTCAGGCCGTTCGCTCCCAGCGATAGTCCCGTGCCGGTGCTCAGCGTGCTCCAGTTCCAGGTCTGCGGTTTGTTCGTGCTGTCGATCGTGTTCGCCGCCGTCGCCGCGGTGATCTGGTCAAGCCGTCCACCGCTGCCCCCGCCGCCGGCCGCGCTGTTGACCCAATAGGTGCCGTTATAGGTCAAAACCTGGCCGTTGCTGGGGCTGGAGATGCTGGTATCGCCCAGTTGCGAAAGATCAATAGCCACGGGAGCCGCCAGGCCGGTTGTCAAACCAAACAATACACTATTGGATACGCTGACAGAGCCGGTGACGCCCAGTGTGCCGGTGGAATTATTCCATGTGAAATTCGCGCTGGCACCGAGGATTCCGCCGGAGTTGAACTGAATCTGCGTGTTGGAGCCCGCCGGCGTGGCCGTCGCGCCGCTCCTGATATCAGCCCACGCCGTGCCGTTGCAGCCTTCGAAGGTGGAGTTGCCGGTGTTGTAGCGGATGGAGCCGATGGCGTCACCGTCACAGGTGGTATTTGTGGTCGTGGCCTCCGGCATCGACGGGATTCTTCCGGTGAAGTAATAGCTCTGGGCGTGCGCCGCAAGCGGGCTGAGAAACGCGAGGAGGGCGAGAAAAAAAAGTGGGGGTGCCCTAAACGGGGGGCCGCGTGTTAGTTTTATGGAAAACAACGCACAGGCGGGCCGCAAGGAACTGCGGGAATAGCTTCCCGCAATCAATCGACATAAACTTTTCCGAATGAATCCACTCAAAGCCCTGCTCACTGCCCAGTTAAACCAAAACCCTGATATACACTCCTCTCCTTTGATACTAACGCGGAAAGGTTAAAGCTTTTCAAACAACATGAAAGAGTGACTGATACACTCCGCGCCCGCTGTCCTTCATGTCTTTTTAATAGTTTTCAGATTATTATTGTTGGAAAGGGGGACCCGTTCCCCCTAATTTAGCCGGTCTAACTCACAACAAACAAGCCCAAAAAGCGCTAGCTGTGTTCGCCCAGGACACAGTTAGCCTTTTTTGCCCTCCGCCCATCCCGCGAAGCAAGACAGGGCGGGAGATGTTTTTATGGAGAATGGTCAGGGCTGGATTGCACACCCGTGAAATAGATTATTCCGGCTTGGCGTCGTCGTGCCTGCTGTGGTGACTGCGTTTCGGAGCGTGGTCGCCGTCATAGCCAAGCTTTGCCAGCTTGTCGTCGAAAGCTTTGATCGCGGCTTCCTTCTGGCGCAGCAGATCCTTGATCAACTCGTGGCGGTGGGCTTCATGCGTCTTCTGCTCAGCAAGGAATTTTTCAACGTCGTCGTCTGGCATTTTCATCCCTCGCGGGAACCATCTCAGTCATGGCTTGTATAGCGCGGCTGCTCTGGGCGGAGCTGTGCGTTATTCTCGCCGATACCCGAAGCCATCTTATAGAGGGATGTAACGTAAACGGAGTTGCCCTTGTTCGGTTTGGCCGGTGAAATCCTGCAGGGCTGGTGGATTGTGACCTGCTCCTGATTATCCTTGCAGCATTAAACCAATCCATTTTCTTCATGGAAAGCAAAGGCCTCCGGAACAGGGCGTCCCGCAGCGGGTCAAGGGCGGCGAAAGCCGTTCATCTCGACCCTTGACGCGCGAAGGGCGGCCTGTATCTTTTTGGGGGAAGAAAATGGATTGAAAAAGAAATGCTTAGACCTGCTTTGGTGCGCTCTGGCCGGAATGGCGGGGTGCTTCTTGGTTTGTCATCCCTCGCAGGCAGGGGAGCTATATAGCGACCAATCTTGGGTTTCATCGCAAGCGGAGTTAGAGCCGAGAAAACCGGAAAATTGTGGTGCGGGCGGAGGGAGTTGAACCCTCACGAGCCTTGCGGCCCAACGGATTTTCATGCCACTTCGGCTTTCGCCGCCGCCATGGTGGCGTTCGTGGTCTGGACTATCCCTTCACCATACCCCGTTCGGGGGGCTTCAGGTGCTGCCCGTCTAGTCTCTACACCTTCCCGGAGTTCTCCGGGCTTGGCTCGGGATTGCCATTGCAGGGTTCCCCGAATTTGAGCAGTTCTGCATCGCCGGTTTCCCGGCGGGCACTCAGGTTTTCGTTTAAGTCCGGTGCGTCTGCCATTCCGCCACGCCCGCGTGGCCCGTGTTCATCATAAAACAGGCCGGGGCAATTTACCCGGTTGTTCCCGTGGGTTTTTTCTTTTTCAGCCGGGGCCGCATGATGTTGATCGCGGCGGCATCGAGCTGCGTCTTGATGTGCGAGGCGTAATATTTCTCGATCATCTCGACGCTGGTGCGGCAGTTCTTGGCGATCTGGTAGATATCTGCGCCCTCCATCAGGCGCAGGCAGATGTACGTGTGGCGAAGGCTGTAAGCCGTTCTTGGCTGGCCTTCACGGTCAACCCTGAGATTTTCCTCTTCGAGGATCGTCTTGAACAGCTCGCGCTGCCATTTCGGAAAAATCAGGTCCGTCGGTTGCGGCGGGCGTGCCAGTTCCCGGTCGTTCGTCAGGGTGTGCGGCCCTCCCCTCCCCGCCTCGTTCATGCGTGGCGGCCGGAGCCGGGCCTTCAGCCGCTCGAACGGTCGCACGGCGCCGGTGGTGCTTTTGCAATAGCCGACGCCGCGCTTGCCCCGTACTTCGATCTCAAGGATGGTCTGGCCGGTGGTGTCGTCCTCGACGATGGTCACGTCGCGGAACTGAAGCCTCCACGCTTCGTCAGGCCGCAGGCCGGTGTTGGCGCAAAACAGCACGTAGTCATGGAGCTGTTCGGATTCCCAGTGATAGCGTTCATTCTTCGGATCGTGCGCGCGTTTGCGCGTGGCCTCGTAGAGCTGTTTGTATTCCTCGGCAGAGAACCAGGCCCGGTGCGAGATTTTCGGGGATGACCTGTACGGCTCCGACAGGTCGGGCAGGCGGTCGAGCCATCCGTGGCGGATGGCAGTTTTCAGGGTTTGTCTCAGGGCCACCATTTCCTGATGCATGGTGTTGTGGGCCGGGCGCTTGCCAAAGGCGGCGACGGCTTCCTCATGGCGGTGGATGCGGTATTCCTGGATCTTGCCGGCAGTGATTTCCGAGAGGCCCATCGGGCCGAAGAACGGGACCAGGTGGTTCTCCAGACGGCGGCGCTGGCCGCTGACATAGACGGCGCTGCGCTCGCCCTGCGTGATGATGTCGTATTCTTTCAAGAATTGTTCGGATGCGTCGCGGAAGGTCTTTTCGGTTTTGATTTCGCCGCTGCGGAGCTTGCCGCGCAGCTGCAGATACCAGTCCTCGGCAACCTCCTTCGCTTTGGATAGGCTGTCTTCCTTCGTGCTGGTCCGGCGGTTCCTGCCGGCGAAGTAGCTGGAGCATTGCCAGCAGCCGCTGTTCGGGCGTTTGTAGACGTGAACCTTGCCGCCGAGAATGGTGTATTGCTCCGCCATGGCAGGATGACCCCTGTCCTCGTTGGAACCCTGAAAATGTGTAATGGTTGTGTAAGAAAATGCTAGGCAGGAATTATGTCAATAACTTGCTTGGCTGCATCAAGATACGAGATGGAGGGATGAATAAATAAGGATTTTAAGTCCGCTGCGTCTGCCAGTTTCGCCATCCCGGCCTTGGTGCTAAGCAACTGAGGTAGTACTCGCTGTTGCAAAAGTTCAGTATCCAGCAAAGCAGTCATCCCGGTTGGACCATCGGCTGCTCTGTCCGAAGAGATTCCAAGAGGTTCACAGGGTTTCGCCGTTCGCGCGCGCGCCAGAGCACCCTCAGTTTGACACAGCCGCTGCACTACCGCCAACCGCGGCTGCAACCGCGTTGGGAAAATTGCGGGTCCTAGCTCAACTCGGCGCAGGCGCGATGGATACGCGCGCAGGCTTGCTCCAGCAACTCCATCGAAGTTGCGATCGAGATGCGGACATAGGGAGACAGGTTATAAGCCGATCCCTGAACGACGGCCACGTCGGCGCAATCGAGCAGGTACATCGCAAAATCCTGGTCGTTCTCGACGCGGCGCCCGTCAGGACGGCGCTTGCCGATCACTCCGCTGCAATCCGGATACAGATAGAACGCGCCTTCAGGCTTGTGGCAGCTCAACCCGGGCACTTGGTTCAGCAAATCAAGCACGCGGTCGCGACGCTGCTGGAAAGCGGCTGCACGCTCTGGGATGAAGCCCTGCGGGCCGTTGAGCGCCACAACGGCGGCAGCTTGGCTGATTGAACATGGATTCGTGGTGCTCTGCCCCTGCAACTTGGCAATCGCTTTGATGAGGGCGCGCGGACCGCCGGCGTAGCCGATCCGCCATCCCGGCATGGCGTAAGCTTTCGAGACCCCGTTCACGGTTAATGTCCGCTCGTACAGCTCCGGTTCAACCTGGGCGGGCGTGAAGAACTGGCGGCCATCAAACAGGATGTGCTCGTAGATGTCGTCGGCGAGCACATGGACCTGCGGGTGACGCAGCAAAACCTCGGTCAGAGATTTCAACTCATTGCGGCTGTAAACCGCGCCAGTCGGATTACACGGCGAGTTGAGAATGATCCATTTCGTCCGGGACGTGATTGCCGCATCGAGTTGTTCGGCTCTGAGCTTAAAACCTTGGGTCTGAGGACAGGGGACTACTATGGGCACGCCTTCGGCAAGCAGCGTGATATCCGTATAAGAAACCCAGTGTGGAGCGGGGATCACGACCTCGTCGCCCGGTGCCAGGGTTGCCATCATGGCATTGAAGATGACCTGCTTGGCGCCAGAGCCCACGGTGATCTGATCCGGTTTGTATTCAAGTCCGTTCTCGCGCTTGAATTTGCCGATGATCGCCTGCTTCAGCTCGGGAGTGCCGTCCACCGTGGTATAACGCGTCTGACCGCGATTGATAGCCTCAATGGCGCCTTGGCAAATGTGGGCTGGGGTAGGGAAGTCCGGCTCGCCCACGCTCAGGCTGATGACGTCACGTCCGGCGGCGCGCAGTTCCCGGGCGCGCTGCGTCACTGCCGAGCTTGGAGATGGCTTAATACGATCCAACCGGGGTGAAATCAAGGGCGCAACCACGAATCCGGCTTTCATTTTGGCCTCTCCATTGATCTTGAGCTGGAATGATCTCACCACAGAGACGCGTTGGTTGTCCAAGCTTTTCGCCGGGGCGGGCCTGCAAGCGCTCCATTTGCCGCTTCTGTGATTTTGTGAGTTACGTCACCGCTGCCGGTGGCATCCCGATGATACCCTCCTGAGCCATCGAGTACCCACCAAAGTTTATTGCTGAAGGACTGCACCGAAAACGCAGTGGAGATATGCACAATGTCACAAACGGTTGAACCGCCTGCCGGACAGGCGGCTCCAGAGAAAGCAGCTTCGCCCAAGAAGTTCAGATTTCCCCTGGCCACCCAGATCTTTGTGGCGCTGTTCCTCGGAGGTTTGTTCGGCTACTTCTTTCCACGCCAGGGAGCGGCGCTCAAGCCGGTTGGAGATATCTTCCTTCGTATGATCAAGATGTTGATCGTGCCCCTGATTTTTTCCACCCTGATCGTGGGCATCGCCGGGGCCGGAAGCTTCAAAAAGATGGGCATACTGGGCGCCAAGGCGATGGCCTGGTTCTGGGGAGCGACAACGATCGCCATGGCCTACGGTCTTGTCATCGCCAACGTGCTTCGTCCTGGCGCCGGCGTTCCCATCATGCATGCGCAACCGCACGAGGCAATTGCGGCGACCAAAGCGATTACGGTGGTAGACCTGCTGACGCGCATGGTTCCGACTAACCCATTCGAAGCCGCGACAAGCGGCAATCTGCTGCAGATTGTGTTCTTTTCCTGCTTCTTTGGCATCGCAGTCGCAGCCATGGGCAGCAAGGGCAAAATCATCGTTGATTTTTTTGACGCCACCAAAGATGCAATGTTCTATGTCACCCGCTACGTTATTAAGCTGACGCCCTATGGTGTGTTCGCCTTTGCTGCTTTTACGGTGGGCACGTATGGCACAAAGCTGCTGCTTCCGTTGGCGAAGCTGATCGGGTGCCTCTACCTGGGACTGTTCCTGTTCGTCGTCACTGTTCTATGCATCGCCTGCGTGCTGATCAAGATCAATTTTTTCCAGATCCTACGAATATTCAGGGAGGCGCTGGTGATCACGTTTACCACCGCGTCCAGCGAAGCCGCCATGCCTCTCACCCTGGAGAGGCTGGAAAAATTCGGTGTACCGAAACATATCGCCGGATTCGTTCTTCCCACCGGTTACGCGTTCAATATGGACGGAGGCTCGCTCTATCACATTATGGCGGTGATGTTTATCGCGCAGGTCTACGGCATCCACTTGAGCCTGGCTCAGCAGGTAGTGATCTTTGTGACCATGGCGGTCGCTCAAAAAGGCGCGGCCGGCGTCGCCGGAGTGGCTATCATCATCATTTCGGCGATTCTCCCGACATTCGGCTTACCCATGGAGGGTCTGTTCATGATTATGGGCGTGGACCGAATTATGGACATGGGCCGCAGCGCGGTGAATCTGACCGGGAACATAATCGCCACGTTAGTGGTGGCTCGCTGGGAAAACGCGCTTCCGGATTCAACCATTCAGAGGGCATATGCGCTGGATTGGGATTAAGGAAGCAGTGGCCATAAGCTCCGTTTTGGCCCATCGGAGATGAAGTTATGGATCTGCCCTATCTTCTGCAGCTTAGGGGTGAATTGGGGCGGGTAACTGCAGCAGGACAGGGCAGAAGGCGTATCGTCTGAGGCCGTGGCTTCCGGGAATCAACAGCGGCCGCCCTTTGCCCTCCTATTTTTCACGATAACTGCTTTATTAATTATAATTTACGGAGATTACACCGGGCCTTTTCCCACCGACGAACCCCGGCTTTGATGATCTCTTTTGGGTATAATTTGTTGCCCAACCTGCAAAAACATCGTAGAATGAGATGTTTTTGGCCGAACATATCAACCCATCAGTAAAGTTCCGGACAGACTGGCCGAAACTTTTTCAAGGCTCTCAGAGTCTAAAGAAAAAGATCCCAGACGCAAGATTCCCGGAAAACATAAAATCTGATCGATTTGATCGCAGAGGGTAGGACTGAGTTTATGGCAAAGAGACGCGGCAATCCTAATTGGGGCAAGCCGGAGCCGATTGGACCGGTGACTCCAACCATCACTGAATTCGAGCAGGTCGTTCGCGAATTCAAACTGCAACCTGATCAGTACATCCGCTCAACTCGTCTTCGCGAGTGGGCGCGTCGCAACAAGAATTCGAAATACATTCCCGAACCTCTTCTTGAGGCGTGGGGTTTCGAGATTGAATCAACGCTGTAGACGTACCCGCATTGGGTAAACACGCCGGGCCGCCATGTGCGGCCCTTCGGTTTTTGTGGGAAAGCCTATTCCGGATTTGAAGCATCCTTCATTGGTGGTTTTGCTCCCGACCTATGCAGCCGTACTCGCAGCAGCTTTTGCCGGTGATTATCGCAACCAGTTTTGCTGCCGGGATCAATGTCTATGCCACTGTCCTGACGCTCGGTCTGCTGTCTCGTGCGGACCTGGTTTCACTCGCGCCGGCATTGAGTCTGCTGGATTCCTGGTGGACGATTGGAATTAGCGGGGCTCTTTTCCTGGTTGAAATCGTTGCCGACAAGATTCCCTATTTCGACGTTGTCTGGAATTTTCTGCACACCTTCGTGCGAATTCCGGTAGCCGCTCTGTTGGCCTATCAGGCCGGATCGCAGTTGCCGCCGCAATGGCAACTGGCCGCGTCGGCGCTGGGGGCGGCTGTCGCCTTCGCCGCACATGCCGGGAAGACGGCGCTTCGCATCGGTGTCAACGCCACGCCCGAGCCTCTGACCAACTTCATGGTGAGCACCGCGGAAGATGGCGCTGCCGTGGGTCTGACGTGGCTGGCGATGGTTCATCCCTATGC
Source organism: Candidatus Korobacteraceae bacterium (assembly GCA_050015355.1). Taxonomy (GTDB): domain Bacteria; phylum Acidobacteriota; class Terriglobia; order Terriglobales; family Acidobacteriaceae; genus CAWBRT01. The sequence goes on along the minus strand of JBEKBO010000016.1, from coordinate 5,127 downwards.
GGCGGCCATCGTGGCGATCCTCTGTATACTTGCGCTGGGGCTTGCGATCCGCTTGATTTTGAGAGGCTTACGAAGAGGGTTCGCGACGCTGAGGCAGCAGGTTGAAAAGGTCTGAGCGAAACCTTAAGTATAGCAGGCCAAGACAGTTTGACGCTGACCCGCCCGGATGAGATATTAACCTGACTTTAATAATGCAAGCGCAGGCGTCTGTAACGCACCGGCGCTACAGGTTTCGATATCTCATGCGATTGATCCCGCGAGACACTCAGTTCTTCGACATGTTCGTGGAAATTGCCAACAACGTCGCGCAGGCTGCGACAGTTTTGCGCGACCTTTTTCTCAATTTCCAGCAGGTTCAGGATTCGGTAAACCGCATCAAGGAACTTGAACGTCGCGGCGATGAAATGACCCACAAGGTCTATGTCAAGCTGAACCAGACGTTCATCACCCCCTTCGACCGCGAAGACATCGCCGAACTTACTTCGCGCCTGGACGACGTTCTCGATCGCGTGAATGGCGCGAGTGACCGCCTTATTATCTACAAGATCGATTGCCCTCCAGCGGCTGCGGCGGAGTTGGCGTCGGTAATTGTGCGGCAAGCGGAAGAATTGTCCAAGGCAGTGGCGATGCTTGAGAAGCCGGACGGAATTCTGCCGCACTGCGTAGAGATCAATCGGCTGGAAAATATGGCCGATACCATTTGCCGGGGTGCGATTGGGAAGATTTTCGAAGAAGAAACAGACCCCGTGCGCCTGATTAAGAATAAAGAATTGCTTGAGGTCCTGGAGATGGCCACAGACAAGGCCGAAGACGCCGCAAACGTGTTGGAAACTGTGGTTCTGAAACATGCCTGACCACACCGACAATTCCACGGCCATCGTCCATCCTGCATGCGCGGGCGCCCACTCCATCGCGGGCAGGTATCGCAGCTTTGAGGAAACCTGCCTGTGAGCTTAGATATCCTCCTGCTTGTTCTAACCGTCCTGGTCGCACTTACATTCGACTTTCTGAACGGCTTTCACGACGCGGCCAACAGTATCGCCACGGTGGTTTCCACGCGGGTATTGTCGCCAAAATTGGCCGTCGTCTGGGCTGCCTTCTTTAATTTTGCAGCTGCTTTCTTTTTTGGGACGGCGGTGGCCAAGACCATCGGCCACGGCATGATCGATCTGGAGATTGTGACGCAGTACGTAGTATTGGCTGGACTGCTGGGCGCCTGCGTCTGGGATCTGCTGACTTGGTGGTGGGGCCTGCCGACTTCATCCTCGCATGCGCTGATTGGCGCCTACGCCGGGGCGGCGATAGCGCGGGCCGCAATCGTCCGGGGTTGGGGCAAGGCCTTCGGAGTCATCATTGCGGGCGGCTGGACGAAAACCATCCTGTTCATTTTTATTGCGCCGGTTATGGGACTCGCCATGGGCTTCACGTTCATGGTCATCGTGTCCTGGATATTCCGAAGGAGCGCTCCAAGGCAGGTCGACACCTGGTTCCGCAAACTGCAACTGGTTTCGGCGGCTTGCTACAGCCTCGGGCATGGCGGCAATGACGCGCAGAAGACCATGGGGATCATCGCCGGAGCGCTTTATGCCGGCGGCCTGATGACCCGGTTTGACGTAGCCCACGACTGGGGCAAGTACCACTGGCCCATCATTCTGGCCGCCAACGCCGCGATCGCGATGGGTACTTACTTCGGAGGCTGGCGCATTGTCCACACGATGGGCTCAAAGATCACCAAGCTGAAACCCGTGGGCGGGTTCTGTGCAGAGGCTGCCGGCGCCATCACCCTGTTTGGAACCGCGATGGCCGGCATCCCTGTGAGCACGACACACACGATTACGGGAGCCATCATCGGCGTCGGCACCACGGTCCGGCTTTCGGCGGTTCGCTGGGGCGTGGCGCAGCGCATTGTGTGGGCTTGGGTGGTGACGATTCCGGCCTCTGCGCTGGTCTCGGCCGCAGGTTACTGGCTCCTGCACCTGCTGGTGCGCGGAGCGTAAACAGCTCCCGGCTCTCAGCTCCAAATTTCGATTGGAATGTCATGGCGACCGGAGCGAAGCGGAGTGGAGCCACCCTTTGTTTTCGGTAGCAGAAACAAAAGATGGCTCGACTTCGCTCGCCATGACAGTCTGATACTGAGAACTACTACCGTTTCGGCCGGTACATATCGGTGCTGGTCCCGTAGAAGACCTCGGCGGCTTCCATGATGGTTTCCGAGAGCGTTGGATGCGGGTGGATGGTCAGTTCGAGATCCATCGCGGTCGCTCCCATCTCGATTGCCAGCACGCCTTCGGCGATCATCTCGCCTGCCGAGGGTCCACACAGGCCGATGCCAAGGATGCGCTCCGTTTTTGGATCGATCACCAGTTTGGTGATCCCCTCGGTGCGATCGAGCGTGACCGCCCGGCCGGAAGCGCCCCATGGAAATTTCGCGACTTTGACTTCGCGTCCTTCGTTTTTCGCCTGCGTTTCCGTCAGTCCGGCCCAGGCGATTTCGGGATCGGTGAAGACGACGGCGGGAATCGCATATGGCTCAAAAGACACCTTCTTGCCCGACATATGTTCCACCGCCGTGCGGCCCTCGTGCGAGGCTTTGTGGGCCAACATCGGCTCTCCGACCACGTCGCCAATGGCATAAATCGCCGGATCGGCGGTCTGCAACTGCCGGTTGACCTCGATGAAACCTTTGGGCCCGACGACGACCTTCGTTTTTTCCAGGCCGGGGATCTGCGAGTTCGGACGCCGTCCCACCGAGATGAGAACCCGGTCGTAAACTTTCTCCTTCTCGCGAACGTCGCCCTTGAAGGTCACGCGAATTCCGCCGCTCTCCTCTTTCAGCGACTCGACGGAGGTCTTGAGCATAATGCTCTCGAACTGTTTTTCGAGCCGTTTGTGCAGCGGCAGAACCAGGTCGCGGTCGGCGCCGGGAAGCAGGCCGTCCAGCATTTCAACTACGCTGACGCGGCTGCCCAGCGCGGAGTAGACCGTCCCCATTTCCAGGCCGATATAGCCTCCGCCAACCACCAGCAGACTCTTCGGCACCTCTTCAAGGTTGAGGGCTCCGGTCGAGTCCATCACCCGCGGGCTCTTGATGGAAAGCGCCGGAATGGTGGCGGGCCGCGAACCAGTCGCGATCAGGATGCGATCGAAACTCAGCGTCTCTTCCCCGCCTCCGAGCTTCTCCACGCGCAAGGTCTTGGAATCGACAAAGCTCGCGCGTCCCTGAATATAAGTCATCTTGCGCTGCTTGGAGATCATGCCAAGCCCGCCGGTGAGCTTGTTGACGACGCCTTCCTTGAACGACCGCAACTTGTTCACGTCGATCTTGGGCGCGGCGAACTCCACTCCCCAGGTCGAGGAGTGCTGGGCTTCGTTGATAACGGCCGCGACGTGCAGCAGCGCCTTCGAGGGAATGCAGCCTCGGTACAGGCATACGCCACCCGGATTTTTTTCCAGGTCGATCAACGTAACTTTCATGCCGAGATCGTTGGCGAGGAAAGCGGCGGCATAGCCGCCCGGCCCGCCGCCAATTACGGCGAGGTTGATGGGGTTCCCGGCTGGCGTTGCCGTTGCCGGGGCGTTCGGCGAGGTATTCTCTGCCATCTCTTGATTTCCTATCCGGGGTCCCCGGCAGACGCCGACTTTGCGTCTGGTTGGGGTGGCTATCCTTGCACTGACAACAGGAACGGCTGTTCCAGGGCCTCTACGACCCATCGTACGAAGCGCGCGGCATCGGCTCCATCGATCAAGCGATGATCGTAGGAGAGGGAAACCGGCAGCATCAGCCGCGGCTCAAACTTGTCTTTGTCCTTTGCCCACACCGGCTCGATCCGCGAACGCGACATGCCGAGGATAGCGACCTCCGGATAATTCACGATCGGAGTGAAGTACGTGCCCCCAACACCGCCAAGATTGGTGATGGTAAAGGTCCCTCCCTCCATGTCCTCGGGGGTGAGCTTTTTGTTGCGCGCCTTGAGCGAAATCTGCGCCAGCTCCACGGCCAGCTCGACGATGTTCTTGCGGTCCACGTCGCGAATCACCGGCACCAGCAATCCGCGATCGGTATCGACTGCAACGCCGATGTGAATATAACGCTTGTAGATGACCTCTTCGCCACGCACATCGACGCTGGCATTGAACTGCGGAAACACCTTGAGCGCCGAAGCCACGACCTTGAGCGCAATCGCCGTGACGGTCATCTTGCCGCCGGCGACCTCGGCCTTGGCGGAGAAGCGCTTGCGCAGCTCTTCCAGTTCGGTGATGTCGGCCAGATCGTGCTGCGTGACGTGCGGGATGGTATTCCAAGCCTCGGCAAGATGCTCGGCGGTCTTGCGGCGGATGGCGCGCATCGAAACTTTCTCGATGGGCCCCCACTTGGAAAAGTCCGGCAGTTGCGGCGCCGGACGCACGAATCCCGATCCCATGGCGGCTCCCGCTATGGCCGCGCCGGCACTGCCGATCACCGATTTAGCGTAAGCCTTAACGTCTTCTTCCAGGATGCGCTCGCCCGCACCGCTGCCGCGCACGTTGTAGACGTCGACCCCAAGTTCGCGCGCCAAACGGCGAACCGCGGGAGAAGCCGGCAACGGAGGACGGTGCTCCGGCCCGGCCGTCTTCGTCAATTGAGCAGGAACGACCGGCTGCGGTTCTTCCCGGCGAACATCGGGCGGAAAAGCCTCCTCCTCGCTCTTTCCCTCCAATTCGCGAGCACGCGCGTAGGTATCGCGGGCAGCTTCCTGAGTTCTGAAGTCCTGAGGCGCGCGGCCGGCAGCCACGGGCTTCGGTTGCTCCTGTGGAGCGCCTGCCGACGGAGCCTCCTGAGCGGGTGCGGCGGTGGTGGACTCCGCCTCGGCCGTCGGGGTCGCTTTTGTTTCGGCGGCCTTGCCCTCCGCAAGAGTAAAGATCACCTGACCCACCTTGAGTTTGTCGCCCTGCTTGACCTTGATCTCGCCGACTGTGCCCGAGATCGTCGACGGAACCTCGATGACCGCCTTGTCTGTCTCCAGTTCAATGACGGGATCACCTGCGTTCACCTGCGCACCGGGCGAAACTATCACCCGGACCAAGTCGCCCGATTCGATGTTTTCGCCCAGTTCCGGCAGTTTGAATTCGATCGCCACGATCAGTCCT